>JAISEK010000185.1 GCA_031264145.1 Deltaproteobacteria bacterium
TTAGAATTCTAATCTTAAAAAGAGGAAAATGCAAGTAAAAAAAATTGAAACATCGCAATATTTATTGGACGATAATTTTTGAGCTGTATTTTTAGTAGAAAAAAATGTAAAACTCACGAGTCAAGGGGCGATCTTGAACCTCGTGAAGGAAAACATCTTTTCGATCTTGTCATGTATACATATGGCCCCATCGGTGAAAAAGACGAGGGGGAAGTTGGACGGTGCGCCGTTGAAGTCCATGAAACCAGGCACGAGTCCCAAGGTCTGCGCCATGCCATGCCCGTTGAACACCCTTCCAGAACGTGACTCCTGGCTTCGCCAATAGTGGACACTGGCTTTGGTCAGGCCAGCTGACAATGTGGGTCTGGTTTGGCTTTGTTTCCAATTGCACAGGTGGAATTATTGTTTGTACACTTTTGGCACTAAAATAAAATAATATGCCATATTGAAAAGGTTACATTTTCTTGCTCGAACCTGGGATTCCAGGCCGCAGAGCCAAAGGCCCTGACGGCCACGCCTGGCCACGGGCGTCCCCCGCTAGGCCTGGCCCCGCAGCAGGGCCCTGGCCGCCCTCTCGTCGGCCCTGAGTTGCTCGACCAGCCTGGCCGGGCCCTCGAAGCGGACCATGCCCCGCATCTGGGCCACGAAGTCCACGTCCAGATCCCGCCCGTAGATGTCCCCGTCAAAATCGAATATGAAGGTCTCGACCGTCAGGTACTGGCTGCCGAAGGTCGGGTTGTGGCCGATGCTGGTCATGCCGGGGAGGGCCCGTCCCCCCAGCCCGGCCCTGACGGCGTAGACGCCCGGGCCGGGGATAAGCTGGGCCACCGGGCCCAGGTTGGCCGTGGGAAAGCCCAGGGTCCGGCCCCGGTGGGAGCCGTCGACCACCCGGCCGGAGACGCGGTAGGGCCGGCCCAGGGAGAGGGCCGCCGAATCGACCAGGCCTATCTTTAGAAGGCCCCTGACGTGGGAACTGGAGTAGCTGACGCCGTGGCCCTGCTGCAGCCTGACCGGCGAGACCTTGACGCGGCGGCCCCTGGCCCACTCCCTGAGCTGCCCCAGGTGCCCCTCGGCGTTGCGGCCATACCTGAAGTCGGGGCCGACGATGATCTCCAGGGGCTGGACCCGCTCCCAGATGGCCTGGGCCAGGAAGTCCTGGGGCGACAGGCCCCTCAGGCCCTCGTCGAATATCAGGCGGCCCAGGTGGTCCAGGCCCAGGCGTTCCAGGAGCCCGGCCTTCTGGGGGAAGGTCGTCAGCACCTCGGGGTCGGTGCCCGGCGAGAGGACGGCGATGGGGTGTGGATCGAAGGTCAGCACCAGCGACTGGGCGCCAAGGGCCCTGGCCCTGGCCATGACCCTGTCTATCAGGAACTGGTGGCCCAGGTGCAGGCCGTCGAAGACCCCCACGGTCATGACCACCTTGGGTCTGGGGCCGGGAGGCTGGCCAAGCCAATCGAGAGTTGTCAGCATAAATCAGGCATACCAGGGATGGGACGGGAAAGGGGGCCGCGGGCCTTTGGGCGGGAAACGCCGCCCGCCGGCCAGGCCGGCGGGGAAAAAACCTGGTCCATCCTGGGAGGGACCTCCCCATGGGGCATGGGTGAACGTGTCCCCCCTGGACCCACGAAAGGCCCTGCCAGAGGCTTATCCGCGGCCCAAGTATACCCCTGAACCCAGGGGCTGTCAACCTGGGCGGGCCACGCAAAGCAAGGCAATCTCATGTTAATTCATGGCCAATAAGGATAAAGATATATATAAAAAGTAAATTTTTATTTTTTAAATTATTTTAATGGCAAATGACAGGTAAAAAACTGTCTACAAAACTAAAATAATTTTACAATTTAATCAAGGCCAATCAATGGCAACTTTTAAAAACGATTTCGCCAAACCTGGATATCGGCCCAGCCGGACACGGGACAGGGCCTCCCTGGCGGACGCTAGAACCCGGTGGCCCCGCCGCCGCCCTTGACCAGCCGGAGAAGCCGGCGGGCGTTCTCCTCCAGGCCCTGGGCCTCGCCGGAGAGGGTGGCGGCCGCGCTGGCCGTCTCCTCGGAGACGGCGGCGTTGTTCTGGGTCACCTTGTCCATCTCGGCGACGGCGATGTTGATCTGGGAGATGCCCTGGGACTGCTCGGAGGAGGCCACGGTCACCCCCTCGATTATCTCGGAGACCTTCCTGACGTCCTCGACCAGGATCTCGAAGGCCTCGGAGGTATGCCTGACCAGGGTGGAGCCGGAGCTGATGTTGTCGATGGTCTGGGCTATCAGGTTGGCCGTGCTCTTGGCCGCCTCGGCGCTGCGGATGGCCAGGTTCCGGACCTCGTCGGCCACCACGGCGAAGCCGGCCCCGGCCTCCCCCGCCCTGGCCGCCTCCACGGCCGCGTTCAGGGCCAGGAGGTTGGTCTGGAAGGCAATCTCGTCGATGGTCTTAATTATCTTGCCGATCTCGTTTCCGGAGACGGCTATCTGTTCCATGGCCTGGTTGACGCTTTGCATGGCCTCCTCGGAGTTGACCACCGACTGGCGGGCGCTGTTTATGAGCCCCTGGGCCACCCTGGCGTTCTCGGAGTTCCTGAGCGTCATGGAGGACAATTCCTCGATGGCGGCGCTGGTCTCCTCCAGGGAGGAGGCGTTCTGGGAGGTGCCCGAGGCCACCTCCTGGGAGGCCTGGCTCAGCTCCATGGCCGTCTTCTCCACCTGGGCGCTGCCGCTGGAGAGGTTCTCGGTTATCTCCAGGAGGTGCCTGGAGAGGGCTGACGAGAGGGCCAGGGCGATGGCCACCCCGACGGTGATGGCCAGCCAGGCCTTCTCGGTGACGGCGATGGTCGCGTCGGCGAATTCCCCGGTTATCCGGCTCAGCGAGTCGGAGACCTCGTCGATGGCCGCGATGGCCTGGTCCCTGGCCTGGCCCCGCTCGATCCTGTTCGTCACGGAGGCCTCGAGGTTGGCCCGGAGGGCCAATAGGCTCTCGTGGCAGGAGTTTATGGAGGCGACGACGGCCTGGAGCCGCGTCCTGTCGTCGTTTCCGGCGGCCGTCCCGAGCAGGGTCCCGGCCGTCGCCAGGAGGAGCTCGTTGTCCTTGACCGACTCGTCCAGGAGGGCCAGGTCCCTGTCGTGGAGGCCGACCAGCATGGCCACGTAGAAGTCGGAGCCCTGCTGGGCCAGAAGGTTGCCCTTGGCCACCAGGTCGAGGGTCGCCTTGAGCCCGGCCGTGGGCCCACCCCGCGACAGATCGTTCGAGAGGCGCCCAATGGTGGCCTCCCTGAAGGCCCCCAGGGCCGAGGAAAAGTCCGAGTAGGCCCCGGTGGCCTTGGCGAAGTCGGCCTTGGCCTCGTCCAGGAGCCCGGGAAGCCGCCCGCTCAGCTCCTCGAAGGAGCCGTAGAGACGGTCGGCCTCCCGCTCCATCCTGACCAGATCAGGCTCGATGGCGGAAAGTGTCTCGACCACGGCGCCAAGATTCCCGAGCTCCGCGCGGTTGGCCTGCCTCAGGGCCATGGCCTCCCGCCAAAGATCCTCCTGGCCCATCTGGCTGTAGTTCATTATCTTGAGGCCCTCCATGGCCAGGGAGTACTTGGCCTCGGCGGCCAGGTCGCTGTTGGGGATGACGTGCTCCCTGAGGGCGTGGGTGTCGAGCCTGACGTTCCTCAGGTCATAGGCCACTATCGAGCAGATAACCAAAAAGATCAAACAAATGACGGCATATCCTAAACATATTTTAGTTTTAAGGCTCATGGCAGACTCCAAAATATCAATAAATTAATAATATTAAAATTTAATATTATTTTTTAATTTATAGTCTAATTTAATCAATATTTATAAATCAATATTCTTATTAAATTTATATCAATATAATAAAAAGACAAAAATATGCCTGTCCAGACATAGCCAGTCCTTCCTGGGCCAAAAAGCGGCGCCGGGCCGGAAGGGTCTGGGCGAGGAATAGACAAGCTATCGTCCGATGTTACGGCTCGGGCGACTATCCTTGATGGGTCAAGAAGCGACCAAGCGGTCCTCAAAGGGGAGTCAAGACGCAAGTCCAGGACATTTTGAATAGTCTTATGCCATGATTAGCCAATGTCTGTCAAGAAAAATCTGAAGATAGGGCCAACCGATCCCAGGTTGGCCCTGGCCGGTGGGCCCCCTGGGGCCGGGAAAAAAAGCCTTGACAAGATTGGCCCGGGCTGGATATATTTCGAGAGCAAGCTCTTTTTTTCTCCCTGGCCCCGGCTGGGCCCCAGCCGGCGGGAAAGAGGTCCGGTAGCCCAAGGTGAGGATCCTTGCCCAAATAGTCGCGGTTTTGCTGTGCCTGGCCGTCCCCGGCCTGGGCCTGGCCGCGCCGTTGGGCCCCTCGCCCTGCTGCCTGGACCCCGGGGAGGCCGGCGCCCGGCCAGGCGCGGACGCCCATGGCGGCCACCGGTCCGGCGACCTCCAGGCCGCCGCCCACGGCGACCTCCACCGGACGGCCGAGCCCGAGGGGACGCCGGAGGGCCAGAAGTCCTTCCCCTTCTCCGGGACCTGCGGCCTCGTCCCCTGCCCCAAGCTCCCCCAGGCCTCCATCCAAAGCCCGGGCCTGGGGCCTTTGCCCCGGACCGTCACGGCGGCCATCTTTCCCGAGGGCCGCGACCTGGCAGTCCAGGAACTGCCACGCCCCATCTTCCATCCACCCCGCCTTCCCCTTTTCTCCTGACAGCTGACTCGAACCGATAAAAACGGTCCCGGCCAGGATCCGTCCTGAGCCCGGCACCCGGCCCGTCGCCGCCCGGCCTCGGCCCGGGCCCGGCCCATGGCCCCTCTCGCCATGCCCCTGGCCGACTTCCGCCTGCCTCGCCCATGGGGCCGGATTCGGAAGATCCCTATTCGCCAATTCCAAAACCCATGGAGACCTCGCCCCATGAAGAACAGCAGATTGACAGGGCTTTTGGGCCTTATCCTGGGCCTGGCCCTCCAGGCCTGCTCGCTGGCCCCGGACTACGCCAGGCCAGAGGCCCCCGTGCCCGGCCATGCCGGCCTGGCCGATGGCCCGGCCAGCGTCCCGCTGCCGGCCTGGAGGGAATTTCTGACCGAGCCGCGGCTGAGGGCCCTGATCGCCGTGGCCCTGGAAAAAAACCGCGACCTGAGGCTGGCCGGCCTGAGGATCCTAGAGGCCCGGGCCGAGTTCGGCATGGCCCGCTCGGAGCGCCTGCCCATGCTGGAGGCCGAGGGCATGGAGACCGTCTCCGGGGGGGCCGGCCGGGACACCGGCCGAAGCTTCGACGTGGGCCTGGCCCTCCCGGCCTTCGAGCTTGACTACCTGGACAGGCTGGGGGATCTCTCCTCCGCCGCCCTGGAGCGTTTCCTGGGGACCATAGAGGCCGGCCGCTACACCCGCCTGGCCCTGGCCTCCTCGGTGACCGGGGCCTACCTGGACAGCCGGCTGGCCCAGGAGCGGGTCAGGCTCACCGAGCGCAGCCTCTCGAGCTTCAGGTCCTCCATGGCCTTCGTCGAGGAGAGGATCCTCTCGGGCCAGGCCGACCTCCTGGAACTGGAGCAGGCCAGGGGCATGGTGGCCTTCGCCGAGGCCAGTCTGGCGGCCGCGAGGGCGGAGGCCGTGATGGCGGACAACGAGCTGGCCTTCCTCGTCGGCGACTTCGGGGCCCTGGAGCTGCCACCGGCCACGGCCCTCCTCAGGTGGCCACCGATGTCCCTCCCAGAGGGCGTCAGATCGGAGACGCTCCTGGGGCGGCCTGACGTCATGGAGGCCGAGCATGCCCTTCGGGCGGCCAACGCCGACATCGGCGCGGCCAGGGCCGCCTTCTTCCCCTCCATGAGCCTGACCGGGGCCCTTGGCCTGATGAGCATGGAACTAAGATCCCTCTTCGCCGGGGGCAACGAGCTCTGGTCCTTCGGCCCCCAGATAAGGCTGCCCATCTTCTACGGCGGCCGCAACAGGGCCAACCTGGACCTGGCCGAGGCCAGGAAGGACATGGCCATCGTCGAGTACGAGAAGGCCATCCAGGGCGCCTTCCGGGAAGTGGCCCAGGGCCTGGGCCTCAGGACGGCCCTGGCCGGGAGGCTCAAGGCCCAGGCCAATTACCTGGCCACCCAGAGGCGGGTCCTGGAGCTGGCCACGAACCGGTACCAGAACGGGGTCATAAGCTACCTGGAGGTGCTGGAGGCCCAGAGGAACGTCCTGGAGGCCGAGCAGGAGCTCCTGGAGATCAAGAGGGAGGCGATCTCGAACGACATCGCGATCTACTTCGCCCTGGGCGGGGGCTTCCCGGAGGACGACGGGCCACGGCCAGCCACCCCCTGAGACGGGACGGATCGGTGGCCCGCCTGGCCATTCGCCTTGACATGATCCCGTGTTTTTTGGATTCCCGGCCCGGAGACCACGACGCCCACTGGCAGTGACCGGCGCCCCCATGCAACTTTCGCCACAAAATACCGGCCGCCGGCAAGACGCCTGCCAAAATTGGCGGCCCACGCGAGGAACGGCATGAAAAGAACATTCCCGGCCCTTAGGGCCAACCCCACATCGAGCCTGGCCCTGGCGGCCCTCCTCATCCTGGGCCTGGGCCTGGCCCTGGCCATCTCCCAGGCACGGCCGGCCATGGCCCAGCATGACCATGGCCACGGGGCCGAGCCGGCCCGCGTCTATTCCGTCGAGGCCGTGGTCGAGGCGGTCGATTCCGTGAGGCAGGCGGTCACCCTCAGGCACGGCCCCATCCCCCAGGTGGGCTGGGAGGCCATGACCATGCCCTTCCGGGTAGATGACCCGGCGCTCCTGGAGGGCCTGGCCCCCGGCGACGGGATTGTCGCCGACATACGCTTCCAGGGCCAGGACTACTCCATAATAGATCTGGAGAAAAGATGAGATGTCCCCTAAACGATCTGAATCCGCAGGACGCCGCGGCCATCGGCCGATGGTAGCCGAAGGGAGGGAAACATGAGAGCCAAAAGCCTGGCCCCGCTCCTGGCGGGGCTGGCCATAGGTCTTCTGGCCGGCCTCATTTACGGCCGCCTCGATCAAAAGGCGGGCCCGGCCCAGGTCAGGGAGGCCCCGCCAGGGCCCGCCGCCGGTGAGGCCGGCCGGGAGATCCTCTACTGGTACGACCCCATGTATCCTGGCACCCACTTCGACCAGCCCGGCAAGTCGCCCTTCATGGACATGGACCTGCTGCCACGGTACGCCGGCGGCGGCCAGGGACAGGGGCTGTCCATAGACCCGGTCCAGGTCCAGAATCTGGGCCTCAAGACGGCCACGGCCCTGAAGGGCCGCCTATCCCTGGTCCGGAACGTCGCGGCCAGCATTGAGTTCAACCGCTACCAGGAAGGCCGGGTCCAGCCCAGGGCCGAGGGCTTCGTGACCGCGACCTCGAGGCTGGCCGTGGGGGACCTGGTCGAGGAGGGTCAGGAGCTGGCCAGGATCACGGTGCCCGCCTGGGCCTCGGACCAAAGCGAGTACCTGCTCCTGAAGGGCCAGAGGGCAGACCGCCGCCTGATAGGCGGGGTGAGGGAAAAGATGAGGCTGAACGGCATGCCCGAGGAGATGCTGGCTGAGGTGGACCAGACCGGCCAGGTCCAGACGACCCTGCGGCTAGTGGCCCCCGTGTCAGGGGTGCTCACCGCCCTGGACGTCTACCCAG
>JAISEK010000145.1 GCA_031264145.1 Deltaproteobacteria bacterium
CGATGGCCTGGGAGAGGCCCTGGTCGTCGCAGAAGAGGCCGGCGCAGCCCTCGCCGAGAGCCACCAGGCAGGCCCCGGTCAGGGTGGCCAGGTCGATGATCCGGTCAGGCTGGAACTTCTGGGCCAGCGCCAGGGCGTCGCACAGGATGAGCCGGCCCTCGGCGTCGGTGTTCATGACCTCGACCGTCTGGCCGGAGAGGGTGGCCACGATGTCGCCCGGCCGGTAGGACGAGCCGCCGGGGAGGTTCTCGGCCAGGGGGATGACGGCGACCAGGCGGCCCTGGAGCCTCAGGGCGGGGGCCGCGCAGACGGTCGACAGGACCGTGGCCGCCCCGGCCATGTCGGTCTTCATCTGATGCATGTTCTCCGCCGGCTTGAGGCACAGTCCGCCGCTGTCGAAGGTGATGCCCTTGCCGACCAGGGCCGTGGGCCGATCGGAGGGCTGGGCCTGGGGGCCCTGGTACTCCAGGATGACCATCCTGGGGGGGTTCCGGCTGCCGCCGCCCACGGCCAGGATGGCCCCGGCCCCCTCGTCGGCCAGCTTCGTCTCGTCCCAGACGGTCACCTTCAGGCCGTGGGCCTGGCCCAGGTCGACGGCCTCCTGGGCGAACAGCCCGGGGGTCAGGAGGTTGGCCGGCCGGTCGGTCAGGTTCCTGGCCCGCAGCTGGGCCTGGGCCAGAACCTTGGCCCTGGCGATGACGTTCTTGGGCCTGTCCAGCCCATCCCCGGACATGGGGGCCTGGATGGTGAGGCCCTTGAGGCCCCTGGGGCCCCTGGGCCCAGGGTCGCCCTTGCTTTTGTAGTCCGGCCTCTCGTCCAGGGCCAGCGTCAGGCCGATGGCCATCAGCTCGACCGTCTTGGCCATCCCGAAGGCCAAGACCGGCGCCACCAGGGTGGCCTCCCTGAGCCCCAGGGCGTCGAGCCTCGCGGCCGCCTCGGCCGCGGCCTCCAGCAGCCTGGCCTCGGAGAGCTTGTCGGCCGGTCCCAGGCCGACCAGCAGGAGCCAGCCCTCCCGCCCCTGGAACAGGGGCAGGACGTCCAGGTAGCCGCCCTTGAAGGCCCCGCTCTTGAGGTGGGGCTGGGCCAGGCCCCTGAACGAGGCCAGTTCCCCCCGGCCGTCCAGGGAATCCTGGCCGGAGAAGAGGAAAAGGGCCGTGGCCGGCTTGATGAGCCCGTTGACCTGCTCGCACTTATACTTGATGTTCACTTGGCGCACCCAAAAAGATGGAGGAGATGAGATGGCCGGCCGTTTGGGCGGGGGAGGTCCCGCCAAGGCTCCGGCCGGCCTAGGCTAAAGACCCGCTGGAGGACATCCCTGAAGGGGCCGCGGCCGCCCGAGGGGGCCGGCTGACCCAATCCCCGCGGCGATGTCGACATATTCTATCGCAAATGGCCCGAAAACGCCCGGACAACGGCATTGTCAGGCCAGGAAAGCCGGGCTCTCCTTGAACGTCCTGAAGTGCCTGGCCAGGAGCTGGCCGGGCGAGAAGGAGTGGCCCTGGGTGCCCTCGGCCTCCACGCAGAAGGAGGCCACGGTCGAGCCCAGGCGGCAGGAGGAAAGGATGTCCTCGCCGTGGGCCAGGGCGGCCAGGACACCGGCCCTGTAGGCGTCGCCGGCCCCGGTGGGGTTGCCGACGGATTCCACGGGGACGGCCATGACGTGCTGGGTCCCCCTGGGGGTGGCCAGGCGGCTGCCCCTTGGGCCCAGGGTCGTCAGGACGGCCGTGGTGTAATGGAAGAGCCCGTCCACGGTCAGGCCGGTCAGCCTCAGGAAGAGATCCAGCTCGTACTCGTTGGTCATGAGCATCAGGGAACCGTCCAGCATGTCCAGGAGCTGCTCGCCGCCAAAGGCCGGGATCTGCTGGCCGGGGTCGAAGATGAACCTGATCCCCAGCTCCCGGTACCGCCGGGCCAGGCGCCCCATGTCGGCGAAGCCCCCGGGGGAGACGATGGCCAGGTGCCCGTCGGCCGGGCCGGGCAGGGCACCGGGATCGAAGGGCGTCTCGGCCATCATGGCCCCCGGGTTGAAGAAGAGGAGCTGGCAGCCCCCCACGTCGGTGGCTATGTAGGCCCCGGCCGTGGCCTGGCCCTGGACCACGCCTATCTGGCCCACGTCCAGGCCCCAGGTCTCCAGGCGGGCCAGATAGTCCCGGCCGTCGGGATCCGCCCCGACCGAGGTGACCACCAGGGGCCTCTGGCCCATGAGCTGCAGGTTGTAGACGATGTTCCCGGCCGTGCCGCCATGGACCCTCTCGACCCCGTCCACCAGGAAGCAGACGTTGAGCTGGGCCAGCTTGTCGGCTAGGATGAGGTCGCCGAAGTGGCCGGGGTAGTTGGCCAGACGGTCAAAGGCCAGCGATCCTGAGCATATTATAGTCATAAATCCACCAGTAAGGGGCTTAAGGGAACAAAGGGTTTCCGACGCTGGCAACAAGGGGACGCGGGCCCTTCCCCCAGGAGGGCGCGGCGACAAAGGCCGGGACCATGAAGGCCGGGACCATGAAGGCCGGGACTATGGAGGCCGGGACTATGGAGGCCGGGACTTGGCCGTCTCACAGATCGATCAGGCTCTTGCTGGCCTTGAACTGGTGCCTGGGCCTCAGCTGGGCCACCAGGGCCGACTTCAGGTTGGAGAAGGCCCGGCCGAAGGTCTCGGCCTGGCCAGGGTGGAGGACCAGGAAATCCACGGTGGTCGCGCCGCAGGCCTCGATGAGGGTGTTGCCCAGGTCCAGGTACTTGTCGGCCTCGACCATGAGATGGCCCAGCTCCCGCCACTGGTGGCGCATCTCGCCCCAGCCGGTCCTGAAGACCACGTCGGCGGTCCTCAGCTTGATCTCGCCGGGGTCCTCCAGGTTGAAGGCGATCAGGATGGGGCCCTTGGCCCCGACCTGCCAGATGGTCTCGGCGTCCAGGCTGTAGAACTCCACGGGCGGGAAGGAGACGTCCAGGGCCTCGAGGTAGGAAAGAAGCATCCCAGTCGTCACGCCGAAGGAGTCGGAGACCGTCAGCTCCAGGTCCGGGGAGTAGAGCTGGTTGCGGACCAGCCAGGCGGCGGCCTTGGCCACCCGGTCGCACTCGAAGATGACGTCGCCGTCGTCCTGGCCGTCCTGGGGCCCGGACGGCGTCCCCTGGCCATGGCCGGCCTTCAGGTTGAGGATGGCCCACTGGCCAGTCATGACGTCCTGCCGGAAGACCATGCGCCGGGAGAGGCTGTGGCGGTGCAGATCCGAGGGCAGGAGGTCGACCGTGGCCTCCAGGCCCCTCTGGCGGCCAAGGATGCGGGCGGCGAAGGGGGCCAGCTCCTCGTCCTGGGCGTTGACCTGGCCGGGGAAGCGGGTGATCAGGTGGCTGGATATGCGCATGTAGACGCCCAGGAGCATCATGAGGATGTCGTTGCCCAGCCTCAGGCGCTCCCTCTCGGTCCACTGGTCGTAGGCGGCCAGGTGCCCCAGGCGGTCCGGGGGCCAGCCCCAGTCGTCGATCCACCTGGTCAGGACCCTGAGCTTGGAGGGGCTGATGGCCGCCCGCTGCTGGGCCTGGTCCCCCTCCTGGCCGGTCAGGCCCAGGACCTTCAGGACCGCCGCCGAGCGGACCAGCTCGGTATGCTCGGGGCTCAGGTGGGCGGCGCAGAAGGCGGCCACCCGGTCGATGGTGATGATGTAGGGGTCGACGGCGAACTGGGACGTGGGGTTGTTGATGATCTCGCTCTTGACCAGATCGCACAGGAGCGGGCTCCGGAAGTCGGTCTCCACGGCCTCCAGGATGGGCACCAGCTTGATGACGCCCTTGAACGGGTCGGTCTCGGACTTGTAGGCCAGCCACATGGCCGAGGCCAGGTACTCCTGGGGCTGGGGCTTGGAGGGGAAGCCCAGGTCGACGTAGGCCGGCGGGACGTCGGTCCAGTCCAGGGGGGCCAGGATCCCGGCCGCCTCGCGGTACTCCTCCCCGGACCGCTCCTCGGGCCAGACGCACCAGAGCGGGACGCGCCCGGCCACAAACAGGATGGTCCGGTAGAGCTCCTCCATCAGCAGGTGGGGGGCCACCTCCCCGTCGGCCTCCTCCCCCCAGCTGTGCTCGACCCGGCCCTGGACCAGCTCGGCCAGGTTGACCAGGTAGAAGTTGGCCTCCGTGCCGTGCTCCTGGCTGGCCCAGCGCGTTATGGCCAGGAGCTTTTCCCTGAAGAGCGAGAGGGCCTTCCCCTCCAGGCGCCTCTCCCGGTAGCAGACCCAGTAGTCCAGATCCGAGCGGACGGTGTGCCCGACCGAGCCGGAGGAGCCGATCAGGACCAGGCTCTCGACCACCGGCGGCCCGGCCGGGCCGGCCCAGGAGCCGAAGGCCGGCTCCCCGGCCTGGGCCTCCCAGTTGCCGTAGGCCACCACCCCGGAGGGGGTCGCCGGGTCGGGCAGGTAGCCGGGCAGATCGGGGTGGTTGTGGTGGAGAAGGGTCGGGGCCAGGTTGAAGACCTTCAGGAAGCCGGGCGTGGCCAGGGCCCGCAGTTCCCGGTACCTGGCCTGGTTGTTCCTCTCCTGGGCCTCCAGGTTCAGGCCCAGGTCCCTGGCCAGGTCCTGGCTATGTCCGTTTTTGGGCAAGATCATTAGCTACATGGCGTGGATGGCGGGCAAGGCGGCCAGGTGTCTGGGGATTCCGGTCCCGTCCGGGACCCTTGGCCGCCCGTCCGTCGTCATCTGGGGATTGGGACTGGATGGGCGGGGCGTCCCGTCGCTCCCAGCCAGACAGGGAGACCTGGACCGGAGGCTGGGAGGCGCGGACGGGTGTCTTCACCTGCGGTCTACCAGTAGTTTACGGGCCAAAAGCCCAAAAATCAAGTGGTTTATGGGCACGGGGCCTGTCCGCCAGGCCCCCGTGCGGGCGAGGGAGGCCCCGCCGGTCTGGGCCCCCGGCCGCAGCCCTCGGCCCGGATATTCTCCCCCGGCTCGGCCAGGCCAAAGCCCAGGACCAGGACGGACCAACTGGGGCCTAAAAGGGTGCCGTAGGGCTTTCCCCCGAATCCCTTTCCATCCCCCAGGCCAACCTATTCCGCCGCTTACCTATGGTATCGGGACCTAAAACCGGGCCCGGGCCCCCTGATGTTTACGTTAGCATGCGACTAATATGTGACAAATCCATCACTTTTACCTCTTCTTCGAGGAACGGATCGCCGATTTGGCTATATCTTACGGCGATTCGCTTCCGCAAGCGTCTTGTTCTCGGCGACGAGACGGGCCCAAGACGTGACGGGACGACGTCTCGGATCCAGGGCCAGACCGTCCTGACACTGCCCCCTATTCTGCCCGGCCGCTTGAGGAGGCGTCCAGGACGGCCAGCAATCGTGGCCTGGGATTCCTGGGCGGGAACTATAGCGGAAGGCCATGGGACGTCGACACGGCGAGGCGGCCCTGGTGGCTGGCCTCCCAGCCAGGACGACAATCCCACGCCACCGGCCCGAGCCTGCCTTGAGCCGTCACGGTCCTAATATATCTCCACGGCCACCCTGGTCCTGTCGGTGACGGCCACGGCCACCCTGTGGACCGTCTCGAATCCGTCCCCATACCTGTCATCGTACCTGTTCAGTCTTATCCGCTCCCTGGCCGACTCCAGCAACCGGGCAAGGGTGGTTTTCACTCTTTCCTCATGTCCCTTCGTCCTTTTGGTCTTGCCAGTCTTCGCCAGGTTCCCCGCCACAGGTCCGCCTTCAAGTGTCTTCTGGGGTTCGGATTCAGTGGCCTCGAACTTAATTTCCATGATGTAGATTCGTTTGGCCGAATACTCCAGGACCAGGTCTATGATGCCTAAGGCCTCGTTCACCTCCGCCATCACCTTGTATCTCAGCATCTTCAGGATGGAGAGGAAAATGGAGTGATAGTAACACTACAGCGAACTGAAAAAATAAGCAATAATCGTGCCATGGCATAAAAATGTTAACATATCAATATCACAAAGGAAATTTTGGACGAAAAAAAACACTGGACAACCAGAAAAAACAAT
>JAISEK010000187.1 GCA_031264145.1 Deltaproteobacteria bacterium
AAAAGTCACTGACAGAGAATTGGCCGAGATAAATATGACTAAAGATTCTTTTCATGGCGATTGGAATTATGCAATCGCTCCAAAGAAAAAATAACATTTTATTTTTTTACAGATCCTTATTCTCTTTCCGAGGCAAAAGATCATTTGATGCCACTATTTTCGCAGGCGGCGAAATACATTGAGCAGGCACCCAAAGACGCATTCCCCGAAGATTATGCCGTATTGAAGGTTGTCTTGAATCCTTCATATATTGCGAAATCATATTATCCCGGAGGGTTTTTCGGGGACGCCAATTTGACCGCGGTTGGTAGCCAAACCGTGCGGATCGAGCCGAGGAAATGGAACAAAAAGACCAATATAAAGCCATGCGACACCGCAAGCATTTTTGTGGCAGGCAAAAGGGCAGACATCTCGAATATACCGTTTTTTGTTGATGGCTTGTTACCTGGTTCGACGGCGGCCAAAGAATTTTCACGGTTGGAGACAGTAAAAAACATCCATCCAGAAGACCGGTTATCCGTCGCCTGCGACAGCTCGGAGTCTTTTTTTGAGGTTGCTCTTCATTTGCTGCCCAATAGCCCTGGTATACTATTCCCATTTCAAAATTTTTGTAATTACGCAAATACTTTGAATTTTAAAGTTTATCAAGATTTGAGGTTCATGACTGGGAACCTTCTTTTCGTGCCTATCGAGGGTGATGCAAAGAATTTGTTGGCACTCTCATATTTTTCCTTCATACGTGTGATATCGGCAGTTCCACGGTTGCGTGATCTGCTGCCTTTCCAGCGATCGTCTTCCATCGCCACCCCATGCCTGATGCCAATCGCGGGGCCAGTGTCCCCATTGCCTAGAGTCGCTATTCTTGACGGCGGTTTGCCGAAAGGGAGTCATATTCGGCCATGGGTAAGAAGCTATCAGGTTATGGATGAATCCGCCACTGATCACCCAGGTGGCCCCGAACACGGGTTGGCCGTGAGTTCCGCTTTTCTCTTTGGCCCAATCGAACCGAATGGACACGCGGCCCGTCCGTTTGCCTATATAACCAATATCAGGGTTCTTGACGGTAAGGCCTCAAAAGAAGACCCACTTGAACTCTATCGGACTCTGGGGCATATACAGGCGGTATTGTTGTCCAACCAGTATGACTTCCTAAATTTGAGCGTCGGCCCCGATATACCCATTGAAGATAACCAGGTCCATGCCTGGACCGCAGTCATTGATGATTTGTTGAGCACCCGGGAGTGCCTCATGACGATTGCGGCGGGCAATAATGGCAAATATGACCGAGACTCAGGAAATGCGAGAATCCAGACGCCTGCCGACTGCGTGAATGGGGTGTCCGTCGGCGCGGCAGGCTCAGAGTTGGATACATGGGAAAAGGCATCTTACAGTGCCTGGGGTCCAGGAAGGCGTCCTGGGTTCGTAAAGCCAGACGTGCTTGCCTTCGGCGGCGATGCCCCTGAATACTTCCATGTCTTGGCGTCAGGCAAAAGACCTGAGGTCGTCCCGCAGCAAGGAACGAGTCTTGCGGCTCCAAACCTTTTGCGCACGGCAGTGGCTATCCGCTCAATCATGGGGCCTGATATCTCGACGCTTTCCATTAAGGCCCTCCTTATACATGCCGCCCAACCGGGCCGCCATGATAAACATGGGGTCGGCTGGGGCAAAGTGCCTGAATTTTATGATGTGATCACTTGCCTACCCGGCGTTGCCAGAGTGGTCTACCAGGGCCAACTGACTCTTGGCAAATATCTAAGAGCGAGACTACCTGTCCCGGATGGGGGATTGCATGGCAAAATCAAGTTGAAGGCTACTTTTTGTTTCACCACCCCAGTCGTTCCGCAAGACCCTATAGCATATACCAAAAGTGCTTTGGAGGTAGTTTTCCGCCCTAAGGCCACAATGAGGAAGCCTGGCAAATCGCAGGCGGACTCGAAACCATTTTTTAGCCAAGGGACTGCCGCTCTTCATGAAGATGAACGCCGCTCAAACTTGAATAAATGGGAGAATGTTCTTCACGCCGAGAAAATTATATATGGAAGCAGCCTTAAAGATCCTATGTTTGATATCCATTATATGGCCAGAGAGGGTGGCAAACCAGCTCAGAATGCATCTCCAATGTCATATTCATTGATATTGACTATTGAGGCCCCTAAGAACTTATCCATATTTAATGATATATTGTCGAAATACAGAGAACTGGTCGCACTACAGCCTATAGTACAGTTGCCTGAAAGAATTTATTCGACACCAAAAACCAATATTTTTTTGAAATAAGGATTTATAAGGCAAGATATAGCTATATATAAGATGAATATAGGCAAGTAAAGGCCAGTCTAGTGATAATAAATTAAAATTTTAGTTATAAACAATGCCTAAAGTTTAATTTTAGGCATAGCATCACATTCAAGCCAATAAGACTTAGCTGAAAGCCTTATCCCGCTTGCGCTCGTCTTCTTTTTGCCTTTTGGACGGCGTATCTCGTGATTATCCTATTATTCTCGGCGAGACTCTTGATCATGACCTGAAAGGTTGCGGCCCCGAGGCCCCTGGCGGGCAGGCTTTCCTGGCGAAGGTGATGATTCTCAGTTTTCATCTGGCGGTGCGGTAGCGGCCGGGCCAGTCGCCCCAGGGCCGGGGGACTTTTTTTGACGGCCTAAGGGGCCAGCAATCGGGCCCCCGGAGGGAATCCGGCGAGTAAAAATGTCGTGAAACGGGAAGCTTAATTCCGAATGGATGGGCCGGGGCCGAGGAGGTCTAGGTAGAGGTCAAGTCCTCCCTTAGGTTATTTCTGATGAAAATTCGGTCCCATGATCTTGTTTTGTAAGCCCTTTTTTGCCATAATGTTAAACCACGCCATGCTCGGTCCCTTGGCCGGACATCGCGCCCGTTGGGCATCTCGCGGGAGGGAGTTTCAAGCTTTGAACCCGTTATCGTCCGTCGTGGCCGCCATAGGCCGGCTGGGCCTGGATGCGGTCTTCCATCTGGGCCGCTACGGCCTTCTGACGGGGAAGGCCCTCCTGGGCCTCCTGACCCCGCCCATAAGATTCCGCAACTATTTCAGGCAGATGGAGTCCGTGGGCGTCGATTCCCTCCTGGTGGTCATCCTCACGGGCCTATTCACCGGGGGCGTCTTTACCCTCCAGATCATCTACGGCTTCAAGCGCTTCTCGGCCGAGAGCATGGTCGGGCCGACGGTGGCCACGGCCATGACCAGGGAGCTCGGCCCGGTCCTGACGGCCCTGATGGTCACCGGGAGGGTCGGGAGCGCCATGGCCGCTGAGCTCTCGGCCATGAAGGTCTCCGAGCAGATGGACGCCCTGACGGTCATGGCCGCCGATCCCGTGAAGTACCTCATCTCCCCTAGGCTCCTGGCCGGCGTGGTCATGCTGCCGCTCCTGACGGCCGTGGCCGACGCCGTGGGGGTGGTGGGGGGCTTCTTCGTGGCCGTGGGCCGGGGCCTCGACCCGGGCCAGTTCACCGGCCGCATCGTGGACATCCTGGTCATGGGGGACGTGGTCAACGGCCTCATCAAGGCGGCCTTCTTCGGCTTCATCATCAGCTCGGTCGGCTGCTACATGGGCTTCTACACCAAGGGCGGGGCCTCGGGGGTGGGCCGCTCGACCACCCTGGCCGTGGTCGTAAGCTACGTCACCATCCTCATAAGCGACTTCATGATGACCGCGGTCATGTTCTAGGGACCAGCAGGCCGTGCCCGCCCCAGCCATAAAGGTCCGGGAGGTGACCAAGTCCTTCGGCCAGGACCAGGTCCTGAAGGGCGTCAGCCTCGACCTCCTGCCGGGCCGGGTCAACTTCGTCATCGGCCGCAGCGGGGAGGGCAAGAGCGTCCTCATGAAGATCCTTACCGGCCTCTACCGCCCCGACTCCGGCAGCGTCCACTACGGCCAGGTGGACCTGGCCACGGCCCGGCGCCGGGAGGTCGACAGGATCCGCAGGCGCATGGGCCTCCTTTTCCAGGACGGGGCCCTCTTCGACTCCATGACCGTGGGCCAGAACGTCTCGTTCCCCCTGTGGTTCCACGGGCTGGCCAAGCCGCGGGAGGCCCGGGCCAAGGCCGAGGGGCTCCTGTCCGAGCTGGGCATGGGCGGCTTCCACGACCTGGGGGTGTCCCTCCTTTCCGCCGGCGAGCGCAAGCGGATCGCCCTGGCCAGGGCCCTGGTGGTGGACCCCGAGGTGGTCTTCTTCGACGAGCCGACCACGGGCCTCGATCCGCTCCTGAGCACCCAGGTGGACGAGCTCATAGTCCACGCCCAGAGGCTCTCCGGGGCCACGGTCGTGGTGGTCAGCCACGACATGGCCGCCACCCTGGGCCTGGCCGACCAGATAACGCTCATCCACCTGGGCCGGGTCGTCCTTTCCGGCCCCCCCTCGGAGTTCAGGGCCAGCCGCGACCCCGAGGTGGCGAGGTTCCTCCTCGGCGGGGACGCCGGCGAGCCGGCCTTCGCGGACTGACCGGCCCGGGACGTTTTTTTTACTTCAATTTGGAAGAACAGATCCCAACATGTACAGTGTCAAAACAGAGATAAAAGTCGGCCTGTTCATCCTCGCGGCCTTGGCCGTCATGGGCTGGATGACCTTCCGGCTGGGCGGCTTCCAGTCCTCCGGCCAGAACTACTACAGGGTCGACGCCGTCTTTCCCCAGGCGGCCGGCCTGAAGGTGGGCGTCTCGGTCCAGGTGGCCGGCATCGCCGTGGGCCGGGTCGAGGCCATCGACCTGTTCCAGGACCAGGCCAGGATCTCCATGTCCGTCCGCAACGACGTGCCCCTCCCGGTGGACACGGTGGCCCTCATCAGGGCCCAGGGCGTGCTGGGCGACAAGTACATCGAGCTCTCCCCTGGCCAGGACACGCAGCACTACCTCAGGACCGGCGGCCGGATCGAGAACACGGTCGACTCGCCGGACGTGAGCGAGCTCCTGCAGAAGCTCAGCGGGGTGGCCGACGACCTGAAGGTCCTGACCGGCGCCTTGGCCGCCGACGGCGGCGGCCAGGACCTCAAGGACATCGTCCTCAACGTCAGGGAGCTGAGCCAGAACCTCAACAAGCTGGTCAAGGACTCCGGGCCGGGCCTGGAGACGACCCTGGCCTCGCTGGGCCGCTCGGTCGAGAACCTCGAGAGGATAAGCGACCAGATAGCCAGCGGCCACGGCACCCTGGGCCAGCTCGTCAACGACGACTCCCTCATCAGGGAGTTCAGGTCGGCCCTGGGCAGCATAAGGGAGATAACCGACAAGGTCGCCAGCGGCGAGGGGACCCTGGGCCGGCTGGTGAACGACGACACGACCATCAACAAGATCGACGATGTCCTGACCAGCGTCAACGAGTACATGGAGAAGGACAAGGACACCAGGGTCGCCGTGGCCTTCAGGGCCGACTACATGACGCGCTACGACTACCTCAAGGGCACGGCCAACATCGAGATACACACCAGCCCGGACCGCTACTACGTGCTGGGGGTGACCGGCGACTACTTCGGCCGCCACTCCAGGACCGACTTCTACTCAGGGGTCACCAACTGGCAGAGGGACAACTACGAGCGGGGCAAGCTGAAGATCAACGCCCAGATAGCCCAGCGCTACTACGACATGGTCATCAGGGCCGGCGTCTTCGAGAGCGGGGTGGGCCTGGGCCTCGACTGGTCGGTCTACGAGGACCTGATGCTGACCTTCGAGGCCTACAGCGGCGACTTCGACCATCGGCCGCACCTGAGGGCGGCGGCCATGTACCGCTTCTGGAAGTTCCTGTACCTGGGCGGCGGCTACGACGACTTCATCAGCGACCAGGGGCGCGCCTCCCCCTTCCTCAGCCTCGGCCTGTTCTTCACCGACGACGAGCTGAAGTACTTCCTGGGCTCGGCCTCGTCGCTCCTGAAATAGGGCCCTCCGCGGGACCGTGCCGGGCGGCCCTTCCCGGGCAGGCTGTGGAAAATGGGAGCGTTTTGGGTTAAGATTGGGTCATGGCCGGGGGAAAACACCTCTCGCCCCGGAGGGGGGAGGCCCGATGCCCCGGTGTCCCCCGATGGTGCCCCCGGCGATAGCCCCGATGGCCTCCCCGGGGACCACCGTGGCCCCCCGTAGGCCCCCTTTCCCGCCAGCCAACCCAGACCAGGCCCCGGCCGGGGCTCTTTCCTGGCCCAAGGCCGCCCCCCGCCCGGAGGCAGGGGCCGGCGGCCGCTGGCTGGCGGCTGGGGTGACGGTCTGGCGGGCGGCCTCCTGCGGGCGGGGAATAGAGTCCGGACCGTATGGTTTTGCCAGGTGATGTCTCGGGGCCTCTCTGACGCCCGGTGTCCTGCCCCGCCCCGAGGGACGAGTCGTGGGCCGCGGGGCCCCGTTGGCCGGACCAGGACGCCGGCTGGCGCTGGGGACGTCTTGGGGGACGGAAATTTCGATGGCGGGCCGGCTTTCCCGGCCAAGGGCGCTCCGACGGGGAACCGCAGGATGGTTCCCCGTCTGGGAATGCCGCCTCCGGCCTTCTGGCGGGCTAGCGCGTCGGCCGGGCGGCCGCCGGAGCCGCCGACGCCAAAACCCGCCAGGGCCCGGCCTATGACCCCGCGCGGGATTGCCGTCGGCCACAAAGGGGTGACCGCCAAGACACCGCATCAGGCCAACCTCACGCCGAAGAGAAGAGGGCCATTCCTTCCCGGGCCGGGCCCGGGGCATCCTGGCTAGAAGATGATGACCGATCCCGCTCAAGACAACAAGGCCAGCGTTGACGCAACCCAGTCCAGGACCCAGAAGGTCATGGTGGTGGACGACGAGAAGCTCAACCGCATGCTCATCGCCCGGATGCTAAAGCCCCAGGGTTACGAGGTTTTATTGGCCGCCGGCGGGGAGGAGTGTCTAAGCATGGCCCTGGAGGACCCCCCGGATCTCATTCTCCTGGACATCATGATGCCCGGCATGGACGGCTTCGAGGTCTGCGCCAAGCTCAAGAGGGAGGAATCCCTGTCCCTGGTGCCCGTGGTCATGGTCACGGCCCTCCAGGACGTCAACGACCGGGTCAAGGCGCTTGACGTGGGGGCGGACGATTTCCTGACCAAGCCGGTCGACCGCATGGAGCTGATGGCCCGGGCCCGGTCCCTCCTGAAGGTCAAGGCCTACAACGACCACATGGTCAATTACCGCCAGGAGCTGGAGCGGGAGGTCAAGTGGCGGACCCAGGAGATCGAGGAGGCCAACGACAAGCTGGCCAAGGCGCACGAGAAGCTCCGGGGGGCGTCCCTGGAGACCATCTTCAGGCTTTCCCGGGCGGCCGAGTTCAAGGATGAGGACACCGGGGCCCACATCATAAGCATGAGCCGCATCTCGGCCCGGCTGGCGGCCCGGATGGGCCTCAACGGGCAGACGGTCGAGAGCATCCTCTACGCCTCGCCCATGCACGACATCGGGAAGATAGGCATTCCCGACCGCATCCTCCTCAAGAACGGCCCGCTCAACGATGAGGAGTGGTCGGTCATGCGGCTCCACACCACCTATGGGGGCCAGATCCTGGAGCACTCCGACATAGGCTTCCTGCGCCTGGGCGAGGTCATAGCCACCACCCATCACGAGAAGGTCGACGGCACGGGCTACCCCAGGGGCCTCCGGGGAAAGGAGATTCCCCTGGCCGGCCGCATAGTGGCCGTGGCCGACGTCTTCGACGCCCTGATGAGCCGGAGGCCCTACAAGCCGGCCTTCACCATCGTCCAGGCCGTGGAAATCATCAAGGAGGGGCGGGGCCGCCATTTCGACCCCGACGTGGTCGACGCGTTCCTCGACGATCTCGACGAGATCCAGCGCATCTGGAACGCCAGCCAGGAGGAGCACCAGGAAGAGCGCCCCAAGGCCGGCCCGGCGGAGTCGGGCGAGATCCTGATGAACCTGCAATAGGCCGGCCTTCGCGACGGGCGGTTTCTTGACTGGCGGCCTGAAAAGGCCGTCAGCTTTTTGGGCGACCCCCCCGCCTGGGGCCGGCGGGGGGCACGGAAAGCCCCCGGAATTGGACAAAGAGGCAAAGATGAGCTATCTAAGGCTATACTGCGTGCGGCACGGGCAGACGGTGGAATCGCTCAGATACACGTTCAACGGCTGGACAGACGTGGAGCTTTCGGACGAGGGCCGCCGGCAGCTGGACGAGGCGGCCCTGGCCCTTGGCGGCCTGAGGGTCGACGCGGTCTACTCAAGCGATCTCAGGAGGGCCGTCTACGGGGCCAGGGCCCTGGCCGCCAGGCTGGGCCAGGAGCCCATGGTCGAGCCCGGGTTCAGGGAAGTCAACTTCGGCCTGTGCGAGGGCCTGGTCTTCAGGGAGATCCGCGAGCGGTTCCCGGAACTGGCCGGCGACATCCTGAGCCCCGACGGCGGGGAGTTCCTCTTCCCCGGGGGCGAGGGGGCCCAGATGTTCAGGGAGAGGATCCGCGGGGCCCTGGCCGGGCTCAGGGAGAGGCACCCCCAGGGCTGCGTGGCCCTTTTTTGCCACGCCGGCGTGGGCCGGGCCCTCCTGGCCGAGGCCCTTAACCTGACCAATACCCAGATGTGGTGCATCGATCAGGACTTTGCCTGCCTGAACGTCATCGACTATTTCGAGAACGGTGGCCTCAGGATAAAGCTGGTCAACGGGTTCCTGGGGCCTGACGGCTACTTCCAGGCCGGCCCCGGTCTCGACAGACTGGCCTACAAGGACGGGGACTAGGATCAATCTTGCCGCCCCTGAAAAGTTCCACGGGGAACTTTTCAGGAAAGACTAACGATCGCCCAGGCTTGGGGCATGGATCCCATATCCGGGGCCTCTGGTCCAGGGGCCCCGTGTCTTTGATTCTTGGCCAAAAAAATCAATTGCTCCACGGGGACGCCAGGCGCGGAACCCGGGGAGCCTGGCAAACTTGGAAGAGGGAATCGCCCGGACCCTGGAGGAGCCCAGGGAGGCCCCGGGACGGGGCGAGCCGCTGGCCCGCTGCCGCCTGGCCGAGCCGCCGGTGCCCAGGGCCTGGGGAACATCGGCCATCCGCTTTTGACTGGCCCTGGGGGCCTCGGCCAAATGGCGTCCGGGACGGGCTTGGGCGGATCGCCCGTCGTCATCCGGGGCGTCCCTGGCGCCCCCCTGGGGCCAGGGACGCAGGTCAGGGGCCCCGTCCGCGCGCGGACGGCCCGGCGGTCGCCGGGAAGACCGCGGCGGGCGTCGCCGCGACTGGGTCCCGGCATCTTCCACGGCCGGCGGCTGGGCCATCAGGGCCCCGACGCCGGCCATTCCCCCCGGCCCACTGGCCGGGGGCGGCGAGGGCATGTTTCGGGAAGGGCGCATGAGTGTAGACGGGGAGGTACCCAAGGACATCCACCGGCCGGATCACCCAAACTCGGTCGGCTGGGTGAGGCCGCGCAAGGCCATCCTGTTCGAGGAGCGGCCCCTGGAGCTGGAGGCGGGGGGTACCCTCGGCCCGGTGGAGATGGAGTACGAGATCTACGGCCAGGAGCCGGGCCCGGGGGGCGAGAACGTCATCCTCATATGCCACGCCCTGACCGGCGATGCCCACGTGGCCGGCTGGGACGCCGATCCCCTGGGACCGATCAGGGAATACCGCAGGGCCAAGCCAGGCTGGTGGGACCAGATGGTCGGGCCGGGCAAGGCCATCGACACCAACCGCTTCATGGTCCTGTGCGCCAACGTCCTGGGCAGCTGCTACGGGACCTCGGGCCCCTCCTCCACCAACCCGGCCACGGGCCGGCCCTGGGGCCTGGGCTTCCCCATGGTCACCGTGGGCGACTGGGCCAGGCAGCAGCGCGAGCTGCTGTCCCTCCTGGGCCTGGGACACGTCAAGGCCGTCGTCGGCGGCTCCATGGGCGGACAGATGGCCCTGGAGATGGGCCTGGCCTACCCGGATCTCATGGACGACCTAATCATCCTGTCGGCCGGCCACAGGGTCACCTCCCAGGGCCTGGCCTTCAACGTGGCCGGGCGCCACGCCATCCTGAACGATCCCGTCTTCAACGACGGCGACTACTACGGCGGGCCCTGGCCCCTGTCAGGCCTGGCCGTGGCCAGGATGATGGCCCAGATCACCTACCTGTCCGAGGAGAGCATGGGCTTCAAGTTCGGCCGGCGCCTGAGAGGCAAGGAGAGCCCGGACTTCACCCTCACCGGGATCGACTTCGAGCTGGAGAGCTATCTCAACCACCAGGCCCAGAGCTTCGTCAAGCGCTACGATCCCAACAGCTACCTGTACCTGACCAGGGCCATGGACTACTACGACGCCGCGGACAAGTGGGGAGGCGGGGACATGGCGGCGATGGCCGAGCGCATCAGGGCCAGGACCATGGTCGTCTCCTTCTCCTCCGACTGGCTCTTTCCCCCGGAGCTTTGCCGGGAGCTGGTCTCCGGCATGTGCCTGGCCCGGAGGCCCATCAGCTACGTCAACGTCCCCTCGCGCTACGGCCACGACGCCTTCCTGGTGGAGACCGAGACCGTCAGGCGCCTGATCACCTGCTACCTGAAGCAGTTCTGACGTCCCACGGAGGCCCCCATGGAGCCAGACAGCGAAACGGGCGAGACCTGGGCCCAGGCCAGGGAGCCCTCGTCCCTGGAGATCCTGGAGGCGGCCCTGGCCGCCGGCAGCCTCAACCTGGACCCGGGCCTGATGGAGGCCCTGGCCCGGACGGCCCCCGACCAGGGCACGTCCCTGGAGGCCCGCCACCGCTGGCAGGATCGGGTAATCGTCGGCGAGATTCCCAGGGGCTCCTACGTCCTGGACCTGGGGTGCGGCCGGGGCGAGCTGCTGGGCCGGCTCATCCGCGAGATGGGCGTCCACGGGCAGGCGGTGGAGGTGGACCCCGAGGCGGCCATGAAGGCCATGGAGCTGGGGGTGCCGGTCCTGAACATAGATCTCTCCGAGGTCCTGGGCGACTTCCGGGACCAGAGCTTCGACTACGTCATCCTGGAGAGCACCATCCAGACCCTCAGGGATCCCATGGGCGTCCTGGGCGAGATGCTCAGGGTCGGGAAACGCGGCGTGGTCTCCTTCCCCAACTTCGGCCACTGGCGGACGCGCTTCGATCTGGCCACCAAGGGGCGCATGCCGGTCACCCCGAGCCTACCGTTCCAGTGGCACGACACCCCCAACATCCGCCTCCTGACGGTCGCCGACTTCATGGACTGGAGCCGCAGGCACGACGTGAGCGTCCTGGCCGCCTACGGCCTCTCCGCCGGCGGCATCAGCCCCATCACGGAGCGGGAC
>JAISEK010000054.1 GCA_031264145.1 Deltaproteobacteria bacterium
ATGCCCACCACCCCCTCAAGATGGCGTGTCTACCATTTCCACCACTTCGGCGCATTATCTTCTGGTGGGCGGTAGAGGATTCGAACCTCCGGCTTCCACCGTGTGAGGATGGCACTCTAGCCGCTGAGTTAACCGCCCAACGCAAGTTTGTAATAGTAACCCAGGGCTGGCCAAAAATCAAGATTCAGGCGAAATTAATTTCTGGCTCACTGGACGGATCGCCAAGCGTCACGGGCAGGTTGAAGACGGCCCTGATTTTGTAGACTTTCCTGGCCGGGAACTCGAAGACCCGGCCCATGCCTTCCAAGGCCCTGAGACCCTCGAGGAACGAGGCCAGGGTCTCGGCCGAGTCATGGCAAAAGGTGAACCAAACATTGATGGGGCCGGTCCGGATGTAGTTGTGCGTAATCTCGGGCCGGGCGTTGATGGCGGCCACGGCGACTGTGAGGATGGCCTCGGGCACCTGGGCCGCACACAGGGTCGAGCGGTAGCCCAAGGGGGCGGAATTGAAGATGCCGCCCAGGCGCCTCAGAAAGCCCCGGTCCTTCAGGGAATTCACGATGGAGAGGAACTCGTCCCCGGAGATGGCTTGTCCGGTCACGGACGAAAGGCGCAGGGCCAGGACCTCGTAGGGCCTTGGGTGGATCGGAAAGCCGTCCTGGACAAGGTTCAGGACCAGCTTGTCCAGATGGCTGAGCTCGCTTGGGCCGGTCAACAGGCCTTGGCCTCCGTCCTCCTGGCCTCTGCAGCCGGCCTGGCCTTGCCTGGCTGGTGGGGGCAGAGGGGCTCGGGGCCCAGATAGTCGCCCTGGGCGTGGGCCCTGGCCCGGCAGCCGCCGCAGACGTCCCAATACTCGCAGTCTCGGCAGCGGCCCCGGTATCTCTCCCTGTCCCGGAGGGCTCTGAACAGCTCGGAGTTCTCGTAGATGTCCACTGGGTGGGCCTGCCTCACGTTGCCGGCCTCCAGGGGGAGATAGCCGCAGGCGCCCACCCGGCCGTCGTGGGAGACGAACATGAAGCCCTGGCCGCCCAGGCAGCCCCGGCCGGACCTGGGCGGGATGGGTAGGGCCAGCTGGCGGGAGATGCGGTTGTACTGAGGGGCGCAGGTGGCCTTGAACTCGAGCCCGATGGAGCCCTCCCTTCGCCGTAGCCTGGTCAGGGCCTCCTCGTAGGCATCGGGCGGCAGCCCGGACCCGCCCCAGTCCCTGGCCCGGCCGACCGGGACCAGGAGGAAGACATGGTGGGCCACGGCCCCAAGGGACAGGGCCAGGGTCGAGATGGCCTCGGTCTGCCCGATGTTGTCCGGGGTTATGGTGCTGTTTATCTGGAACGGGAGCCCCTCGGCCTTGAGGAGGGCCGAGCTTTCCACGGTGGCCGCGAAGGAGCCGGGAAGACCCCTGAAGGCGTCATGGACGGGGGCCTCGGGGGCGTCCAGGCTCAGGCTGAGCCGCCTGACGCCGGCCTTCTTGATTTCCTTGGCCAGACTGGGGGACAAGAGGGTGCCGTTGGTCGAGAGGAGCATCCTCAGGCCCAGGAAGGTGCCTTGCCTGGCCAGGTCAAGGATGTCGGGCCTCATCAGGGGCTCCCCCCCGCTCAGGATTACCATGGGCGGGGGAGAGAAGGTGGCCAGTCTGGCCAGGAGGTCCATGGACTCGGCGCCGTCCAGCTCCCCTGGTGCCGGAGCCGGCCAGGCCTCGGCCCGGCAGTGGCGGCAGGCCAGGTTGCAGGCCCTGGTCGTCTCCCAGGCCACGAGCCTGGGGGGGCTGGCCTTTTGCCCTTGGCGGTCCAAGGCTAGCCCGCCATCCGGCCACTGGCCTCGGCCAGGCCTATTTCCTCGTCGGTCAGGTAGCAGGCCGGGTCAGGGGCCCATGGGTCACCGTAGGCGTGGCTGGCCCTGGCCCTGAGCCCGCCACCGCAGACCATGAGGAACCGGCAGTCGCGGCAGCGGCCTTTGAGATGGCGGTATTTGTCCTTGAGGGCCTGGAGGAGGACGTTGGCCGGATCGTGCCAAATCTCCTTGAAGCTCTTTTCCCTGACGGAACCCAGCACGACGCTTCGCCAGAACTGGTCCGGGTGGACCTGGCCGTCCCAGGAGATGGCCGCGATGCCATGCCCGGAGCTGGCCCCGCCGTTGAGCCGGAGGAGCTCCATGGCCCGGGCGGCCTCCTCAGCCAGGCCTTCCTCGAGAAGCTTCAGGTAAAGGTAGGGTCCGTCGGCCTGGTTATCGACGGTAAGGACCTCGGTGGCCTGCCCCCTCTGGTGGAGCTGGCGGGTCCTCAGGGCAATCAGGTCCAGGGCCTGGCGCGTCTCGGCCATGGACAGGGACTCGCCGGCCAGGCTGGGGTTATGTCCCTGGTCAACCAGGTGGTAGAAGCAGACCCTGGGGATGCCCTCGGAGGACATCAGCTCGAAGATGCCCTCCAGATCGTCCTTGTTGCTCCTGGTAAGGGTCAGCCTCAGCCCGACCTTGAGGCCGGCCTCCCTGGCCGTCCTGATGGCCGAAAGGGCCCCCGCGAAGGCCCCTGGGCGTCCCCTCATGCGGTCGTGGGCCCGGCCCAGGCCGTCGAGGCTTATGCCCACGTAGGAGAGGCCGATGTCCTTGAGCCTCAAGGCCTTGTCGCGGTCCAGCAGCAGGCCGTTGGTCGACAGGACGGACCTGGCCCCCCTCTTGACGGCCAGGGCCACCAGTTCCAGAAGACTGGGGTGCGTCAGGGGCTCTCCGCCCGAAAAAAGGATGACCGGGACCCCGTAGTCGGTCAGGCTCTCAACCAGGGCCCGGGCCTCGTCCCTGTCGAGCTCGTCCGGCGCCGGCCCCGGGGTGGCGGAGGCGTAGCAGTGGACGCAGGCCAGGTTGCAGGCCCGGGTGATGTTCCAGACTATGACTGGCTTCTTGTCCTCCGAGAATTGCAGCAGGTGGCTTGGCAATCTCATTGATTTGCGCCCGTAGCGCAGCACGTCGGAGGGTTCGACCGTTCCGCAGTATAATTTTGAGACACCGATCATGGAGACGAAAAAGGCCTTTCGTGAGTCGGCCGCCTATCCGGCCTACACCAGTTTAACAAAATCCAAGGGTTGGCGCTAAAGAAAAATTGCCCTGTTCTTGGCCATGGCGGCATCGCGTCTTCAAGGGGCCATGGTTTTTGCCATCGGGTTGACAAGACAAACTCGGCGGCAAGCGCTTTCCGCCACTCGATGGTCGACCTGCCGGCACCGGCGCGCCCCCTCCTCCAGGCGATGGCCGCGGGACACCTGGCCTCAGTAGACATGGACGCTCCCCATGGCCGCCGGCAGGAGGGAAACGCCCAGCCAGGTGACCATGAGGAGGACGAGTCCGACAGGGGGGACCATCAGGACCAGCCTCGCGGACGTTTCCCGGGACGGCGAGAGCCGCAGGTGGAGGTAGGCCAGGAAGGCGGCCAGGGTAATGAGGGCCCAGGTCTCCTTTGGATCCCAGGACCAGTAGTGGCCCCAGGCCTCCTTGGCCCAGGCCGCTCCGGTGATCAGGCCCAGCATCAGGAAGCCCAGCCCGACATGGACCACGTTGTCTATGAAGTCGTACAGCCCCTTGTCCGGCTGGCCGGTGGCCGAGAGGTGCCTCAGCTGGATGACCGAGCCAACGGCCGAGGCCGCCAAGACTGCATAGGAGAGCATGTACGTGGTCACGTGCGGCACGAAGAAGGGGCTCTGCAGGGCCGGCATGAGCGAGCGGGAATGCATCTCGGGCCTGGCCAGGTTGATGATGGCGAAGACGCTGGCCAAAAGGGCCGTGAAGGCCAACAGCCAGGAGTATCGCCAGCGCCTGTGGGCCAGCAGGCCAGCCGCTGGCAGGAAGAAGGAGTACCAGAGCCTGGTCTCGCCCATGGTCCTCATGGGCGGCCGTTCCAGGCGGATCCAGAGGCCGACGATGAAGGCCAGGGTGACCAGGGCCCCGGCCAGGACCAGAAGGGAGGCCGCCTTGTGGTCCCTCAGGGCGAGAAAGGCACCCAGAAACCATAAGATGATAGACAAAGGGGCCAGATAGCTATGCCACCCCCAGCTCACGGCCGCCCCCTCTTGCCCCTGGCCATGAGGCCCAGCGAGCCCAGGGCCCAGACGAAAAGCCCGGCCTGGGCCATGGGCAGCCAGGGATCCTTGACTAGCTCGAAACCGGACCATGAAGATGATCGTCCTGCCTCGGTATCATAATTGCGCTGGTATATAAGCCAATTTCCTGCCTTGAGGGGTTTATTTACCTCAATTACCGATTCTATTTCCTGGCCCTCCTGGGTAAAGACCTTGACCTGGGAGACGAAGCGCCTGGGCTCGGGCCTGCTCATGGCCATAAGGAGGCCCCCATCAAGCTTGAGGGGCCTCGGGGGCATGAGGCTCTCGCCGGTGGAGAGCCAGCCCTCGAACCTTTGGCCGGTCTCACGGTTGGTGGCCGCGATTCTGGCGGCCTGGACAGTGGCTCTGGCGATGGCCTTGACGAAGACCTCGGGGCCAGCCGGGACGGCCCCCGGCAGAAATTCCAGAAGCTCCACGTCGTAGCCCAAAAGCCGCCCCCTTGGCTCCATTGGGTCGAGCTGCAGAAAGGCCGCCCGGCCGTCGGCCACAAGGGGCATTCCCGTCCCGTGGTCGATTATGGCCAGCTTGGCCGGGTATTCCTCGATGTCGAAGCCGTCTAGCCGGATGGCCAAGGGCATCTCGACTATCTCCCCGTCAGGCCGCTGAGAGCGCCACTCGAGGCCGCCCTCGGGGACCAGCATGGTTTCCCGGAGACGATCCTGGGCTCCCAGGCCGCCGGCCAAAAGAAGGGCCCACAGCCCAAGGTGGTTGGCCAGGAAGACTAGCCGGCGGCGGGAGAGCCGGACGGCGACGGTGGCCCCCAGGGACAGGAGAAGGAAGAGATACAGGACGGCGAAGGGCCAGGAAGACGTCAGGTGGTCCAGTCCCAGCCGCGTCCCCGCCCCTGCGCCAGCCGGGGTGACATAGGGCGCGGGGGCCTGGGGAATGAGGCCCATGACGAGGGCCAGGAGGCCCATGGCGGCGATGAGGGCCACGGATAGCGGGACCGAGGTCAGGAACCTTGCCAGGGGGCGACGGCGCAATGGCCGGGCCAGGGCGCAGAGTACGGCCAGGCCGAGGGCCAGAAAAAGGTTGGCCGGCCAGGAGAGCCAGGCGAGCGGCGGCGGCCCAGCCAGCCACTCGGCCAGAAAGCCGCCGGCCAGGGCGGAAAAGGCCAGGACGAGGCCCTCGGGGTAGCCCCAGGGCCTTCCCCAGATCCGACTCGCGGCGGCCTGGCCCGACGAGGGGGGGCTCACCAGGGCTCCCCCTTTTCCTATCCCCTGATCCATGCGGGGCAAGCCGAGCCTAGATGCGGCCGTTGGCCTGGGCTTCCTCAAGCCACTGGGGCACGACTGTCAGCATGAAGAGATCCTTCTGGGCCACGAGCTTGTCCGGATCGAGGCCGATGAAGAGCTGCGCCTTTTCCTTGGTGGAGAGATCGGGCATCTCGGCGTTCTCGAGGCCATTGGAGCGGAAGACGTCCTTGAGGGCCAGCTGGGCCTGGAGGGCCTTGTCCAGGCCGTGGGAGAGGATCCTCTGGGTCTCGACCGGGGCGTGGAAGGGGGCCCCGTGGGAGGCCACGCCGAAGTCCCAGCGCCACTGGGCCTGGCGCAGGAGCTTCCGGACTGGCTCAAGCTCCAAGTCGGTGGCCCCGGCGTCGATGGCCATCTTGGTGAGGACATGGGCCTTGGCCAGTTCAGGTTCCAGGCGGTTTCTGGTCTCCAGGAGCTTGTCCTGGCGATCGTAGACGAACCGTTTGAGGTCGGCCTCCGAGTCCCTGTGGCAGACCTGGCAGGAGCCGGCGACGTTCTGGAGCGGGCTGACCAGATGGTGGTCAGAGAACTTCACCCCGCCCTCGGACACGTATGGCATGTGGCAGTCGGCGCACGACAGGCCCTTCTGGCCGTGGGGGCCGACCAGGAAGAGTTCCCAGTCGGGGTGCTGGGCCTTGATCATCCTGGTCTTGGAGAGGGAGTGGGTCCAGTCGGCGTAGTCTATCTCGTCGTAGTAGGCCTCCATGTCCTCAAGGGAGAAGCCCTTGTCCCAGGGGAAGGTCACGTACTTGCCATCGCCCTGGAAATAGTACTCCACGTGGCACTGGGCGCAGACCAGGCTGCGCTTCTCCTGGATGGGGGCCTGGTCAACGTCCCGCCCGAGGCGCTGGAAGGCCTCCCTCAGGGCCGGCCTGGAGATGGCCAGATCCATGGTCACGGGATCGTGGCAGTCGGCGCAGCCGATAGGGTTGACTATCTGGCTCCCCAGCGAGCTCCAGGGAGCCTTGTAGAACTCAGCCGGGCCCATCTCGGCCATCATCCTCGGGACGTCCGGGCTCTTGCAGGTCCAGCAGGACCCGGTCTGGAGGTCGCCGGTCCCGTCGATGCCCGGGGAGGCCGTGCGCAGGGTCTCCCGCATGTCCTCGATGGTGTAGAAATGGCCCCTGGGCGCCTTGTAGTCCCTGGCGAAGGCGTAGCCGGCCCAGAGGATGACCATGTCGGGCCTCTCGTCCAGGACGTCCTGGACGGCGTTGCCGAGATATTTTGACTTGAAGCCCATGTCGGCGGTCTTGGCCCAGGTCTCGTATTCCCTGGGGTAATTCTCTCCCCAGATGCGGTTGCGGGCCTCTATCCCGGTGATCTCGACTTTCCTGTTGTTGTAGATCGAGGCCACCTCGGCCCTCCTGGTGGTCACCGAGGCGGCGATGAGGGCCAGGACGACCACGCCAAGGGCCACGCCGACGCTGATGGCCAGTCCTATTATCCAGGGACCATACTTGTTGGAATCGAGAATGCTCATTTCTGTCACCTATCGGGATTCCCCCGCCGGGGCCGGGGGGCTGGTCGTGGCTGTGGCCCTCCTCCGGTCCCCTGTTGCCGGGGCGGTGGAAGCGTCTCTGGCTGAAAGCGTCACGGGGAGTTGCCGTCCCGGCCCCTGAGCCAGCCCGGGACCGGGGCACCGGGCAGGGGCACGCCACCATAGTCGGCCGAGCCAAGCGAGGAGATTCGCGTGTGGGGCGTTTCGCGGTGGCAGTCCCAGCAGGCCTTCTTGTCCCCATTTCTCACGGAACCATAGTCGGGGCTCATCTTGGCGAACTCCGTCACCAGGGGCTCGTGGCACCGGAGGCAGTTCTCCTGGAGTACGGCGAAGGTGCCCTCGCGGGGCCTGATGACCTGCGGCTCGGCCCGGAGCGTGAAGACAGCCGCATGGTAGAGGCCGTCCGTGGCCTTGAAGGCCCACTTACGCAGGAGCTTGTCCTGGGGGACATGGCAGTCGTTGCAGTTGGCCCAGACGGCGTGGGAGCTGTTGGACCAGGACTGGTAGTAGGGGCCCATGACGTGGCAGGTGGCGCAGACCTCCGCCTCGTCGGACAGATAGACCCAGGGCCTTGAGGCGTACAGGGTGTAGGCCCCCAGGCCCGAGACCAGTCCGGCCAGGCCAAAGGCCAGCCATATCCACTTGAAGTTCTGCCAGAGGTTTTTTGACGAGCCCATTTGGAACTCCTTTTGTCAAAGGCCTACCAATGCGTGTGGTTAATGCCCCTGACGCCATGTCCGTCCAGGCATGTCCCGCTGGCCTGCGTCATGGAAATCGCCACAGCCTAAACCTGGCTGGGCACAAACAATCAGCTCGCAAGACCAAAATGCCTAACTGCATGTTATTAACCACCAAGGCTTCATTTCAGCCAAAACTTAAAAACAATCATGGCGGCATCAGACAAAATCTAATCTTCCAGAAGCTCAAAATGGTTTTTCCGATAATCGATAATCGACTCGGCCTTAAGCTTGCCCATCTCCGCGCTGAGCGCGCTGCGTTCCACTGAGAGGTAATCGGCCAGTTCCTGCCGGTTGAACGGGATGTTGAAGCTCCTGTTCCCGTTCAGCTTGGCCTGCTCCGAAAGATAGGACAAAAGCTTCTCCTTGGTCGTCCGCTTGGTGATGTGCTCCATCTTCCCCGCCAGCATCATGTTTTTCCTGGCGAAGATGCTCACCATGTTGCGGATTAGGATCGTGTGGAAGACGCAGGCCGAGGAACAGGTCGTGATTATCCTCTGGAAATCGAAGAACATGACCTCGGTGTCGCTGGCGGCGATCGCACTCGCCGGCAGGACACCCGTCCCGCCGCAGACGACGGCCTCGGCGAACATCTCCCCGCTCGACACCTCCGCAATGATGTTGCTGTTGCCCCAGGTGTCGTCCTTGACCACGTGGACGCGGCCCCTCACGACGATCCCGATTTCCCTTATAAAGTCCCCGGCCAGATAGATGGCCTGGTTCTTCCTGAAGGACCTGAAGGAGCAGCCGGCGCATTTGATCAGGGCCCCGAGTTCCGTCACGGATATGCCCTGGAAGAGCGGCGACTGGCCAAGGTCGGCGAGGTTATTGTTCAATTTTCCTATTTCCGTTGTTTTTCAAACAGAATTGACGTTTTTAATATCTTATACTTTTACCATCGGCTTGTCAACGGCCAGGGCGGCCGAAAGGAACTTTTTCTGTCAAAGGACTTGAAAAGCCATCAAGGATACCCTTTGGGGCAAGCTTCAAATTCCGTTGCTTTTCCAACGGATTAGCTTTTCATCTATTCTACGCCACTTGGCTCCCATTCGTCAACAAATTACCTCAATATGCGCTGGTCATTGTTTGACGCCGGGCACGCCGAGGCGTATTCCGGGGCCGTCTGGCCCCAATGGCAAAGGAGAAGAACAGATGCCGCAAATGTTCTGCATGCAGTGCGAGCAGACGGCGGGAGGGCGGGGATGCCTGTCCGCCGGCCGCTGCGGGAAGTCGGCCGAGACTTCCCGGCTCCAGGACGGTCTCACGGGGGCCCTGATCGCCGCCGCCAGGAACGGGGAAGGGCTGGAGCCGCAGCTTTTGGCCGAGTCGCTCTTCGCCACCCTAACCAACGTCAACTTCGACGATGCGGCCCTGGCCAGGCTCGCAGCCAGGGTGGGGCAGCCGCCCTATGACCTGGGGAGGGTCCATGGGGCCCCCGAGGATGCCCGTGGTCTTAGGACGCTCCTCTTGGCCGGGCTGCGCGGCGTGGCGGCCTACGCCTTCCACTCGATGGCCCTGGGGGCGGACATCCGGGAGATAGCCCGCTTCATGGAAAATGGCCTGGCCGCTGTCGGCGATGAGGATCTTGGCCTCGACGGGCTCCTGTCGCTGGCCCTGGAGTGCGGGGAGGCCAACCTGTCGGCCCTCAGGCTGCTTGACAGGGCCAACACGGAAGCCTTCGGCGTCCCGGGCCCCGTCAAGGTCTCAAGAGTCATCGGTCCGGGGCCCTTCGTCGTGGCCAGCGGGCATGATTTCCTGGATTTGAGGCTTCTCCTTGAGCAGGCCGGGGGACGGGGCGTGGACGTCTACACCCACGGCGAGCTCCTGCCGGCCCACGCCTACCCCGGGCTTGGGAAATACCCCGCCCTCAAGGGCAACTTCGGGACGGCCTGGCAGAACCAGCAAAGGGAGTTCGCCGGGGTCCCGGGTGCCTTCCTCTTCACGACCAATTGCCTGATGCCGCCCACGGCCGGGCATGCGGACCGGGTCTTCACTACCGGCCCGGTCGGTCATCCCGGGATCGTCCACATAGGCGACGACAAGGACTTCTCGCCCGTGATCGGAAGGGCACTGGAACTGGGCGGCTACGGGGAGGCCAGAGGAAAGGGGCACTTCACGACCGGCTTCGGGCACCAGGCCGTGCTCTCCCTGGCCGACACGGTAGTCGGGGCCGTAAGGTCCGGGGCCATCAGACATTTCTTCCTGGTCGGCGGCTGCGACGGTGAGCGGGCGTCCAGGGACTACTACGCCGAGTTCGTCAGGAGGACCCCCAAGGACACCCTTGTCCTTACCCTGGGCTGCGGCAAGTTCCGCTTCAACGATCTCGACCTGGGCACGGCGGGGGGCCTCCCCAGGCTCCTGGACATGGGCCAGTGCAACGACGCCTTCGGGGCCATAAGGGTGGCCCTTGCCCTGGCCGAGGCCCTCGGCTGCGGGGTGAACGATCTGCCATTGTCGCTCGTCCTCTCCTGGTACGAGCAAAAGGCGGTCGCCATCCTGCTGACGCTTCTGCATCTGGGGATCAGGAACATTCTCCTGGGGCCCACGCTCCCGGCCTTCGTCACCCCGAAGGTGCTGGACCGGCTGGTGGCCGGCTTCGGGCTGGCCCCGCTGGGCGAGCCAGGGGCCGATCTCGCCAGGCTTTTGGGCCAGCCGGCATGAACCAGGCCGCCCGTCCCTCCATGGGGCCATGGGGGGACGGGCGGCCATTTTGGCGGAGGCTGGCCAAACGCCGGAAAGACGGGCTTTTGGCCTGGCCCTGATTGTGTCATAATGGGCCTGTCCGGATCGGCCTGGGACATGACGGGAGGAAGGGATTTTGGAAGACGCTCCGCCAAACCGCCGGCCAGGGCCCCCCCTGGGCCAGCTGGAAAAAAGGCTCATCCATTGTCTGAGCGGCGATCTGGGCCCCTCTGGCAGGCCTTACCTGGAACTGGCCAGGAAGCTGGGCATCTCCGAGGAACTGGTCCTTGGGATGATAGGCGATTTCCAGGAAAGGGGGATCCTAAGGAGGCTGGGGGCCGTGGTCGTCCACCAGCGCTCTGGCTTCAAGGCCAACGCCATGGTCGTCCTGGAGGTCCCCGAGGATTCGCTGGACGAGGCCGGGCAGGCCTTGGCCGGCCTTCCCTGCGTCAGCCACTGCTACCAGCGTCCACCGGTCGAGGGCTGGCCCTACAACCTATACGCCATGGTCCACGCCCAAAGCGGAGCGGAGCTGTCGGCCCTGATCTCGGATATGGCGAGCCTGGTGGGGCCGACAAGGTGGCGGGTGCTGGAAAGCGTCAGGGAGCTTAAGAAAACGTCCCTTGATTATTTCCATGACCATGGCTAGAAGACCTTCCCTCACTCGCCTGCGGCCAGCCTGACCCCCATCCCGAAGGCCTGGGCCAAATCCTCGGGAAAGCGCCTCTCCCGGACCTCCCTCTTGTGGGCCTCGTCGAACATGGGGGCGTGGAACCTCGAGTAGTCATCGAACTGGAGCGTGTCGCAGCTGGCCAGCTGCTCGATCGTGGGCCCGTTGAGGCGGGAGAAGAAGTCCAGGTGGGACTTGAAGAGGACCGAGTAGCCGAAGGGCCCGAGGGACTCCCTGGGTATGTTCATGGTATAGATCAGGCCCACCGATGGTCCCTTCTCCAGAACCGATGGCGAGGCCTGGTCGTAGGCCAGGTTGATGAACACGAAGCGCTCGATGAAGGAACGGAGGGCCCCGGTCACGTCGGCCAGGTAGATGGGCGAGCCCATGACCAGGGCCGTCGAGCCCGCCAGCAGCTCCAGGACCGGGGAGAGCCCGTCCCTCTGGGCGCAGCGGCCATTGAGGTAGTTTTCCCTGGTCTTGCAGTGGAAGCAGCTCCGGCAGCCCTTGAAGTCGAGATCGTAGAGATGGACCAGCTCGGTGGCCGCCCCCTGGCTGGCCGACCCGCAGAGGGCCTCCTCCAGCAGCCTGGCGGTGTTCCAGTTTTTCCTGGGCCCGCCGTTTATCCCCACCACCCGATGGGTCCTGGTTTCCGACGCCATTTTTTGCCTCCCATGGTCAAAGCGTCCCCTGGCCGGTCCCCCAGAATCACGTGACGGGGTGCCAGGGACGGATTTGCCGCATTCTAGTCGAAACATCCAAGGAGAACCAGCCTTGACCAGTCCTCAGATATTGTCAGATTTCCTGGAGATGGTGGCCACTCCCTCCCACTCGCGCGACGAGCGGGCCCTGGCCGATCTCTTCATGTCCAAGCTCCTGGGGCTGGGCCTCGATCTCGAGATCGGGGAGGATGGGGCCGGTGGCCTTGTCGGGGGCAACACCGGGAACGTCGTCGCCCGCTGGCCAGGGGAGCCCTGGGCCGAGCCGATCCTCTTCTCGGCCCACCTCGACCGAGTGGCCAACCCAGGGAACATCGTGGCCATCGTCGATGAGGGCGGCGACCGGGTCGTCTCCGACGGGAGAACCATCCTGGGGGCCGACGACGCCTCGGGCCTGGCCGCAATCCTGGACGGCCTGAGAAGGGCCAGGGACGGCGGCTTTCCCCACGGGGACGTCGAGCTGGCCATAACCGTGGCCGAGGAGGTCGGGCTGAAGGGATCGAGATGCCTGAACTACGGCCGGCTCAGGTCCAGGGTGGGCTTCGTCCTGGACTCCAGCGGCCCGGTGGGGTCCATTGTCAACCGGGCCCCGACCCAGAAGACGGTGGAGGCCGTCATCCGCGGCCGCTCAAGCCACGCCGGCATGGCCCCCGAGGAAGGCATCAACGCCATCAGGGTGGCGGCGATGGCCCTGTCCCGGCTGCCGGAGGGCAGGCTCTCGCCCATCACCACCTCCAACTTCGGGGTCATCGAGGGCGGCAAGGCCACCAACATAGTCTGCGATCTGGTCAGGCTGAGGGGCGAGGCCAGGAGCCATGACCAGGGGGAACTCGAGGCCTACGTGGGCCTTGTCGGCCAGGAGTTCGGGAGGGCCGCCCTGGAGGCCGGGGCCACGGCCTCCCTTGACTGGGAGCTTGAGTACGAGGCCTTTCACGTCAAGGAGGACGAGAGGGCCGTGGCCCTGGCCTCCCGGGGACTCAAGGGTCTGGGCCTCGAGCCCAGGACGGTGACCGGCGGGGGCGGCATGGACGCCAAACACTTCAACGCCCACGGCATCAGGAGCGTCGGCCTATCCACCGGCTACAAGTTCGTCCACACCGAGAAGGAGGAACAGTCGATCTCGGAGCTGGTCCTCTGCGGACGGGCCGTGGCCGAGATAATCAAGGCCGCGGCCATCCGCTAAGGGGCCCCCTAGGCCGAGAGCCGGGCCGCCATCTCCACGGCGTCCAAGAGGGACTGGGGGTTGGCCCGGCCCTCGCCGGCCTTGCCGAAGGCCGTGCCGTGATCGACCGAGGTCCTGACGATAGGGAGGCCCAGCGTCACGTTGACCCCCGACATCTGGCCCCAGGCCTTGGCCCCCTCGTCATACTTGAAGCCCTGGAGCTTCATGGGGATGTGGCCCTGGTCGTGGTACATGACCACCACGGCATCATACTGCCCGCCCAGCATCTTGGAGAAGACCGTGTCCGCAGGGATCGGACCCTCCACTCCAAGCCCCCTGGCCACCGCCCCCTCTACGGCCGGCCTGACCTCCAGGTCGTCCTCGCAGCCAAAGAGCCCGCCCTCGCCGCAGTGGGGGTTCAAGCCGGCCACGCCGATTCTGGGCGCCCCAAGGCCCAGCTTAAGGAGGGCCTCCCAGGTCAAACCGATGACCTTGCCGATCCTCTCCTTCTTGACCAGCCGGCAGGCCTCAGCCAGGGACACGTGCGTCGAGACGTGGCAGACCCTGAAGCCGCCGTCGGCCAGCATCATGGCGTAGTCCCTGGTGCCGGTCCTTTCGGCGTATATCTCCGTGTGGCCCGAATAATGGAAGCCGGCCGAGTTTATGGCCGCCTTGTTGATCGGCCCGGTCACGGTCCCATGGACCTTTTTGGCCAGGGCCAGATCGATGGCCGCCAGGACGAACTCGACCGAGGCCCGTCCCTGGGCGGCCGTGACCGTCTTGTGCCTGAGCTCGCCCAGGGGGAAGCCGGCCAGGTCCAGGACGTCGATCTGGCCAGGCCGGAAGAGGGCCTCGGCCGGGTCCTTGACCGGGTGGACCAGGAATCCCTTGAGGGAGCAAAAGTCCAGGGCGTTCTCGACCAGGGCGGCCGTCCCCACCAAGAGTGGGCGGCAGGCCCGGTAGGTCTCCTCCAAGGCCAGGGCCTTTACAGCTATCTCCGGGCCAATCCCGCCTGGATCGCCCAGTGTGATGGCCAGAATTGGTTTATCTGCGGATGGCATATTATTCTTAAAAGTCCCTTTCAATCAAAGTGTGTAAAAAAAGCCCTGGACAGGGGCTACCCCGCAGGGCCTGCCGCCCACCGGGTCCAAATGGACCGTGGCCGGCCTTGCTTGTCCAAAGCATGGTAACATTTTTAGGCCACCGGTTAAAGCTGCCGGTGGTCAACGTTGATGGCCCAAAAACTCAGCTATGGCCGCAGTTTAACGATAACGTAATTTTAAGCAATGATTAGTAATATATAAGTATATTCATAAAGCAGTAAAATATTTCAATAATTATATAGACACGATTGAGGCTTCAGGACATTGGGCAGGTGGCCAGACAATTGCTCCATGTCTTGCCTCTATGTCCGGCTCAACCTCCATTACCTACAAGAGGAATGACGTAGGGGCCCTCTGGGACCACAAGCACGCTCCTGTCCCCGATCTGGTCAACCCACTCGGCGACGGCCTTTCCCAGATCGTCCGTGTAGCCGGCCCCGGTTAATCTCCGGTCACCTTCCGTGAGGTTTGGGGCATAGAGCACGACATCCCCAAGGCTTAGTATTTCCGTAAGTTTCTGGGTCTGCCACTCGTCAACCGCGGCCATGGGCTTGGAGCCGATGCTGTTAAGAAAGGCCTCGACGCCCATTTCGATTAAGGCTTCCTGGCTGCGTCGGAAATCAGCGGAGCCGAGCCCCTCGCCGCAATCGGAGGCGATAAAGACCCGCCCGCCAGGGGCCAAGGCGTCCTTGATCCCGACTATGCCCTTGACGGTCTGGTAATAGGTCATGTCCAGAGGGGCACCGGCGGACGAGGTGATGATGGTGGAAAACCGCCGGGGAACCTTCACCCCGAAGAAGGGCTCGGCAAAGGCCACGGCTTTCTGATGGGAGGCCCCGACCTCCCCGAAATTGACGAACGAGGGCCGCCTCACGTCGTCAATCACCACGTTCACGGCGTACACTGGCGAGAGCAGCCCGATGATGTGCATCTGCTCGGCGTGGAGGGGATTGCCCCGCAGATTAAGGTTCCGGGCAGAGGCATGGCCCATGATGCCCGAGCCATGGAAAGAGCGAATCGTGGACTCGTGGCAGACCCCGGGGGCCACCACCTTGCGGCCTCCAGAAAACCCGGCCATGAAATGCGGTTCCACCAAGCCGGTCACGATCCTCAGATCCGCCTCAGCGAACCGACGGTCAATGCCCACGGGGACGCCGCCTGGGGTCTCCCCAAGAAAGACGTGGTCTTCCTTGCGGGTGGCGAAGTGATTTTCCACCCGGTAGGAGTCGATGATCTCTCTGCTGCCCACCAGCCGCAGAAGTTCCTCGCCCTCGTTGGGACGATGCAGTCCCGTGGCCACGAGGATGGTCACCTTTTCATTGGGCATCCCGGCGGCCCGGATGGCTTCAAGCAACCCCTCTAGCAAGAGTCTGTTGGGGACGGGCCTGGTCACGTCGCACATGAGGACGCAGACTGATTGCCTGCCTCTGGCCAACTCTTCCAACGGCCGGGAGGCGACGGGCATGGCCAGGGCCTCCCGGACAGCCTTTTCAGGATCGCTCAGAACAGGCATGGAAGGCTTGGCCACGACCGTGAGATCCAGACTGCCCGGGAGATCCAGGGAGAGGCCTTTTTGGCCATACAGCAGGTCTACTTTCATTCTTTGCCTCGCTTGCGTAGGTTAAGGATACGGGATGATGGTAGCGATTGGCATATTTTCCTTTTTGATCTGCACCGTCACGGACTCGACCAATTTGAATTCCACAATATTCGTTAATTCTATCTTAAAATCATATAAAGTATAATATTTTCATTAATAACTACAATTTATTATTTTAGTATCTTAATTTCAAAGAAATATATTATTAAATAGTACTATATACTTATGTAATTAATATTAGATAAAATTTTTAATTCTATTTAGTAAATAATTTATATAGTATAATATAGTAATGTTATGCTGGAAGTACAAATTAAAGATAATACGATTTCAAAACCACTCAATTCTGAAATACAAAAAACATATTGTTAAAAAATATTATATGTAGTATTATATCTAAAAATTGAAACTTGCCATACCATACTAGCATTTATTTAAACTTATTGCTGACAAATTTGGTAAATAATTATAATTAATCAGTATAAATTGACTTAATTTTATAAATATTGAATGAGATAACTCTTTTGTCGCTCCAGTCATTCGGGATGTCTCAGATCTTCCACGAGTTCTATCCGATCCAGAGCATAGATGGGCTTGCAAGGGGATTGACCAGAGGATTCATCCCGTCCCAATATCCTGACGGTGGCCAAAAAATAACCTTTCGCAGTCAATGAGTCGGGCACCCGTGCCTCAAGAGAGAGTGAACCGTCCAATCCCCATAACGGCACTGGACTGTCATAAAAACGCAAACGTACTTTCGGGGTGCATTCTGGCAAGGATAATTCTTGTTGTTGTTGTTGTTGGATATCAATGTTTAATCTAAGTAATAATTTTTTATTTTTTAATTTGTCAGGTATATTTAATATAAATTTAAAGTAATTATCTTTTAATCGCCAATTTTCATGAGTATATACGCCAAAAATAGATATAAATCCAGCTTCATAAATATCATATTTTGTTTGAAGATATATTTTTCCATTGTCAAAATCTTTTCTATAGCTATTAAACATTCCATCAAAATTAACATCACTCAAAATAGTAAAATTATCTAAATTATTAAATTGAGATAAATAATTTAGTGAAGCCCTATAAAGAAATAACGGAAGTAACAATTGAAATTTTTTTTCTTTTTGGCTCTTAAATAATTCTGTTGCCAGGAGAGGTAGAGATAAGTCCTTGAAATAAAAGTAAATAGGCATGTTTTTTGGTTGATTATTTATTATTTTATCAAAAATATTTAGTAGTTCCTTATTTTGGGTAATTTTATACATCTTGCTCTGTATGCCGACCAGAGGACCCATCGAATGAAGGCTCGAGGCGCAGAATACCAGCATTGCCAAGGCAGCCGTGGCGGAGAATAACCTTATCCTAGCCAGCCACAAGCGGCCAAGAATGGCCATTGCCAAGCCAAAAGGGACGAAGGATAGAGGCAGGGCTGTGAAAGAGGCATACTTCCAGACTTGATATCTGTTGCCCAAGACCAGATATGCCCCAAGATATATTAGCAAAGTAAAAATAAAAACAAAGCTGATCGCCCAAACCTTGCCTCGAACCAAAGGGGTTACTATACGCTTTTGCCCTTTTGGACCAGAATCAGCCAATTCAACCTGATTTGGCCGCAATTTAACAGCCAAAACCCAGGCCATGGCCATGACGGCAGCCATAAATGGCAAATAAACAATAGGCGGCAGACCTCCCTGGCCTATAAAAAAACCTTTTGAGTAAACCGGAAGCCCTGAAAGAAGCCATGGGCTTATGAAGGGAATCTTCCAGCCTGCGCTCTGGCTGGCAGCCGTTAGGCTCCTGTCGAAAACGCTTAGGGCCGCAACAGGCTCAAGGAGAGACCCGACCAGGGTCACGGCGACAATTGGCCAAAGGCCCCAAATCCCCCCCTGGGCCAGCCTTTTTCCAATCGAGGCGTCCCTGGACACGAAGAATCCCAAAAAAGCTGCGGCCATGGCCACGGTCGCAGCAAAGGCCAGATATCCTCCCTGGTAAGCCAGGAATATTAAGAACAATGGAGGGAAAAGCCTCTTGAGTTCCCTTGAACCCGGCCAGCGGACATCAGGCCAACCAAATAGGCACTCTATGGCGGCCAAAAAGCCAAACATGGCCAACAGCTGCCCTATCATGCCGAAGACAGCCACATAGTTGTAGAATGCCCCTCCAATAAGCCCCAAAGCCACTAGAAGGGAAGCCCAAAAGCCCAGGCCAAAAATCCTGGAGGCTAGGGACTGGACTGCCGCACCGCCCCAGGCCATTAGAGTTATGGCAAGGGCCGGCAAAGAAAACAGGGCCGTTTTTCCAGTGGCCAGGGTAAAAAGGGCGAATACTAGATGGGTGCCGAAGGAGTCGCGAACCTGCTGAAAAAAAACTGGACTGAGAGGGATTGCACCGACATCCACGAAGCCCCTAAGATAGTCGCCAAACAGAGCCCAATAAAAAAAGTCGGTGGACCTACTCATCCATATTTCCATCTGGCCCGAAGGCCAGATGGCCGAATATAAAATAACCATGACCAACGCCTGAAGAAAGGCACCCAGGATTGGCCAATTCCTTCGGACAAGAATTGCAAGTCCAGCCGAGTCATTTCTGATTTTCCAGACTTGCCGCAGTCTCAGGAAGATAACCTCGGCCAAAAAACCCAAAACCCCTGCATAGAAGACAATGTTTAAAAATAATCCGTAATTTTCCAACCAATGGTTCACCATCCACCCCAGGAAAACGACTACGGCAAGCCCCGTGGCCTGAGCCAACGGGTGGCCGTAAGGCATTTTTTCCGGTGTCTTAAGTGCCGACAGGACCAGGCGGCCCCAAAATCCAGTCACCACCGTGAAAGTGAGGAAGATTGGAGAAAAACTGAGAACTGATCTGGCGACGTTCAAATAATAGTCAGACATTACACCCACGATCCACTTGACTGAATATTCACGGACACAAGACAGCGGACGACGCTGGGACACCCAGATCACCGGCTCGATGCGAATGTGCTATATTGTCTCAATTAACTTGGTGGTGGCTGAAAAGGCAAATAGCCATAATCAGTACATTATGCTCAACAAGCATAAATTTTTATATGCTATACTTAGGTAGTATATGTATACAATCAATATATCATATTCAACACTAAACTTTTTAATATACTTCTTGCTTTTAACCCTGGCCTTATCGTTCTGGGGCCGGCTTGGTCTCAGATTGATCGGGGTAAAGGGCCGATACCAATATGGCGATCTTTTGCCGGTGGTGGCCGGCTGGGGTATCCTGATTTACCTGGCCCA
>JAISEK010000124.1 GCA_031264145.1 Deltaproteobacteria bacterium
TAATTTCATCTAAACTAATAAATACTTTTTTCCTATTGGAGACATTCATTTCAATTCACCTATCACCTTTAGAGGTCTGCAATACAGCAGTATCCTATAAAAATATGGCTCATTTCATAAATGTCAAGAGTTTTTATATGCTAATTTAGAAAAAATCTACAAAAATTTTTTGTTAAGCTATCTTTTGAGATTTTAGTGATCGAGTGTCCATGGCCCCCTTAAGTTGTTGACATTGGTGACAAGGGAGCACAAGAACGACACCAGAACCGCCAGGGGAACACTCTCCCCCTGGCGCGTCGGGCGGGTATTGTCCCCGCTATTTCCTCCCCATGCGGGAGGGAAAAAAGAAAGACGCCTGCGGACCAACGGCCGCCTGAATCCGGAACGGATATCCCATGTCTATCTGGCGAATCCTCTTGGGTGAGACGCGCCAGGCTCCTCCCTGGCAGAAGCCACCGAATCTGACCACGAAAAATACGCCGTGCGTTCAGCTCATTTGTGGCTTTGTGGCGTCCATTTTTTTTCCCGCCCGTTCGCGCCCGGTCCCGTTTGGAGCCGAGTCATCCCTTTGTCTCGATCTTGTCGAGAGCCGCCTTCGCCCTGCTCAAGCCCTGGCCGGCGGCAAGGCGGAGCCATTTGGCGGCCTTCGCCTTGCTCTTGGCCACCCCCTCGCCTTTGGCATACATTGAGCCAAGCTTGTACTGGGCATCCCTGTCGCCCTGGTCGGCAGCCAGCCGATACCATGCGAGGGCCTCGGCCTTGTCCCTGGCCGGGCCATCCCCGCGGCAATACATGTCGCCTACCTTGATCTGGGCCTTCACGTGGTTTCTCCTGGCTGCCCGCAGGAACCACTTGAAGGCCTCGCCGCTGTCGCGCGCGACGTCTTCCCCGCCTTTGTGATAAATGAGGCCAAGCTGGTACTGGGAATGCTCATTTTCCTGCTCCCCGGCCTCAAGGTACCATTTCAGGGCCTCGGACAAGTCCCTGGGCACGCCAATCCCCTCATAGTATATGTCGCCAACGCGCTCCTGGGCCCAATCCATTCCCTCCTCCGCAGCCCCAAGGTACCATTTGAGGGCCTCGGCCCTGTCCCTGGGCACGCTGTCCCCCTCAAAGTACATGTCCGCGAGCTGCACCTTGGCGAAGAACATGTCCTGCTCCGCGGCCAGACGAAGCCATTTGAAGGCCTTGGCCTTGTCGACGGCCACAATTTCCCCATTGTAGTACATGGTGCCAAGATACTCCTGGGCCAGGCCCATGTCCTGCTCGGCCGCCAGAAGGAACCATTTGAGGGCCTCGGCCTTGTCCTCTTCCACGCCGCCGAGCCCCTCGTAATAGATTAAGCCCAGGGATTCCTGGGACCCTGGCTCACCCTGCTCGGCCGCCAGAAGGTGCCATTTGAGGGCCTCGGCCGTGTCCTCGGGCACGCCTTCCCCCTCGGAATACATGAAGCCAAGGATGCCCTGGGCCCCAGGCTCTCCCTGCTCCGCCGCCAGAAGGAACCATCTGAGGGCCTCGGCCTTGTCCTCGGGCACGTCATCGCCTTCAAAATACGCCAGGCCCATCTTGTACTGGGCATCCCTGTCCCCCTGGTCGGCCGCGAGGGCAAACCATTTGAGGGCCTCGGGCTTGTCCATGGGCAGGCCTCTGCCCTCATGGTATAGAAGGCCCAGGCGATACTGGGCCTTGCCCAGGCCTTGCCCGGCGGCCAGGCGATACAGTCTGGCCGCCTCGGCCGGGTCCTCGGGCACCCCGTCGCCATTCTCGTGCTTTAGGCCAAGGGAATAGCTTGTCTCGGCGTCGACCTTTTCGGCCTCGGCGACTTTCTTCTCGCTTTTCTTTCGCATGGCTGCATCTCCTCATGTGATGGGCTATGGGACGCCCCCGTGAGCCAGGCCGTCAGGAGCCAAGGCTTGGGGCGGCGCCTTGCCGGTCTTGGCCCTGTAGCGGCCAATGGCCCCCTCCATGGCCGGGAGGCCGTTGACGGTCTACCGGCCCATGACGACCTGGGCCGGGATTTGCCAAGGACAGCCTAGGACGCGGTCCCGTGGATGTGGCCTTCCGCGGACAAGCAGGCGGCAGATGTCGTCCCTGGGCGCCTCGGGGCGGCACTCGCGCCCATTGCCCTGAAAACCGGTCGGGTGTCCTCAAGCCGCCAGATCCTGGCAGACGATGGACCGTGGACTGTCCAGCCATCCTGGTTAACCGATAATTTGTCCATATCAGCAAGCATATAAATATTTTATTAAAATTACAGACTATTTTAGTATCATTAAGTCAATATTTCCCAGAACAGGCCATGACATCAAACTGACCAGACCCGGACATGATCCTGGAGTGTCCCTGCCTGGGGCCTGGCCAAGGACACCTGGGAGGATTGCGGGGCAAAGCGGGTATCCTGACGGCGGCTAGTCTTGGCCGGCCGACCCCATTATCCTGTCCTTGACGTTAAAATCCACGTCCTGGAAGGGTTTCCTTCTCATGCGGTGGGGAAGGGACAGCTCGGCCGCCGTGACGATCATCTCCTCGTCCACCGGCCTGTCCTCCCAGGCCGACAGGGTCAAGGCCGTCTTTATTATCGTCAGGTCCCCCCGGTGGCCGTCCACGCCCAGCTTGAGGCAGATATCCACGGCCTTTTCCAGCGAGGCCTCGTCTATCCTGGCCTCCATGAGCCTCCCGGCGGCCTTCTCGATCCTGAGGCCCAGGTTCTTCTCCTTTTCGGCCCACAGGCCGGCGAAGGCCTGGGGATCCTTCTCGAACGAGAGCCTTTGGCCTATGACCTCCATTCTCTCCCGGGAATCGGCCAGGCCCTTGACCTCCACGCAAAGACCGAACCGATCCAGGAGCTGCGGCCTAAGCTCGCCCTCCTCGGGGTTCATGGTCCCGACCAGGGTGAAGAGGGCCGGGTGGGTCACCGACATGCCCTCCCTTTCCACGAAATTGCGCCCCATGGCGGCGGCGTCCAGGATGACGTCCACCAGGAAATCGTCCAGCAGGTTCACCTCGTCCACGTACAGGAGACCCCGGTTGGCGGCGGCCAGGAGGCCCGGCTCAAAGACGCTCTCGCCCTTGATCATGGCCCGCTCAAGGTTCAGGCTGCCCAGGAGCCTGTCCTCGGTGGCCCCGATGGGCAGCTCCACCAGCGGGATGCGCCTCTTCAGGGTCGGCGGTTCCCCTTCCGGGTGCCTTTCGCGGCATTCGTCGCACCACCTGTCCCTGGCCGCCGGGTCGCAGCCATAGGCGCAGCCCTCTATCACCGTCTGGTACGGCAGGAGGTCGGCCAGGGCCCGCACGGCCGTCGATTTGGCCGTCCCCTTCTCCCCCCTTATCAGGACCCCTCCCAGGGCGGGGTTCAGGACCGCCAGTATCAGGGCCGTCTTCATTTTTTCCTGCCCGACGAGGGCCAAGAAAGGGAAATTGTAATTCATTTACTGCTCTTTTGTCACGGTCACGCGTTTCCGGAACCAGAAGCCGTCAGGCACGGCCCCGGGCCAGGCCTCTGGCAACCCGGGGCCGCCGGCGGGCGGGCTCTATACCCTGAGCCTGGATGGGCGCGGCAGCGGGGCGGCCAGGCCCCTCGGCTCGGGCAAGGGGCCAAGGCGGTAAATGGAAGGCAGAGCCAGCCGAGCGACAGGCTCCCTTGGCCGGCGCCCCTGTCCGGCGGCCAAGGCGACCTGGGGATCCCCCCGTAGCCTTGGCCGGCCATGCCTGACAGCCATCTTATTTTTCCTGTTTATTATTATTTATTAATTTATATCATTATATTAAATTAGTTATTTATAATTAAAATATTTTATAAAAAAAATTATAAATTCTAAAAAATATCCTTTCCAAGTCAAAACTGATTTTTCCCGTCGTCATCCTGGCCCAGGCCCCGTGCCCCTGGGATGCCGCCCAGGCCACCTGATGGGGCTGCGGGAATCCGGCTTGCCTGGGATCCCCTGAACTAATGTCCTGATAATAGACGTCGAGCCCGGCCATCTCCTGGCCTTCTGGTGATTCCGGGCCTCCGCGGGACTTGACCAGTTTTGAACAATTTCTTGAACTTTTTCTTCACCCCGGCCTGTCGATTCATGTTCAAAACCAGGGGTTCTCTACAGCCGCGGGCCCGGAATGGCCGCCAGGCTGTAGAGAATGTAGAGGCGAACCCAACATCATGTCGAATGGAACTACCGGCAATATATAAAAAAAACATGGTTTTGAACAATTGACATCCAGCATTAACTACAACCACTACTTTTAAAGTGTCTAATGAGAAAACGAAGAAGGCACCCAGGCTCGTCAATAGGGCAACCCGGCTTGAAGGCCAGGATGATCACCACGATGGGCACCAGGGCCAGCGCCGTGACCCAGGGCGCCCGGCCGGGGTGGTCCATGGCCACCCTGGCCATCGGGTTGAGCCAGAACAGGGTCACGCAGATGATGAAGCAGCTGACCTTCCAGTGCCCAAAGATGGCCGCGGCCTTGTGGAAGGCGTGTTCCTTGTGGGCCCTGAAGACGCGCCTGTCCCTCATGAACCTCCTGGCTATGGTCAAGGTGGCGTCGATCCAGAAGAAGGACATTATGATGATGAAGGAGTACATTATGAAGTTGCCGTATATGAGTCCCCTTATCCCTAGGCAGAAGAAGACGAAGCCCATGAAGGTGCTGCCGGTGTCGCCCATGAATATCTTGGCCGGGTTCCAGTTGAAGATGAGGAAAGGCATGGTTATGTAGACCAGCTGCGAGTAAATCCGGAGGCTCCAGGGCTCGACCATCTGGGCCCCCCCGCCCAGGCAGAAGAGAAAGCCCACGGCGGCGGCGTTGGCGTACCCTCCGGCCAGACCGTCTATCCCGTCCATGAAGTTGTACACGTTTATGAACCAGACGCCGGAAAGGAACAGGATGGGCTTGACCAGGTATATCGGGATCCCCTTTATCGGCGCCTGGCTGGGCAGCAGGATGACGGCCGCCCCCACCGCCAGGAACTGGGCCAGCAGCCTGGGGAGGACCGGCAAGGGCCTCATGTCGTCCAGCAGGCCCACGGCGGCTATCAAAAGGCCCCCGAAGAAGAACTCCGGGCAGGCCCATATCAGGCCCAGGTTGCTGACCAGGACGATGGCCACCAGGGCCAGCCCCCCCCCGCTCGGCGTGGGCTGGCTGTGTGAGCTCCTTTGGTTCGGGAAATCCAGCAGCCCGGTGTACCTGGCCGTCTTGGTCATCAGGAACAGGATTATGACGCAGCTAAAGAAATATATATAATTTTTATAAAAATTAAATATATATATATTACATAGATGTTCTATATAATCAATCATAATAATTTCATGATTTTACTATAATATTTAATTTTTTTAAAAATAATTCAATGTTATCCTTGTTATTGTAATTTATGATTATTTTTTTATTTTTCCCATGGTGTATGATTTCGACCTTAAGTCCATTTAGCGCGTCGGAAATATTGCCACATAAAGAATCGTAATATGCGTTTTCTTCCTCGCGTTCCCTGGTCGTCTTGGTCTTTTTTGCCTTGTTGTGTCTTTTCACCAGGTTCTCGGCCTGTCTCACGGTCAAGGCCCGGGCCAGGATCTCCCCCCTGGCCCTCATGAGCAGCTCCTGGTTATCCTCCAGGCCCAGAAGGGCCTTGCCGTGTCCGGCGGACAGACGCGACTCGCGGATGTCCTGCTGGACCGGTTCCGGCAGTTTCAGGAGCCTTATCGCGTTCTTGACCGTGCTGGAGTCCTTGCTGACCATCTTGGCGATGATCTTCACGTCCTTGCGGAACTCCTTCTCCAGCCTCTCGAAGGCCTCGGCCTCCTCCATGGGGTTGAGGTCCTGCCTTATGATGTTCTCGATCAGGGCCAGTTCCAGATTCTCGGCTGGCCCGCCCTTTATGTCCATGACGTAGACGGGCACCTTCTCCAGCTTCAGTATGTCCGCCGCCAGGAGGCGGCGGTAGCCGGCTATGAGCTGGTAGCCTTTTTCCGTCTTGGCCACGACCAGGGGCTCCAGGATGCCTTTTTCCCTTATGGAGTCCGCTAAATGGATCAATTCCTCGTTATTTATGTTTTTCCTGGGCTGATCCGGGTTCTTGGCGATATCCGAGGGCCGCAGGTACAGGGGGCTGCCCGCGGCAGCGGCCTGTCCCAGGATCTGGCCGCCGGAGGTCGCCCCTTCGATCGGTATCAGCTGTCCCAGGCCGCTTCCCAGGGCCTTCTGCTTCGGTTTTGACATCTACGCTTCCTTTCTGCCGGCTTTCTTGGTTTTTCTCAGGAGTTCCTGCGTGAACTCCTTATACTTCAAGGAACCTATGCACTTTGGATCATGGTATATTATTGGCTTTCCGAAACTAGGGCTTTCAGCTATTTTTACATTTTGAGGTATTTTTGTCTCAAATATAAGATCACCTAATTCTTTTTTTAGATCTTGTTCAACCTCTTTACATAAATTTGTTGTCATAGAGTACATTGTTAATAAAATACCATTTATAAATAGTTTAGGATTTAATAATGTCTTCATTTTTTTATAAATCGAAAGTAGTATGGCCAATCCTTGTAGTGATAAAAAATCTGGCTTGAATGGCACGACCAATGATGAGGCGGCAGTCATTATGTTGACCGATAATACGCCCAGATTAGGCGGAGCATCAAAAATAATATAATCGTAATTATCTTTAAAAATTTCAATTTTTTCTTTCAAAATTTGTTCTCTATTTTTTTTTGATGCAAATTCAACATCCAATGCATATAAATCATTGCTGCTTTTTATTAGATCAATATTGAATTTTGTTTTTATTATTAAATTATCAAAATTTATATCTTCTGTATTATTCAACAATAAAGAATACAGATTCCCCCCATCCCCGGTTTTATGTCCCAAAGACAAGGTGGCGTTGCATTGTGGGTCGGCGTCGATCAATAATGTCTTCAGACCCTGGTCGGCCAGACAGGCGGCCAGGCTGACCGCCGTGGTCGTCTTTCCGACCCCGCCCTTTTGATTTAGAATAGCTATTACGTTACTCATTTTTACCTCAAATAGAGTTTCTGATGGAACTTTTACTTGAACAATGTTTGAATATATTATTAATAAATATTAATAAAGAATGTATTACTAAGTTAATTAAATACTGGAATTTTGTTATTGAATATAATAATAAAGTTAATCTTATTAGCCGTAAGACAAATTTACGTGACGGTTTCGTGAACCATATTATCGACAGCCTGACACCAATGATGTTTGAGTGGCCTCAGTCATTAAAATACCTGGACATAGGTTCAGGAGGCGGCTTTCCTGGCCTGCCGCTCAAGATAGCCAACCAAGGCTGGGACGTCGCGCTGGCCGAGGCCAAGCTCAAAAAGACGGATTTCCTGTCCGAGGCCGCCAGGCGTCTTGGCCTCACTGGGCTGACGGTGCTCCAGAAGCACCTTGGGCCCGGCGATGGCCATGGCGAGTTCGACCTGGTCACCACCAGGGGTTTTGGCGATCTGGGGCCGTCCTTCCCGCTGGCGGCGGCTTTTCTGAGGAAAGGCGGCTTCTTTCTCCCCCTCAAGGGACCCCGGGGGACCGAGGAACTCGATCGGGCCCGGGATGCCATGGCCCGGCATGGCTTTGGGCTCTCTGACTCGCGGGAATTCAGCCTCCCCGTGGTCGGCTCGAGAAGGGTCCTGTTCCTCTTCCAAAGAATATGAGAGGCCCCTCCCTACTGGCAGAAGGCCGGGCAGACGTTCATGGGCCTCACCGGCAGGAACTGGTCCCCCTGGGTCTTGATGACCAGGATGTTCCTGACCGTCTTTTCCCATGGGCTGCCCTGCGAGGTGCTCCACTCGACTTTGTAGCGGGCCTCGTACTGGACGCAGACGCAGTAGACTTCCTTGGGATCCTGCAGCTCTATCAGGACCCCCGTCGGGGCCATGGGCGTGCTCCCCACGACCTCCACGTTTTGTATTTGCCACATGGTACTTTCTTTGTAGCTTGTTATCAAGCCTTGGACGGCGGCCCTCTCCAGGGGGTTTGAGGGCAGGCTGACCTCCTCGGGCTTGTCGTCCTTCCCTCCGGTCAGGGAGTCCACCATCCCACAGCCGGAACAAAATAATATTATGGTTAAAATTAATAATATTATATATTTTTTAGTCATTATAATTCTCTCTTTTAATAAAATTTATAATATTATTATAAAAATTTAATATAAAATTAAATTGTTCCTTATTCAAGTCTCCCCCGCCTTCGTTCGTCAAGGACTCCGATTTTACCAGAAGCTCTATCCTTAGCCATGATTTTCCAATTTCCAGGGCTATTTTCAATGGACCATGGCCGGAGACGAATTCTCTCTGTCGATCGTCCAAAGAATTTTCAGGCAATTCAAGCCAATATAATCCTTTTATTGGCGATTCTGTAGTTTTTAGGCTTAGATAGTTCTTTATCTTTAGTATTTCATCTGGCAATAGCTCATCTATCATTAGAATTTTTAGCATATACTTTGTTATTGCTCTTTTATTTTAAAATTATTAATAACATTATAAGAACTGGTTGATAATTGCAAGGCGGGGAGAATGGGCCAGTCAAAATATCTATTTCGCCTGGCCAATGATTTTACCATGTTTCCCACCACCTGCCTATAGTCTAGGACGGCTTTTTTCAAAACCGGGATCACTTTTTATCTGTCTTCTGTCTTATTTTTGTCTATGCCGCTGATCACATGAAAATAATCTGAAAAGTAACGCAATCTTAATAAATTACCTTGTCTTTATCTGATAATGGGGCATCGTGGCGATCCATCGGAGTCCTGTCATTTTTAGATGTCACGCCATTTCGTTATCGGTCTTCCCTGGGCAGAATCGCCCTAGGAATCGCCGGTATTTTGCGATTGTTCCCGGGCCAGCGGCTGTCCGGGGACATCGGGGATGGATTTATGGGGCAGGAAATCCCGGAAAAAGGAAAGCCGTTTTCTTAGCTCGACAATCTCGATATTACAGGAAACGACGTGGAGACGGGAGCCTGTCGCCGCCATCGGTTTTTAGGCCAGCGCCGCCAAGCCAGCCAGCCAGCCATCCAGGCCAGGCGGTTCTGGCCAAATTCATTTGACCGGATCAGGCACCGGCTTGACAAGGATGGCTTTGAATCCCGAGCCTTCCAGGTTGCCCCGTTGCCAGGGAGCCTGTCGGGTGTCAGCCGAACGCGGTATTTGACAAACAAATGGTTCCACGTGGAACTATCTGGAAACAACTAGTAAAATTAGACTGTTAGCCTGTAAAAATAGAGAAACGGACTGAGGGGCTGGTGCCTGGAGATCGGGTAAACCAGATTGCGATCATGGACTGGCAAACGAAGTTAACCAACGGCAAATATGTAAAAAAACGCCAAAGTTCCACGTGGAACAATAGCGTTTTTTTTTGATGGCACGGTCTGGCCTCGATGAGGAGCGGCGATAGCTTTGGGAAAAGCAGAGACGGAGCGAGATCAGAACAGATATTGGCAAAACTCGTGATCGGACGAAAATTAGGGGACAAAATAGAAAAGTTTCACGTGGAACCCGTGGAAATGACGAAGGCTGGGGAGCGATATCGCGGCATGCGCTGTTCGGAAGGGAAACCCAAGGCTGATGGCCGACAATAATGGCCAGACTTAAAACAAAACCGTGGGACTTCTGGGGTAAATTGATGGTTGACCCCAAAGTTCGGGTGAGAGCCAATCACTGGCCTGATAAAAAGACTATGACTTGTCAAAAAATGATATAATCTGGAGGCCCAAAAAAAGACGCCCGCGTTTGTCAGAGCGACTTTGGCAGAGGACAGAAAAGAGCGATGGGGACGGGAAGGAAGAATCAAAAATCGGGGCGGTAATGGGACAATCGCCCATTTGTCGCCGTGGGGACAGAAATAGGTCCTGGATCTGGAGCGGGCGGCGAAAAAAAGCATGAGCGTCAAGAATAATCAGGCCACGGCGTCGCTGACAACGAAAATGCCGGCCAAAGTCGCTATTTTGGGCGTCTTTTGGCGCTCTGGAGGCGTTCTTTGATCCCTGGCTGGGAGGAGCCCGGCCAGGGCCGGAACGGTGACGTCCTTCCTGCATGGCGGCTGGCCAAGGGCACCCGGATGGGCCCGACACGGTTTCCGGCTGGACTGGCGAGAAAAGCCTGAGGGCCAAGGGAGAGGATTTGCCGCTCCGGGCAGGCTGGGAGGCCTGGGCGAATGGCGGGGATGGACAGGGCTTCCCGGCTGGGAGCACCGAAGGGGACCCGGCCGGGCGTCGGGTAAGAACGCGGGCCGGGGAATAGGGGATGACAGTCATGGCCCGGACAGGGTGCCGGAGGGAGCAAAGATGACCGTAAGCGAGATGATGCTGGAGGCCGTGAAAAGCGGGTCCATGGTCAGGAAAATGTTCGAGGAGGGGCGGCGGCTCAAGGCGATACACGGGATCTCCAACGTCTTCGACTATTCCCTCGGCAATCCTGACCTCAGCCCGCCGAAGGGGTTCGCGGAGGGCCTGCGCGAGGCCGGGCAAAGAACGGAAAGGGGCCTCCATGGCTACATGCCCAACGCCGGACTGCCCGAGGCCAGGGACAAGCTGGCCGGGCATCTGCGAGGGATCCATGGGCTGGGCGAGATAGGCCCGGAGATGGTTGTCATGACCGTGGGGGCGGCGGGGGCCCTGAACGTGGTCCTGAAGACCATCGTCGAGAAAGGCGACGAGATTCTGGTCCCGGCCCCGTATTTCATGGAATACGGCTTTTACGCAGCCAACCATGGGGCCAAGGTGGTGCCGGTCGAGACGGCGGAGGGGTTCAGGCCCGACCCCGGCAGGCTGGCGGCGGCGATGACGGGGAGGACCAAGGCCCTGCTGATTTGCTCGCCCAACAACCCGACCGGGGTGGTCTATTCCAAGGATGAGATAGCAGAGATAGGCACGCTTCTGGGTGAGAGACGGCGGAAAACGGGACAAGATATAGTCCTGATCGCCGACGAGCCCTACAGGAAGATTGTCTTTGGCGACGTCGAGGTGCCCTCCGTATTTGGGGCGCATGACAACTCGGTCGTGGTCACCTCGTTTTCCAAGGACCTAAGCCTGGGCGGGGAGCGCATCGGCTATCTTTGCGCCAGCCCTAGGATGCCGGGCGTGGGGAAGTTCGTGGAGGCGGCCACTCTGGCCAACCGCATCTTGGGCTACGTCAACGCCCCGGCGCTGATGCAGCGGCTGGTGGCCGGGCTCACGGAAGACTGCGTGGACGTCCGGGTCTACCGGGAAAGAAGCCGGATGTTGCGCGAGGCCCTGGTGGGGATGGGCTACCGGGTGGTCGAGCCGGAGGGCACGTTTTACCTGTTCCCGGAAAGCCCCCTGGCGGATGACCTGGCCTTCGTCGAGATTTTGAGGAAACGGCTGATCCTGGCCGTGCCCGGGACCGGCTTCGGGACCAAGGGGTTCTTCAGGCTCAGCCTGTGCCTCGACGAGGACATGATCGGGCGCTCGCTTGGGGGTTTCGCAAAGGCCCTCGAGGAGAGCGGGCATATCGGCTGACCGCTCAGCCATTTTGACAAAGGAGAGCACATGCGTAGTTCGCTGATGAAGGAGGGCCTGACCAGGGTCCCCCACCGATCCCTGCTCAAGGCCCTGGGCCTGACCGACCTTGAGATGGGCAAACCCATAATCGGCGTCGTCAATTCCAAGAACGACGTCATTCCCGGGCACGTCCACCTCGATACCCTGACCCAGGCGGTGAAGCTGGCGGTCTCGGCGGCCGGCGGGACCCCCCTGGCCTTCCCCGCCATCGGGGTCTGCGACGGCCTGGCCATGGGCCACGAAGGGATGAGGTATTCCCTGGTCAGCCGGGAGCACATCGCCGACTCGGTCGAGATCATGGCCATGTCCCATCCCTTCGACGCCCTGGTCTTCATCCCCAACTGCGACAAGATAGTCCCGGGCATGATCATGGCCGCCCTGAGGCTGAACATACCCTCCATATTCGTCAGCGGCGGGCCCATGATGCCCAGCTTCTCGACTGGCCGGAAGCTGACCCTCTCCAACGCCTTCGAGGCCGTCGGCCAGGCCTCGGTGGGAAAGATGTCGGAAAGGGAATTGAGGCTGATTGAGGACGGGTCCTGCCCGGGCTGCGGGTCCTGCGCCGGCATGTTCACGGCCAACTCCATGAACTGCATGACCGAGGCCGTCGGCCTGGGCCTGCCTGGCAACGGGACCATCCCGGCGGTGGACGCGAGGAGGGTGAGGCTGGCCAAGAGGGCCGGGACGATGATCATGGAGCTCTACGGGAGGAACGTGAGGCCCAGAGACATAGTCACCCCGGAAAGCCTCCGGAACGCCCTGAGCGTCGACATGGCCCTGGGCTGCTCCTCGAACACGGTCCTGCATCTCGTGGCCATAGCCCACGAGGCGGGCCTGGAGATGTCGCTCGAGGAGATAAACGACATCAGCAGGAAAACGCCCCAGCTGGTCAAGCTTAGCCCGGCCGGCCCGGACTGCTTGTCCGATCTTGACATGGCCGGCGGGGTGCAGGGGGTGATCAAGAGGCTGGATGGGCTGGGCCTGATAAGCCCCGGGTGCCTGACCGCGACCGGTCGGACGGTGGGGGAGAACCTGGAGGAGGCCGAGGTCGGCGACGGGGAGGTGATCAGGGAGCCAGGGAAGGCCTACTCGCCCGACGGGGGGCTGGCCATCCTCTGGGGCAACCTGGCCATCGACGGGGCCGTGGTCAAGAAGGGGGCGGTCCTGCCGGACATGCTGGTCCACCAGGGGCCGGCCAGGGTCTTCGAGAGCGAGGAGGAGTGCACGGAGAGCCTCCTGAGGGGGGAGATCAGGCCCGGAGACGTGATAGTCATCCGCTACGAGGGACCAAGGGGCGGGCCGGGGATGAGGGAAATGCTGACCCCGACGGCCACCCTGGCCGGGATGGGCCTCGACGCCAGCGTGGCCCTGATAACCGACGGCCGCTTCTCGGGAGCCTCCCGGGGGGCCTCCATAGGCCACATCAGCCCGGAGGCCGCCTCGGGCGGGCTGATCGGGCTGGTCAGGGAGGACGACCAGATCCTGATCGACATCCCGGCCTGCAAGCTGGAGCTTCTGGTCGACGACCAGGAGATAGAGAGAAGGAGAAGGGACCACAGGCCGCTGGAGAAGGCCGTCGGGTCCGGGGTCCTGAGGCGTTACCGCAATATCGTCTCCTCGGCCAACCGGGGGGCCGTCCTCGAGGACTGAGTGGGAGGCGCCGGCCGTCGGCGCAGGCTGAAAACTGGATTCTTGGCCAAGTGGCCCGGCAAGGCAAGCCTTGCCGGGCCACTGTTCTTGGAGGCCGACGAAAGGAGGCCCCGGAAAGCGGGGGGCGGGCGGCCTGGGGAAGACTGGCCGGAAACCTCAGGCCAGGTTCCCGGGCTTTATCCTGTCCAGGGTCGTCCGGTCAAAGCCTAGGCCGGACATGAAGCGGTCCAGGTCCCTCACGACGCCGGCGTCAAGACTGGGGAGGACATAGCCGGACAGGATGCCGTCCTTGGCCTTGTTGATGTTCTCCAGGAGTTGGTCGCCGAGCCTGCGGCCCTTGGGCAGCAGGCCCCGATGGCTGACTATTGGCTTCCAGGGGACCGAGCGGCATTTCGCCAGCGTGTCCCTGGCGTTGAGGAAGAGGCCGCCAGGGCCTATCCTCTCGAAGAGCCCCAGGTCGACCGTCCGATCGTCGAAATCAAGGTCCTTGAGGAAATACGAGACCATGGAGATGATCTCGAGATCGACGATGAATTTCTCGTAGCTCATGGAACCGAAGGAGTTCAGGATGCCGTTGGAGTGGACGATGAGATCGACCTTGTTCTGCATGGTGGTGAACAACGGCAGGAAACTCTCGTAGCTGCTTTGCAGGCTCAGCTCCTTCGCGTCGTTGACCGTTCCCCCGCAGCGGCAAGGTAGACCATAATAGTCGGCCATTGCCTTGCAGTATTTCGCCTGGAGGGCGTACCCGGGGCTGCCGATTGAGATCCCGCCCGTCCTCATGTCGGTCGTGGTGGCCTGCAGCCCGTACATTACCGGGGTCCCCGGCTTGATGAGCTGGCAGATGGCGATGGTGGCCAGGATCTCGGCGTTGCCCATGACGATGTTGGCCTCGAGGTTTATGGGGCCAGTGGCCCCGGCCATCGGGCCGGAGGAGACCATCAGGGGCTGGTTGAGGGAGGCGGACACCAGGCAGGAGTCGATGTTGGACTTGTCAATCTGGAGAGGCGACAGGGTGCTGAGCATGGTCATGACCCTGGGGGCCCTCTTGAACTCCTCCTCGCCACCGTTGGCTATGGCCGACAGGGCCATGATCTCCTCAATCAGCCTTCTTTCCCCAGGCATGCCGAAGATGACCTTCTCCGAGTGGGTCAGGATCATGTAGGTCATGGAGGCCCAGATGCTTTGGGGTGGCAGATCCTGGGGCTGGCAGACGATGCCGCCATTGATCTTGAAAATGGGCGAGGCCTCGATGAGCTTGAGGAAGGTCTTGTAGTCGGAGGAGGTGGCGTCCCTTTGGCTCCCATCAATGTCGGTGATTGAGGAGCAGCCGTAGCCAGGGAAGAAGTTGACCTCGGTCCCGTCGAGGCGCAGATCGTATCTGGGGTTCCTGGCCTTCATGGTGAAACCGCCAGGGGACAGGCCGACGAGTTCCATGAGGGGGCCGGCCTGGAACCGGACCAGCTCCCCGTCGACGGAAAAGCCCCTTTTCCTCAGCATCCCCAGCATCTCTGGGTGCATGACTCTCATCCCCACCTTGGAGAGGAGCTCGAGGCTTTTCCCGTGTATGAAATCGGTGTTGGACATAGGTTACCCCTAAGGGAGTCCAGACAAAGTGCCCGATCCCCATATTGGGGTTATCGGTCGCGTTGGGAGGACGCCGCATAGAATCAGGTGGTTGCCGCCGTGCCAAGGCCATCGGGATCCCGGACAAGGCGGCATGGGGAAGCTTGGCGGACTATAGGGCCCAAAAAGCCCCGTCATGGTAATTGTGACGGCGAGGGCCGACGCCTTGCCCCACCAGACAGGCGAGGATACCGGGGCCATTCCCCGGCAAAGCCACGGTTTGCCGGGATGGGGCCGCGTCCGGCCCTGGCCGTTTATGGGCGAGGGGCTAGCCCTCGCGTGGGGAGACGATCTGGCCGGCCTCCTGGAATTTGCCGGTGATGAACAACTTCATCAGGCCGTACATGACCAGGAGTTCCAGGGCGACGATGGGAAAGCCCATCAGGAGCTTGAGGGTCCTGGCCCCGTTGAAGCCCGAGTTCAGGATGAACAAAAGGGCGATGGCCCCCATCAGGACGCCCCAGAAGATCTGGATGACGCCGGGGGGATCCTCCTGCGTGTAGTCCGGGCCGGGGGTGAAGGACATCTTGGAGACGGTCGAGGTCACCGCGTTGGCCAGGGTAATGAAGGAAATCATGATGACCAAAATCATCACGGCCTTGGACAAGGTTGGCAGGGGCAGCGTCTCGAATAGGCTGAGCATGATGGCCTCGACCCCGTTGTCCTGGAGAATTTGCCACAGATCCAGCTTGCCGAGGAACTGGGCGTGGGCGGCCAGGCCACCGAAGAAGGTGACCCAGGCCCAGATGAAGAGGCAGGGGGCGACGAGGTTGACCATCACGAACTGCCTTAGGGTCCGGCCCTTGGCCAACCTGGCCAGGAAGAGGCCCGTGGTGGGGGCGAAGATGAAGAAATCGAGGTACCAGAGCCAGTTCCACCAGGTCGACCATTTGTCGTGTCCCAGGAAGGGCTCGGTCAGGGTAAGGTGCTTGAAGATGTTGCTGAGCATGTTGCCGGTCGTCTCGGTCCCGATGTTGAGGCTGAACCTGGTGGGGCCGAAGATGGCCACGAAGGCGAGCATGGCGATGAAGATCTTGGCGTTGTTGTCGGCCAGGATCTTGATGCCCTTCTTTAGGCCGGTCACCGCGGTGAACGTGTAGACGAAGGTGATGACTATGCCGATCACGAGGTAGGAGAAGGTGTTGGCCGGGATGCCGGCCAGCTGCCTGACGCCGTCGGTGACCTGGAGGATGCCGTAGCCGAAGGAGCCGGCCACGCCGCCCAGGATGGTGAAGGCGACCAGGCCGTCGATGAGGCTGCGGTAGCGGTATATTTTCGCGCCGAAGACGGGGAAAAGGGTCGAGGCGACGCTAAAGGGCTGCCTGAGATTGTAGATGATGTAGGCCGAGGCCAGCCCGGCGGCCACGTAGACGGCGTAGAGGGTCACGGTCCAATGCAGGTAGGTGTACTCGAAGGCCCAGGACAGAGCCGCCTTGCTGCCGGGCTCCAGGGCCGCCCCCACGGCAGGCCTGAAGGTGTACTCGATGATCTCGGCCGGGGGAAAAAAGACGATGCCCATGCCCATGCCCGAGCAGAGCGAGATGGCCCACCAGATGAAGGTGGTGAACTCAGGCTTGGCCTCCGGGCCGCCGATGACCACCTCGCCCTTCTTTGACAGCAGGAAGTACAGGCTGACTATGATGCACGCTATGACGGAGATATTCAGGGCCCAGCCGAAGTTGTCGCACAGGGTGTTGACGACGTCCGTCAGGACGCTGCTGAATTTATCGGGGCTTACCACCCCGAGGACAAACAGGCACCCGAAGATGATCAGCGAAAGCAGTATGACAAACCAATCAGTTTTATAGGAGGATGATTTTGAAGTAGACATAGTATACTCCTGTAAAAATATTGAGAAAATAATGAAGGTAATAAAACATATATAAATTTATATATTAATAAATAAATGTATTTAGACATTTAGAATCTTCTGGCTCGTGGTAAAAACCATGAATCGACAAATATGCCGAAAAACCGGCAGAATGGTTTATCCGTCGCCGGAGCCATCGGGACTCGGCGGGACATCTGGGCATGGGGTTGGCTCTTGGCCGGAAATTGACGGCCGTGGGATTTGGGGACCGAGAACCAGCCAATGTCTTTCCGGGAGGTCCCGCTGGGGCAGGGGACGGCCGGGGAGGCCAGGAACGGCGACTTTTCTGGCCCCCGCGACACTTCCCGGCCCCTTGGCGGTGGCGGGAGTCAATGGCCACTCCTCCAGCTTTTGGCCATGAGGTCGAGTTCCCTGGTCACCTCGGGAGGCAGGGCGGCCGGTTCCCTTGACATGAAGTCCATGGTGAGCCTTCTAAGCCTGGCGGTAAAATCGGGAGCGTCCGGGGCGAGGACCATGCTGCGATCAAAGAGCTTTGAGTAGAATATTTCCTTGAAATCGCGAAGAGTGGCCGGATGCTGGAGATACTGGCGGCCAGGGCCTATCTCGTCGATGAGGCCGACGGACAGACTGTCCTGGTTGACGGTGAAACCCTTCATGAACTGCCTGACCATGTGGAGGATTTCGTTGTCCATGACCATCATCTCCGGCGCGGCCAGCGTGCCGTGGTCCATCCAGGAACCGCAGTCATGGATCAGGCCCCCGCCGGAGAGGGCCGCCGAAAGGCACTGGAAGGCCGCCTCTATACCCGACTGGGCGTCGAGGTGCTTGGAGTCGGTGCTGCCGGCCGTCGAGAACTGGGGCAAATCGTAGAAGCGGGCCAAGTCGGTCGCGGCGCAGTTCATCAAAGCCCCTTCAGCCGAGCCATAGGAATAGATGGTGCTGCGCATATCCATTATGGATGCCTGGATGCCGTAAACGAAAGGCGTTCCCGGGGAAATGAGTTGGGAAAGCACCAACCCGCTGAGACTTTCGGCGTTTCCGAGAACTATGGCCCCGGTCAGGTTGGCCGGGCCGGTCCCGCCTGAGAGCGGCGCGCTGAGGATAATCAGGGGAATGCGGTTTTCGCTGCAGTAGATGATCTTTTCCAGGGAAGGGCCGAAGTAGGACAATGGGCTGATAGGCTCGGAGTATTGGACCAGGAAAGGGGCATTCCGGAAATTGTCCTGGCTGCCGGCGATGGCAATGGCCATCTCATGGATGGCTTTCAGGGACTGGCCGTTGTTGCAGCAGAAAACCAGGGGCTGGGGGCTGTTCTCGAGGACGGTCTTGGCCACCAGGCGGTCGGCTATCTCGGGCGGCTGGTCGCTGGCCATGCCTATGACCATGGACCACTCGAAGTTGGGCAGGGCGGCCGAGAGCCTGGCCGTGGCGGCGCAGTGCTCCAGGGTGAAGGGAATCCTTTGGCCTGTGTCCGGGTCAAGATAATTGATGCAGTCCAGGCTTGGGCCGAACCAGGAATAACGACCCTGAAGGCATACCGTTCTATCGCCGGATCGGTTTCCCAGCACCAGACGTTTGGGGGCCATCCGGAGACAATCCTCGACCAGCCAGGCCGGGATGCGGACCCTCACGTCATCCAGCCTGCAGCCGGCGCCGTCCATGGCCTCCAGCGCTTTCGGGTGGTTCATGACAATTCCTGTCTTTTCCAGCACCTCAAGGGAGGCCCAATGGATTTCCTGAATCTGTTCGCGGCTCAGGACCCGCATCTCGGGCTGGAATTTCAAATCTGGCATGTGCAGCATCTTCGGTCACCTCCTAAACAAGGGCGGTTGTTACGACTACATCCGATGGATTTCCACAAAACCCTGATCCGCGTCGACGACGACGTGGGCATCAACGTCTATGGCCTCAAATGGGTCAGATTCAAGATCGGTTATGGCTGGAAGCCCCAAAACGGCCACGGTCACCGCCAGGCGCGAGTCAAGTTTTGGCAGAACGAGGGCCGCCGGGCCTATGCCGCGGACCTTCGCCGCGTGAAAATGGACCGACCACCCGTTGGAGCCTTTGCCGCCCGAAAGGACCAGCACCTTGTCCTTGATGCTCCTGCCCTCGAAGGGATGGCCCTTCTCGATGACCAGGCCGGTCTTCTCGTCAAGGCCGCTCCAGCCCGATATGGCCCTGCGGCTGACCATGGCGGGGCCGGCGGCACGGCCGCCGACGAGCCCGCGGCCTCGGATAATGAGGGGTTTCATCCAGTCGCTCCTTCCCAGACCCCGCTCAGGGCGGTTTTGAGGCAGTCCATCGTGCTGCCGTAGGAGATAAGGCAATCAGTCTCCGATTTCATGTAGTGGGCCTGCTTGCCGGAGTCGAAGGCCAAGGATCTGGCCCCTTGCGGCAAAATCCCGCTGACGAGGGGGCAGGTGTTCGTCAGCAGTCTCGCCCCGCTCGATTCGATGGACTTGGTGATGCCACTGCGGTCGGCCGTTTCCTTGAAAGGCGCGGCCGTCCAGACGTGGGTCACGGTGTTGGCGGAGACCTTCCTGCCGCCAAGGAAGTCCGCCACCTCGCCGAGCTGATGGATGGTCAGGTGTGGGCACCCGACGCTCACGTAGTCGACGGGGACCCGGCGGCCGCAGGAAAGATAGGCGCGCGAGTCCTCGAGGTCGCCGGCGGAAATGACGGTGATCTCTTTGGAGGCCCCGGGCCTGAGGACAGCCTCCAGGGTCGGCGCCTCGGGGCCAAGGCCCAGGAAATGGGAAAGCTCCACCCCGCTGGTGGTGGCCATTGAGGCCATGGCCGATTTGAGGCCGTGGATGTCGGGTCGGGGGAATTTGACGAAAACAGGGATCTCGTGGGGCGGTATCTTCAACCCCGCGGCGTGGCCGAACAAATCCCAGTCGTGGGTGGTCCCCAGCCTGGCCTCGACGGCGTACAGGCGGGTCCCCTTCCTCTGGGCGGGGTCGTGGAGGCCCCAGAGGGGAGTCTTGCCGCAGACGGCGGCCCAGAACCCCGACTCGATGCCATCGGAATGCCCGCAGGCGCCCCACAGGCTGTTCATGAGGAGGACCGCATGGGACTCACTGGAAACGTAATGTTCGCCCGGCATGGGGATGAACCCGGCCAGATAAGGGACGCAGGTGCCAACCAGCCGGACGCCCATGGCCGCGAAGCGTCCAAGATAGAGATCGTTTAGGCGCGCCTTGTCAAGGTCGCCGGTCATGGCCTCCCAGTCGTTGGCCGGCAGAGGGAAGACGTCCGACTGGCACCGGCAATGGGGCGACAGGCGATCAAAGACCAGATCCTTTGGGCCCACGAAGGACATCTCCGAATGCGCCTCATCGAAATTGGTGGCCGGATAGGCCTCCAGATAGGGATGGGCTCCGCAGAAAAGGTGGGCCATGGTCACGTCGCAAAGACGCTCGGCCTCGACCAGCAGCCCATAGTCGATGGTTTTCCTGAGGGCATGGCTCACCAGAGGGCCATATTCCCCGTCAAGCATTTTGTTTTCCTCGATGGTCAGCTCCATGTCTTCTCCAGTCAGGGTCTTGTCCCCAGGGACATGTCTTGGGTCGTCGCCGCGAAGTCCGGCTGGCGGACGACAGACCGGGGGACAGGTTTTCCGGCCATGGCCATGCGGCGGCCCGACAGGCAGGAAGAGAGGATTCTGGCCCATGGGGCCAGCCGCGGAGGCCGTTTTGGCGTTCGTGATCCGGAAAGGCTGGAGGCAATAATAGAAATAAAAATTCTTTTTGTCAAGAAAAAAAATTTTTTTCTCTTTTTCAGGAGGCCAACGCTGGCCCAGGCCAGAAGGAAGTTTCAAGAAGAGTAACTTCGGCTTGATGGCTAAAGATATGTTTTTTAGGAAAAATTAATTATAAAACAATAATAATTAAACTTTTAATATTTAAAATTATATAGAAATATAATTAAAAAAATGTATAGTATTCTTTTGTGAAAAAAATGCTTTTACATATTAATTGGTCCACTTAAGACCAATTCTTGACGGGAGGGCACAAAGACATTAAACTTGGTAGCGACAAAAAAAGATCGCCGCGCACAGGGTTACCATGACCACTCAACCAATAATTGAACGTCTCCGCGGGCTGCTGGAAACCGTCAGCCCCAAGATGCGGAAAGTGGCTTCCTATATCATCGAGCACCACAAGGAAGCCGTCTTCATGAATGCCAACTCCCTGGCCAAGAAGTCCGGCGTCAGCGAGACCACGGTCACCAGGCTGGCCTATGCCCTTGATTTCAGGGGTTACCCGGAACTGCGGCGGGAACTCCAGGAACACACCATAACCTACATGGACTTGCCGAGATACGTGCCCAAGACGGCGGAGGACGACATGCTGGGAATGGTGGCCGACATGGAGCGGGCCATCATCGAGGAGATGCTGACGACGATTCCCGCGGACCTCTTCAATTCGGCGGTGGATCTTCTTTTCGGGGCGGAAAGGATATACGTGGTCGGCACCCATTACAACGCCGCCCCAGCGTCCTACGCGTCATATTTTTTGTCGGCGGTCAGAAAATCCGTCTGCCTGATCAGGGAGATCGGCATCGGCAATTTCAGCGAGGTCCAGGGCAGCGGCCCGGAAGACGTCGTCTTGGCGATCAGCACCGCTCGTTATCCAAAGGACACGCAAAAAATCTTGGAACTTTTCAAGCTCAAGAAGACGCCAATTATCGTAATAACTGATTCACAAATATCTCCTATTATTTCTTTAGCCGACTTAACAATGATTGTCCCAATGAAATTTATATCTTTTATTGATCCATTTGCCGGTGTTCTTGTTTTATTACATGCTTTAATTACTAAAGTTTATATTAAAGATGGAAATAAGGCAAAAAAATGGGTGCAGGATTTTAATGATTTTATGGAGCATAATGACTATAACAGCGTCAAAGAAATTAACTTACTTGATTTATTATAAAAGATATTAATACTCTTAAATTTTTCGTCCTGTGCAAGTGGTCAGCATTTGGGGCTGAAGGATAAATATACAATAATCGCATATAATATAACAATTTATATTATATATAATTAAAAGATGCAGTTAAAATACTATAAGAAATCTAAATCAAAGATATTATTTTATCATCGCAAGTAATTTTGTCCTGGACAAATCTAATTGGACCCGTTATTTTCAGGACAACGGGTCTCATCGCTGAATCCGTCATGCCAATCTCCAAGACGTCATTTTGGCGGTACGGCACCAAGCCAGGCATCACGCCACTGATCATGGCGAGAATTATTCAGTAGCAGATGAATCAAGGTTGTGGTCCAGCCCCATTAACAAAATTTGACGCCAGAGACTTTACTAGGCATAATAATCTGACCCTATACCTATAAGGTCTATTATAGCCAATATAGATTTGAATAATTTTTATTTTAGAAATAATAGCTGCTAATTTTACAACATACGCCGTTCTGGCAACATATCTATTCGTGCCAGATACGAAAAAAAATCATGACAGCGT
>JAISEK010000177.1 GCA_031264145.1 Deltaproteobacteria bacterium
CCTTCACCATCAACCTGATCATGCCCATAGCCATGGAGAAGGAGCTCCGCTTCGCCATCCGCGAGGGCGGCCGGACCGTCGGGGCCGGGGTCATCTCCGAAATTATAGAGTAGGGGGCCTCCCGGTCTACCGGGGGCCGCCGCCCCTGGCCCTTTCGGGCCCGGGGGCCATCACGGAATCCAGAGGTTCCCGATCATGCCAAGAGACATAATCCAGCTTCAGTGCACCGAGTGCAAGAACAAGAACTACTCGACCACCAAGAACAAGAGGCGGACGCCCGGTCGTCTGGAGATCAAGAAGTACTGCCCCTTCGATCGCCGGCACACTGTCCACCGCGAGGTCAAGTAGCCGTCCCGGCCATTCCGGGCCGGGCGCGCGCAGGCCAGTAGCTCAATTGGTAGAGCACCGGTCTCCAAAACCGGGGGTTGGGGGTTCGAGTCCCTCCTGGCCTGCCAAACGGTCCCGCCCTGGATCCGGACGAAAAGGCCCTGAAAACTATGATTTGGTTCGATAGCCCCGCTAGGGGCTTTTGACGCCTTAGGGAATCCCTGGACCAGGGATCATTTTCCCCCACAGGGGTGAGCAACGCATGACCAAGCACCGCAGAAACAAGCCCGCCCCAGGCGATGGGCCGGCGAATGGCCAGGCGGCCGAATTTTCCAAGCCGGCCCCGCCGCCCCCCCCGCCGTCGGCCCCGAGGCTCAAGGCCAAAAGGGAACAGGAGGAGGTGAAGCCGCCCAGCGCCCTGAGCCGCTTCATCGGCTTCCTGAAGGACGCCCGGCGCGAGCTGACCAGGGTCACCTGGCCCACCCGCAAGGAAACGGTCACCTCAACCGGCGTCCTGCTGGCCCTGGTGGCCATCTCGGCCGTCTACCTGGCCCTGGTTGACGGGATCCTTACCCGCATCCTGCGGCTCATAGTCGGCTAGCCGGCTCAAGGCCCTCAGGACACTCTACCCGGCCGGGCCCTCCGGCCGAGGCCAAAACGCAGCGAGAACAAAAGTGGCCCTTAGATGGTATGTCGTGCACACGTTTTCCGGGTATGAGAACAGGGTGAAGCAGGCCCTCGAGGAGAGCATAAAGAAGCTCAAGATCGAGGACCAGATTACCAACGTGGTCCTGCCTATGGAAAACGTCATGGAGATGTCCAAGGCCGGCGGGCGCCGCACCTCCTCCCGAAAGCTGTTCCCGGGCTATATCTTCGTGCGCATGGAGCTGACCGATCTGACCTGGCACACCATAAAGGAGACCCCCAAGGTGACCGGCTTCCTGGGCGACAAGAACACGCCCATGCCCATCTCCGACGACGAGGCCCTCAACGTCCTCACCCAGATGGAGGAAGGCTCCAAGAAGCCCAAGCACAAGTTCCACTTCGAGGAGGGCGACGAGATCAAGGTGGTCGAGGGCCCCTTCACCAACTTTACCGGCGTGGTCGAGGAGGTCAACGAGGACAAGGGCAAGCTCAGGGTCCTCATAAGCATCTTCGGACGGCCAACCCCGGTCGAGCTCGATTTCATCCAGGCCGACAAGACCAGCTGAGGCGTAGAGATTTTCCACTTTGAGCGTACCGGATATAATGAAATAGCGAAAGGGCAACGGCAAGTTGACGTTTTCATATTGAAAAGGAACGTTCGCTATATTTTTAAAACTCCGCCAACACCACCCATTAGTAGCAAAGATTTTCCTTGGGCTCTCCGAGACAGCTCCCAAAATGGATGCAGAGTCTGAAGATACCTCGTTCGAGCAAGTCGCATTATCCTGCCTTTTTCTGACAGTTTCTATAACTCTTGCCAGTCAAGACTGACTTCGTATAATTCCATTAGTAAAAAAAAATTGTAAATAAAAAATGAGGTCAAAATTTGTCAGGTTACTATACATTAAACGTTTCAGATATAATGAAACAACGAAAAGACAACGACAAACAACCGTTTTCACACCAACAAGAAGCGTTCGCTGCATTATCAAGAACTCTGTCAACACCCATTTCCGGCTATAAAGGAACGCTGATTGTTCTGCCGACCGGTGGTGGGAAGACCTTTACTTCAGTCAATTGGATTTGCAGAAACATTCTTTCAAAGGGAATCAAGGTATTGTGGCTTGCGCAGTCCTCATACTTAATTGACCAAGCGGCTGATACATTTATAAAAGAAATTCATAATGCCGTTGGCAGAAATCAGATTAACCTTAGAGTTGTTTCCAGCAATAATGCGCATTCAAATTCAGGTAGTATCTTAACAACTGATGATGTTTTGATTTGTACAACACAAACAGCCGTTAGCGCATATTCATCCGAACAGATCAATAATAAGGGCGATATTGTTAACAGGCCTTTTAGAAGATTTATTGAAGGCAGTAAAGAGCTTTTTATCGTAGTTGATGAAGCTCACCACACGCCTGCCTATGGATGCAGAAACTTATTGCTTACCATTCGTGAAAAAATTCAAGATTTATATATTTTAGGTCTTACCGCAACGCCAATGCACATGGATAAACGTATCAGTGGCTGGCTGAAGAATATTTACGATAAATGGATTTGCTACGAAGCTGACAAAAATTTTTTACAGGCAAATAAAGTTTTGTCTGTACCTAAATATATTGAGGTAGATACCGGGATCGAGTTTGAGGTTGACGATGGTCTATTTGATCGTCTTGTCTACAAGCACAAGGATTTACCTGAAGATATTGTTGAAAACCTTGCGAATAACCAGAGCCGTAATAACTTCATAATTAGTGACTATATAAACAATCGAAAAGACTATGGAAAGACGCTCATATTCGCTGATAGGTGGTTTCAGTGCGAATACCTGTCGGAGCAGCTCAAACGGCAAGGTATCAAAGCTGGTGCGATATATTCTGTTGTAACCGGGCAGGATAAACTATTTGACGGCGGTCGAGGAAGGCGCAACGATGAAGAAAATCGCAAAATTCTCAAGGATTTCAGAGATGGTAAACTTGATGTTCTTGTAAATGTGAAAATGCTGACAGAGGGAGTTGATGTTCCTGATGTTAAAACTGTCATGATTACTCGACAAACTACAAGCAATATTCTTCTCACACAGATGATTGGACGTGCGCTTCGCGGCGAAAAGGCAGGTGGTGGTACAGACAAGGACTACGCCAATATCGTGTTCTTCCATGATTCATGGAAACGACTGCTCCCGTGGGCAAATGTTGATGGCGGCACTGATGCTACGAAACCAGCAAAACAAGGCCGTAATCCGATGTTGCTGATTTCCATCCACTTAATTAAATTGGCGACCGCTGACATAGAGTTTAAGGGATTTGAGAATGCCTCGTTCCTCACTTTTCTTCCGACTGGCTTCTATAGTTGCGAATATACAATTGCCATTGAGGATAGTTCCGAACAAGAAATGATTACGTTTGCCGAAAGTGTTATTGTCTATGAGTTTAATAGAAACAATTATGAAAGATTGGTAAACCATCTGTCAACCCAAGACCTGACCCAGTACGCTTCGGAAAGCCTTGCCGACACTTCACTTGTAGATGTGTCTGAACAATACGTAAATAAGTTCTTTGAATCTGAAGTGGACAATTTTGATGGTCTTCTCGTTGAAAATATCACTAAAATTATTCGCCATATAGCTCAAAATTCTGCAAAGCCCATATTTGTCGATTTCCATGAGCGTGATCTTTACGATCTGGATAGAGTGGCTGATGAATTATTAAATACTCCTCCGTTGGACGCCGATATCTTATTGACAAATAAATTCAACGATGCCGGTATGTTATGGCAATTCTTTTACAAGTCCTTTGACAACTTCATGAATGCTTATTACAAATCGCAGAAACGAGTATTGGCAAATCGTAGAGGTCAACCCCCAAAGCCTGAAATTAAGCCGGTCGATATACAGGAAGATGAACTGACGGACGAAATAAAGCGTCAAGTGTTTGTCCGTGATAGTTATACTTGCTTATGTTGCGGTAAGGAACAGCGTAAGGGAGTTTCACTTAATGTAGACCACATTCAGCCGATTGCTATGGGCGGTAAAAATGCCTTGTCCAACTTGCAAACTCTTTGTAGACATTGCAATACAGTTAAGGGCATAAATGAGATTGATTATCGGACAACAACTTCCCCGTTAAGAAAAACGAAAAACAAGCTGAACTTAAATAAAGCAGTTGGTAGCGATCACGTTGAAAATGCAGTGGCGAGAATTGTAAATGAGTTTTATCATTGTAGAGCCCAGTGTGCTTTGAATTACCATGAACGCAGAAACGGCCAGTATTATTCGGAATGGGAAATTGTTTTGTTTACAGGTAATAATCCTGATTGGCTAGTTCTTCATATTCCTGAACTTTTAGGTTATGTAAATAGCCATCTTGGCTGGGACCATGTGTTAAAAATAACTGTTAAAAATTAATTTGATTATGAATAAGCCGGTTACCATGATGATGATGATTATGCTGTTCACTTATTAATCATCTATTGTGTCTTTTCTCATATTTGATATTGCTGCTACTTTATGAACTTTGTCAATTGAAATCTATTTTTTCTGTACGTAGTCAAAGAGCGTAGTAATGGCACCTAGCATATGCGGTTATGTTACTGTTTCGCTTGGTGGCGGTCAATTCGAGTATGACATATAATTTTTCAGCTCGACCGAAAGTGCCAGGCAGTAAACCAGAAAAATTTTATATTGACAAGGTTAGGCCTCCGTGGCATAATATCAAATTCATCAGGAGACCATGGAGTCCCCTTGATGGGACGAGGCGGCCGACAACTAGGCGAATCAGGGGGCTTGCCCCTATCGATATCAGGGAGATAAGGTTAAATGGCAAAGAAAGTCTTGGCCCAGGTTAAGTTGCAGCTGCCAGCCGGACAGGCCGTGCCCGGCCCGCCCGTCGGCCCGGCCCTGGGCCAGTACGGCCTGAACCTGGGCGAGTTCACCAAGTCCTACAACGCCAAGACCCAGGACAAGGTGGGGACCATCATCCCGGTCGTCATCACGGTCTATTCCGACAGGACCTTCACCTTCATAACCAAGACCCCGCCCGCCGCCGTCCTGCTCAAGCAGGCGGCCAAGCTGGCCAGCGGCTCCAACACCCCAGGCCGGACCAAGGTGGGCCAGATAACCCAGGAGCAGCTGGAGGACGTGGCCAAGCAGAAGATGGAGGACCTGAACGCCAACGACCTGGAGGCGGCCAAGAGGATCATCGCCGGGACGGCCCGGAGCATGGGCCTCGAGGTGGTGGACTGAGGGCCGCCGGGAACGGCTTCTTGCGATGGACCCCGACTGCTGTCCATTTTGGGGCGGCTGGCCAGGGGGGGAACACATGAGGCAGGCCCGGATGGGGCCTTCCGAGAGGATGGGGGAGGACGATGGTGCCTTCCCCGGGGAGGATGAAATGACAGCCAGCAGGAAGCACCGCGAGGCCGTCTCCTTGGTGGATCGCTTCAAGAAGTACACCTTCGAGGAGGCCGTGGGCCTTCTCCTGGAGAGTCCCAAGGCCAAGTTCGACGAGACGGTGGAGATAGCCGTGCGCCTGGGCGTCGATCCCCGCCATGCCGACCAGATGGTCCGCGGCACCGTGGCCCTGCCGGCCGGCACGGGCCGGGCGGTCAGGGTGGCCGTCTTCGCCAAGGGCGACAAGGAGCGGGAGGCCCTCGAGGCCGGGGCCGACGTGGCCGGGGCCGAGGAGCTGGTCGAGAGGGTCCAGGGCGGCTTCCTGGACTTCGACAAATCCGTGGCCACCCCCGACATGATGGGCCTGGTCGGCCGCCTGGGCAAGATACTGGGCCCCCGGGGCCTGATGCCCAACGCCAAGCTGGGGACGGTGACCTTCGAGGTGGGCACGGCCGTCAAGGAGCTCAAGGCCGGCAAGATTGACTTCAGGGTGGAGAAGAACGGCATCGTCCACGCCCCCATGGGCAAGGTCTCGTTCGCCAGCGAGAAGATTCTGGCCAACGTCTCGGCCTTCCTGGACCAGGTCCAGCGTCTCAAGCCGACCACCTCCAAGGGGGCCTACATCAAGGGCATCGCCATGTCGACGACCATGGGGCCGGGCCTGAAGATTGATCCCCTCCTGGTCAAGGATCTCAAGGCTTACCTGGCCTGAGGCCCTAGAATAAGCCAAAGCTGCTTGTTGATCCTGCCTAAAGGGCACAAAGCGGCTTAATTACGATGATTTATAGCCCGTGGCCTGGCCTCGGGCTATTGCAGGTTTTCGGACCAAAGACAACCGGTCGCCCTCCCTGGGCTTAATGGCACCCGCCGCCGGTCGAGGTCGTGGTCATGCGCGCCACCTTCTTGGGCCGAAAAACGGGCGACGCCCCTAGCCGGCGCCGCCAAAGCCTAGGAAAGGAGGATGATAGGTGGAGAAACAGAAAAAGCAAGCCGTGGTCAGCCAGCTCAAGGATGATCTGTCCGCGGCCCAGGCCGTCTTCGTGACCGACTTCAAGTCGCTGTCCGTCGGCGTCATGGTTGGCCTCCGGAGCAGGATCCGCCAGTGCGGCGGCCAGTACAGGGTCGTGAAGAACACCCTGGTCAGGCTGGCCAGCCAGGGCCAGGCGGCTGAGAAGCTGGATGGCCTCCTGGTCGGCAACAACGGCCTGAGCATTACCCGGAACGACCCAGCGGCCCTGGCCAAGGTCCTGCACGAGTTTGCCAAGGAGCAGAACAAGTTCGTCATAAAGGGCGGGCTGCTGGGCAGCCAGGCGCTTTCCACGGCCCAGATACTGGCCCTGGCCGCGCTGCCCTCGCGCGAGGCGCTCTTGTCGACCCTCTTGGGGACCATGCAGGCCGTGCCCACGGGCTTGGCCAGGGTCCTGGCCGCCGTGCCCCAGAAGCTCCTGTACGCCCTGACCGCCGTCAGGGACCAGAAGGCCGCCTCCGGGGCCTAGGGGTGCCAGCCACCGTCACTCGTCCCCGCCACGGCGGCGGGAGACTCGGCGAAAAAAACAACCACTGCTTGGCCGGAAGAACAGCCCGGCCGGAGAGGAAGATAGGACATGACCACGAAGGCAGAAGTTATTGAGTTTTTGAAGAACATGACCGTGATAGAGCTCAGCGAGCTCATCAAGGAAATCGAGGAGACCTTTGGCGTCTCCGCCGCCGCCCCGGTGGCCGTGGCCGCCGTTGGTGTGGCCGCTGAGGCCGCCGCCCCGGTGGAGGAGCAGACGGAGTTCAGCGTCATCCTGACCGACGCCGGGGCCTCAAAGGTGCCAGTCTACAAGGAGGTCCGGACCATCACCGCCCTGGGCCTCAAGGACGCCAAGGAGGCCGTCGACAACCCGCCCCTGACCGTCAAGGAGGGCGTCTCCAAGGACGAGGCCGAGAAGCTCAAGAAGCAGCTGGAGGCCGTTGGGGCGACCGTCGAGATCAAGTAGGCCTTTTGCCGGGGTGGCCTGCCTGAGGCCGCCCCGGGCGTTTCCCCAGGGGACGCCAGGCCGCTAGGGCCAGGCCAGCTCCCCGGTTTTTTTCAATCTTGTCCCAGGCCGCTCACGCGGGCGGGAATCCAGCCTGGGTGCCCTGGCGCCGGGCTGCTGCGCACAAGGCCTCAAGGATCAAATGCCGATCGATGAGGCTCCCTTCACCTTGCTAGCGGCTGGGTGGTCTTGCCGCTAGCGTGTTTCCGCACAAGGGCCGCCATCAAGCGGCTTGCGCCCGAGCGGTTTTCGCCTCTCGGCCATGTCAAGCCGGCTTTCCCATGCATCCAACTCTATCAGCCCCCAATGGGCCATGCGATGATTTGAGGTCCTAAGGCTTTCCCGGGAACGATTGCGTCCGGCCTGAAAGCCGTCAGTCCCAAAGGCCCCGAGAGGCGGCCGGGCCAGGCCCGGGGCCGGCCTTCCTAAGGCCACAGCGACCTACAACAGCCATCAGTCCCGCGGCCTGGACCGTGGCCCAGGGACGAGGAGGTCAGATGTCTTCCCCCGCCATCCCCCTGCGTATGCGCAAAAACTTTGGAAAAACGAAGCACGTCACCGAGATGCCCAATCTCATCGAGATGCAGCGCTATTCCTACGAGCGGTTCCTGCAAAAGGACACGCCCGCCCAGGAGCGCGGAGATTTCGGGCTCCAGGCCGTCTTCAAGAGCGTCTTCCCAATCCAGGACTTCGCCGGCCTTTCCAACCTCAAGTTTTTGTCCTACGCCTTTGACGAGGTCAAATACGACGTTGACGAGTGCATGGCCAAGGGCATGACCTACGAGGCTCCCCTGAAGATTACCGTGGCCTTGGAGATATACGACCAGGACAAGGAGACCGGGGCCAAGTCCATCAGGGACATCAAGCAGCAGGAGATCTATTTCGGGACCCTTCCCCTCATGACCAACCAGGGGACCTTCATCGTCAACGGCTCCGAGCGGGTCATAGTCTCGCAGCTCCACCGCAGCCCTGGCATCTTCTTCGACCACGACCGGGGCAAGACACACTCCTCCGGCAAGATCCTCTACTCGGGCCGCATCATCCCCATGCGTGGCTCTTGGCTGGATCTGGAGCTCGATCCCAAGGACATCATCTACGCCAGGATCGACCGCCGGCGCAAGTTCCCCGTGACGCTGCTCCTGAAGGCCCTGGGCTACAGCTCCCAGGCCCTGCTGGACTATTTCTACGATAGGGATGTCCTGAGGTTCAAGGAGAACGGCTCTGTCACCCGCGACGTGTCCCCCAGGCTTCTGATCGGCCACAAGGCCTACGAGGACATCGTCGACCCCAAAACCAGCAAGGTCATCCTCAAGAAGGGCAAGAAGTTCACCACCGGCTCGACTCGCAAGCTCGAGGAGCTGGGCATCAACGAGATCGCCGCCAGCATCGATGACTTCTACGGCCGCTACGCCGCCTGCGATGTCTACGACCCCGATACCGGCGAGGTCATCCTGCCCATCAACAAGGAGTTCACCCCTGAGGTCTACGACCACCTTATGGCCAACGGCATCAAGGAGCTGCCGCTACTCTTCATCGACAAGATCAACATCAGCTCCTCCTTCAGGGACACCCTGGCCGAGGACCGCCTGGAGGCCCAGGGCGACGCCATCATGGACCTCTACCGCAAGAACAGGCCCTCCACGCCGCCGACGCTGGAGGTGGCCAAGGTCTTCTTCGAGAACCTCTTCTTCAACCCGGAGCACTATGACCTGTCCCCTGTCGGGAGGCTCAAGCTGAACCTCAGGCTCTTCGACGCGGAAAGCGATGACGCGGCCGATCCCACCGTCAGCACCCTGAGGCCCATAGACATCCTGGCTGCGGTCAAGGAGCTGGTGAGGCTCAAGGACTCCGATGGGGCGGTCGACGACATCGACCATCTGGGGAACCGCCGCGTCAGGGCCGTGGGAGAGCTTCTGGAGAACCAGTACCGGGTTGGCCTGGTCCGGATGGAGCGGGCCATCAAGGAGCGCATGAGTCTGCAGGAAGTCGAGACCATGATGCCCCATGACCTGATAAATTCCAAGCCCGTCTCGGCCGTGGTCAAGGAGTTCTTCGGGACCAGCCAGCTTAGCCAGTTCATGGACCAGAACAACCCCCTCTCCGAGATCACCCACAAGAGGCGCCTCTCGGCCCTGGGACCCGGCGGGCTGACCAGGGACCGGGCCGGGTTCGAGGTCCGCGACGTCCATCCGACCCACTACGGCCGCATCTGCCCCATCGAGACCCCCGAGGGTCCCAACATCGGCCTCATAGTCTCGCTCTCGACCTACGCCAGGGTCAACGAGTATGGCTTCATCGAGACCCCCTACCGCAAGGTCGACAAGGGCCAGGCCACCAACGAGGTCAACTATCTGACGGCCCTGGCCGAGGCCGACCTGCCGGTGGCCCAGGCCAACGTGGAGCTTGACAAGGACGGGCGGCTGGTGCAGCCAAGCGTCCCCTGCCATATCAACGGCGAGTTCGTCCAGATCCCCCCGGACGAAGTCAAGCTCATGGACGTCTCCCCGAACCAGTTGGTCTCGGTGGCCGCCTCTCTGGTGCCGTTTTTGGAGCACGATGACGCCAACCGGGCCCTGATGGGCTCCAACATGCAGCGCCAGGCCGTCCCGCTCCTCAGGACCGACGCGCCCCTCATAGGGACGGGCATCGAGGACGTCGTGGCCAGGGACTCCGGTGTGACCATCCTGGCCCAGTACGACGGCGTCGTCGAGGACGCCGACGCCGCCCGCATCGTCATGCGCTACACCAGCCAGGAGGCCAGCGAGAAGGGCGATTGGATCAAGATCTACAAGCTCAACAAGTTCCAGCGCTCCAACCAGAGCACCTGCTTCAACCAGAGGCCCATCGTCAAGCCCGGCGACATGGTCAAAAAGGGCCAGGTCATAGCCGACGGTCCGGCCACCGAGATGGGCGAGCTGGCCCTCGGCCGCAACGTCATGGTGGCCTTCATGCCCTGGGGCGGCTACAACTTCGAGGACTCCATCCTGGTCTCCGAGCGCCTGGTCAAGGAGGACATCTTCACCTCGGTCCACATCGAGGTCTACGACACGGTGGCCCGGGACACCAAGCTGGGCCCCGAGGAGATAACCAGGGACATCCCCAACATCGGCGAGGAATCCCTGGCCAACCTTGATGAGGCCGGCATCGTGATGATCGGGGCCGACGTCCGGACCGGCAACATCCTGGTCGGCCGCATCACCCCCAAGGGCGAGACCCAGCTGACACCTGAGGAAAAGCTTCTCAGGGCCATCTTCGGCGAGAAGGCCTCGGACGTCAAGGACACCTCCCTGAGGGTTCCGCCGGGGGTCGAGGGCACGGTCATCGACGCCAGGGTCTTCTACCGAAAGGGAACCGAGAAGGATTCCCGCTCCGTCCAGATCGAGCAGGACGAGATCCAGCGCCTTATGAAGGACCAGGAGGACGAGCTCCACATCATAACCAAGAACACCCAGGCCCGGCTCAGCGAGCTTCTGGCCGGCAAGACCGTGGCCGCGGCGGTCACCGACGGCAGCAAGTCAGGCCTGAACCTCAAGAAGAAGGACGTGATAACGGCCGAGATGATCGACCAGGCTTCCCCGCTTACCTGGCGCAAGATCCGACTGGCCGAGGACAAGGCCGGGGCCCTGGCCGCCGAGGTCGAGCGCCTGGTGGCCAACTACCAGGAGCAGATCGAGATAATCCGCCAGATCTTCGACAAGAAGGTGGCCAAGCTCCAGAAGGGCGACGAGCTGCCCCCTGGCGTCATCAAGATGGTCAAGGTCTACGTGGCCATGAAGAGGAAGCTCTCCGTCGGCGACAAGATGGCCGGCCGCCATGGCAACAAGGGCGTGGTCAGCCGGATCCTGCCCGAGGAGGACATGCCCTTCTTCGCCGACGGCACCCCGGTCGACCTGGTCCTCAACCCCCTGGGCGTCCCCAGCCGCATGAACGTGGGCCAGATCATGGAGACCCACCTGGGCTGGGCCAGCCAGGCCCTGGGCCAGCAGATCGGTGCCCTGGTCGACAGCCTCAACCACCAGGGCCTGCGCCGCAAGCTCAAGAGCGTCCTTGGCGAGCGCGACTTCGATAAGTTCTGCGCCGACCTCTCCGACGAGGACCTCCTGGACATCGCCCAGCGGAGCCGCCGGGGGCTGCACATGGCCACCCCCGTCTTCGACGGTGCCGACGAGACCGAGATTCGGGAGATCCTGAACGAGGCGGGCCTGCCTGAGATCGGCCAGGCGCCGTTGCGCGACGGCCGCACCGGGGAGTTCTTCGAGAATCAGGTCACCGTGGGCATCATGTACATGCTTAAGCTCCACCACCTGGTCGACGACAAGATCCACGCCCGCTCCATCGGCCCCTACTCGCTGGTCACCCAGCAGCCCCTGGGCGGCAAGGCCCAGTTTGGCGGCCAGCGGCTGGGGGAGATGGAGGTCTGGGCCATGGAGGCCTACGGAGCGGCCTACAGCCTCCAGGAGTTCCTGACCGTCAAGAGCGACGATGTGACCGGGCGGACCAGGATGTACGAGAAGATCGTCAAGGGCGACAACATCCTGGAGGCCGGGCTTCCAGAGAGCTTCAACGTCCTGGTCAAGGAGCTCCAGTCCCTGGGCCTGGACATCGATCTCATCGAGGAAAGCGCCGACGGGCTGGACGCCCCTGAGGCCGCCGAGGCGGCCGGGGCCTGAGGCCGGTCCCTTGGGGCCCCTGGCCAGATCATCTTGGTTGCCGAGCCCCCCTTCCGCAGGCGGGGCTGGAGGAAAGAAATGGAAGACGTAAAGAGTTTTTTCACCAAGCCCAAGGACCCCATCAGCTTCAACCGGGTCCGCATCGCCCTGGCCAGCCCCGAGAAGATCAAGGAGTGGAGCCACGGCGAGGTCAAGAAGCCGGAGACCATCAACTATAGGACCTTCAAGCCCGAGCGCGACGGCCTCTTCTGCGCCAAGATCTTCGGGCCGACCAAGGACTATGAGTGCAATTGCGGCAAGTACAAGCGCATGAAGCACCGGGGCGTGGTTTGCGAGAAGTGCGGGGTCGAGGTCATCCAGGCCAAGGTCAGGCGCGAGCGCCTTGGCCACATAGAGCTGGCCTCGCCGGTAGCCCACATCTGGTTTTTGAAGAGCCTCCCGTCCAAGATCGGGAACCTCCTGGACATCTCCCTCAAGGACATGGAAAAGGTCCTCTATTTCGAGAACTACCTGGTCCTGAACCCCAGGGACACCAGGTTCGACGTCGGCCAGATTTTGTCCGAGGACGAGTACAACCAGGCCTGCCAGAACCTCGGCCGGGATGCCTTTGAGGTGGGAATAGGGGCCGAGGCTGTCCAGAAGCTCATCCGCTCCCTGGATCTGACCGAGCTCTCGGTCTCCCTCCGCAAGGAGCTGGCCTCCACCACCTCGGAGGCCAAGCGCAAGAAGCTGGTCAAGAGGCTCCGCATCGTCGAGTCCTTCCGAGACAGCGGAAACGATCCCGCCTGGATGATCATGGAGGTCATCCCGGTCCTGCCGCCAGACCTCAGGCCACTGGTGCCCCTGGAGGGCGGCCGCTTCGCCACCTCCGACCTGAACGACCTCTACCGCCGGGTCATCAACCGCAACAACCGCCTCAAGAGGCTCATCGAGCTGGGGGCCCCGGATCTGATCATCAAGAACGAGAAGAGGATGCTCCAGGAGGCCGTCGACGTCCTTTTCGACAACGGCCGGAGGGGCAAGACCATCACCGGCCCCAACAAGAGGCCGCTCAAGTCCCTCTCCGACATGCTCAAGGGCAAGCAGGGCCGGTTCCGCCAGAACCTCCTGGGCAAGCGCGTCGACTACTCGGGCCGCTCGGTCATAGTCATCGGCCCCGACCTCAGGCTCCACCAGTGCGGACTCCCCAAGAAGATGGCCCTCGAGCTCTTCAAGCCCTTCATCTACCACCAGCTCGAGCGGAAGGGCCTCATCTCGACCATCAAGGCGGCCAAGAAGCTGGTCGAGAAGGAGACCAGCGAGGTCTGGGACACCCTCTCCGAGGTGGTCAGGGAGTACCCCATCCTGCTCAACCGGGCCCCGACCCTCCACCGCCTGGGGATCCAGGCCTTCGAGCCCATCCTGATTGAGGGCAAGGCCATCCAGCTCCATCCCCTGGTCTGCGCCGCCTTCAACGCCGACTTTGACGGCGATCAGATGGCCGTCCACGTGCCCCTCTCGATCGAGAGCCAGATCGAGGCCCGGGTCCTGATGATGAGCACCAACAACATCCTCTCGCCGGCCAACGGCGAGCCGGTCATCGTTCCCAGCCAGGACATAGTCCTGGGGCTCTATTACATGACCAAGGAGCGTCCAGGGGCCAGGGGCGAGGGGCGCAGTTACTCGGGCCTGGAGGAGGTGCGCATGGCCTTCGACTCCGAGGCCCTGGATCTCCAGGCCAGGATCTTCGTCCGGATCGACGGGCATAAGGTCGAGACCACCTGCGGCCGCGTCCTCCTGTACGAGATCATGCCCAGCAAGATCTCCTTTGCCGAAATCAACAAGCTCATGAAAAAGAACGAGCTTCGGAGCCTAATCGCCCACTGCTTCAGGCTCTGCGGCACCAAGGACACCGTCCTTCTGGCAGACCGTCTCAAGGACTACGGGTACCAGTTCGCCACCAAGGCCGGCATCTCACTTTGCATCTCCAACATGATCATCCCCAGGAAGAAGAACCAGATCATCGACACTGCCCAGGAGACCATCAACGACGTCGAGAGCCAGTACAAGGAGGGCCTGATCACCGAGGGCGAGAAGTACAACAAGGTGGTCGACATCTGGACCAAGGTCTCCGACGAGGTTGCCACCGAGATGATGAAGGAGATCCAGGACACCAAGATCGATGGTCTCCCGGACGAGATGAAGGGCCCCTCTGGCTTCAACCCCATCTTCATGATGGCCGATTCCGGGGCCCGCGGCTCCAAGGACCAGATGAAGCAGCTGGCCGGGATGCGCGGCCTGATGGCCAAGCCCACCGGCGAGATCATAGAGCAGCCCATCACGGCCAACTTCCGCGAGGGCCTGACCGTCCTCCAGTATTTCGTCTCCACCCACGGTGCCCGCAAGGGCCTGGCCGACACAGCCCTGAAGACGGCCAACTCTGGCTATCTGACTCGCCGGTTGGTGGACGTGGCCCAGGACAGCATTATCCTGGAGAAGGACTGCGGGACCCTGGACGGCATCGAGATCGAGGCCCTCCGCGATTCCGGCGAGATCATCCAGCCCCTTTACGAGAGGATTCTGGGCCGGACGGCCCTCTTCGACATCCTCTCCCCGGTCGACAATTCCGTCATCGTGGCCGCCGGCGAGGAGATCGGCGAGGTCGAGGGCATGGCCATCGAGAAGTCCGGCCTCGACAGGGTCCTTATCCGCTCAGTCTTGACCTGCCGGGCCCACCGGGGAGTCTGCGCCAAGTGCTACGGGCGCGATCTGGCCGACGGGAAGCTGGTCGACATCGGCGAGTCCATAGGCATCATCGCCGCCCAGTCCATCGGCGAGCCCGGCACGCAGCTGACCATGCGGACTTTCCACATCGGTGGCACGGCCTCCCGAAGGGCGGCCCGTCACGTCATCTCGACGGAGATCCAGGGTACCCTGGAGTTCTCCCCCGACATCAGGCTGGTCCGGACCGTGAATAACGAGCTCGTGGCCATGAGCCGCAAGGGCGAGCTCATAATCCGCGACGAGAACACGGTCCCCCGCGAGCGCCACGAGCTGGTCTACGGGGCCCACATCAAGCTCCAGCCGACGAACCCCGATCTCCTGGCCCTCCCTGAGCCACCGGTCGAGATGCTCGAGACCGCCCAGCTCCAGGATGCGGCCAAGGACTTGAGGCAGCTTTCCTCGCGGATCAAGGCTGAGACCGACAAGGGCCAGCTGGAGATGCTCCGCGACGAGCTTAGGGCCCTCATGGGCCGGGTCAGGGCCTGGGGCGTCTCGATGGACCTCATTGGCCCAGACGACATGTTCAAGGAGGAGGCCTGGGACGACGATACCCACAAGGAGGTCGGCAAGACCTGGGTCCTGGCCGTCGAGGCCTACGCCCAGGCCCAGAGGCTCCTTTTCGAGTACGACCTCAAGAACCTGGCCGACGTGGACCGCCTTTCCAGGGACTACCACCTGGTCATCAACAACAACAGTGAGTTCGTGGACTGGGATCCATTCACCCGGCCCATCCTCACCGAGGTCACCGGCTACGTGGCCTTCGAGGACATGGAGGAGGGCAAGACCATGATCGAGAAGGTCGACCCGGTCACGGGCAAGTCCTCCAAGGTGGTGGTCGAGTCCAAGCAGGCCGATACCAGGCCCCGGATCAAGATCACCGACGAGTACGGCAAGACCCTGACCAACTCCAAGGGTTCCCCGGCCGTCTACCAGCTGCCGGTCAACGCCATCCTGGTGGTCGAGGAGAGGAACTTCGTCAACGCCGGCGACGCCCTGGCCAAGATCCCAAGGGAGACTACCAAGACCAAGGACATCACCGGCGGCCTTCCAAGGGTGGCCGAGCTCTTTGAGGTTCGTAAGCCCAAGGAGGTGGCCGTCATCAGCGAGATCGACGGCATAGTTTCCTTTGGGCGCCAGGTCAAGGGCAAGCGCCGGATCATGGTCACCCCCGAGGTCGGCGAGGCCAAGGAGTACCTCATCCCCAAGGGCAAGCACGTCACCGTCCACGAGGGCGATTACATCAAGGCCGGCGAGGCCCTGATGGATGGGGCGGCCAACCCACACGATATCCTCTCCATCAGGGGCGTCAAGGACCTGGCCAAGTATCTGGTCGATGAGGTCCAGCAGGTCTACCGCCTCCAGGGCGTCAAAATCAACGACAAGCACATAGAGGTCATCGTACGCCAGATGCTCAGAAAGGTCCGGGTCAAGCAGGCCGGCGATACCGAGTTCCTGGTGGGTGAGTCGGTCGACCGGGCCAAGTTCGAGGAGATCAACCAGCAGGTCATCGGCGAGGGCAAGGTCCCGGCCGAGGCCGAGCCGCTCCTCCAGGGCATCACCAAGGCCTCCCTCTCCACCGAGTCCTTCATCTCCGCGGCCAGCTTCCAGGAGACGACCAAGGTCTTGACCGAGGCGGCCGTGGCCGGCAAGGTCGACCACCTGGCCGGCCTCAAGGAAAACGTCATCATGGGCCGTCTCATCCCCTCGGGGACGGGCCTCCTGAAATACCTCAGCGAATTCCAGAAGGAGCAGACCACCGATGTGGCCATGTGAGTGACAGCGCCAATTCCATGACGACGGGCCCTTATGGGCCCGTCGTCATTTTGGGGCGTATTGTAAGCCGAATAGAGATTAATGATATAATTAAGGTAAAAGACACTGCAAAAGATAAGGCTCGTTACAGGGTAAAGGACAACGTGAGGGACAGGGTAAAAGCATGGCGAGGACAGGGGAAGAGACAGGGTAAAGGACAACGTGAGGGACAGGGTAAAAGCATGGCGAGGACAGGGGAAGAGACAGGGCAAAGGACAACGTGAGGGGCAGGATAAAAGTATGGCGAGGACAGGGGAAGAGACAGGGCAAAGGACAACGTGAGGGGCAGGGTAAAAGCATGGCGAGGACATGGCAAACGGCATGGCAGGGACAGGGTAAAAGACAGGGTAAAAGACAGGGCAGACGACATGGCGGGGACAGGGCAAAAAACAACGTGAGAGACAAGGCAAGAGACAGGATATGTGCAGGGAAAGGGCATAAGTTCTATCAAGACGATATATCACAGTTTGACAGGAGGACCAACCGTTGGAAAACAGAAACACCGAGTGGAAAGAGTCCTGGCACGATGAACACATGAAAACGCTCTGCGCCTTCGCCAACACCTCCGGTGGTACATTGGAGATCGGGCGAAACGACAAAGGGGTGATTACAGGGGTTTCCGATACGGTGAAGCTTTTGGAGGTTTTGCCAAACAAAATAAAGAACGCAATGGCACTATTTGCCGACATAGAAGTACGTGAAACGGACGGCAAACAGCATATAGCCATCTCTGTTGGGGAGTATCCGTTTCCAATCAGCTATCATGGCGTATATTACATCCGTTCCGGTAGTACCACGCAGGAACTAACTGGCAGTGCGCTTGACGATTTTTTGCTTCGCAAGCAAGGAAAGACGTGGGATGGTGTTCCGATACCGTACGTGTCGTTTGCTGATTTTCAGAGTGACGCTTTCAAAGTGTTTCGCGAGAAAGCGATTGGCAGTCTTCGGCTATCAAAAGATGATTTGAATATCTCAGACGAAAAACTCCTGGATACTCTCCAGCTTTCTGAAGGATGTTATCTAAAACGCGCTGCCCTGCTCCTCTTCCACCAGGACCCTGAAAAGTGGGTTCCTGGTTCCTTTGTAAAAAGAGGCATGTTTAAAACCGAGACCGAACTCCTTTACCACCACGAGATTTACTGCCCGCTGATCATGATGCCAGACAAAGTCATGGAAGTAGTGTACCTTAATTACTTCAAGGGTGTTGTCAGCTATGATGGCATACATCGTGTTGAAACGTTTCCTGTTCCCCATGAGGCATTTCGCGAAGCCATAACGAACGCTATTGCGCATCGTTCTTATGACACAGGAATTCCGATTCAGATTAAGGTGTTCTATGACAAGGTGATCATTTACAATACTGCAAGATTTTCGGTGATGTACGCATCGAGTTGACAAAGGGTTTTTTTTCTGGTACGCTTCCTAAATCACACAGGAGGCGGCAAAATGGACCAACCACCTGATATCGGTAAAATATACTGCCCAAATAAAAATTGTCCAGATTTTAGTATTTTAGGAAAAGATAATATTGCAGTTAGAGGGAAATATGGTAAAAATAAAGATAAAATACTATTTTATTGCAGAACATGTGGACATAGATTTGGTCAAACACATGGTTCTGCATTATTTGGTGCACAAATTGATCCTGAAATAATACGTTCAATAATTCATCATGCTGCTGAAGGTGTATCAGTACGCTCTACTGCACGTCTTTTAAATATTGATAAGTCTACAGTTAATAGAATTATTCTACGTATAGGTGAACATTGTT
>JAISEK010000135.1 GCA_031264145.1 Deltaproteobacteria bacterium
CGCCATCCGGCAGATTGTCGAACTCGGCTACGCCGGCCGCTACGCCAGTCCCCCCATCCTCATGTCGCTGGCCGTGGCCGAGGACACGAGAAACATAGCCGCCTGCGTCTTCGTCAAGGATGGACAGGCCGAGAGGCTCGAGTTCGGGGTCCCTTTAAAGAAACCATCAAACAAACATTTAAATGAACAAATAAAGGATAATTTTAATAAAAAAAACAAAAATAAACCTACGGACCTCTCTCAGTTGAAGAAGACCATGAAAGTCCCAAGACCATGAGACCTCCACCTAGCACCATGTTGCCTTAAGTCCCAGGTTTGAACCAGTGGATTTTGAGTCCCAAATAAGTTCCAGTATCTCGCCTGAGACTAGATTTTTGCAACCAAATATAACCCGATGCCTGACCTATCTGCCATGCCAAAATGCAATTTCTTCAACTCCAAGCCTATCGCAGACAGATTAGCCAATTCGTTTGGCCAATCAATAAGCACCGGCTCAGACATAAAGCCTGGTCATTTTTTGAGTTCCCCACAGGTTGTCGGCCTTGTCAAAGTTGCCAGTATACGCCGCATGAGTGGCCTGGTTGAGATATGCGATCGATACTCGCCATGCAGGTCGTCAGATAAAAAACACCCTCCGAGGCCACACGCCGCTTTTCGCCGTCATCCCCAATACCCAAGGCAAGGCCGCACATGGATCCGCAGACCCTAAACCACTCCCCTGAAGGCCAGGGGCAGGACGTCCCCAAGGCGGGCCCGGTCCTCCTAATCGGCGGGGCCGGCTACGTCGGCCTCCCGGTGGCCAGGGAACTCCTGGCCCACGGCCGCGAGGTCACCATTCTGGACAGCCTCGTCCACGGGCGCAGCCACCTGGGCTTCCTGGACCATACCCCCAGGGCCAGGCTGGTCGAGGGGGACGCAAGGGACATCGGCCTGGTCAACCGACTCGTCTCGGGCCACCGGGAGGTCGTCAACCTGGCCGCCCTGGTCGGCCAGCCGGCCTGCGACCGGGACCCCGCCGGGGCCCTGGAGACCAACTACCTGGCAGCCCTAAACGTCCTGGAGGCCTGCCGGATGCACGGGGCCGGGCGCCTGGTCTTCATCTCCACCGACTCCTGCTATGGGACGAGGGAGGGGGAACGGCTCGACGAGCTCTCGGAGCTACGGCCCATATCCCTCTACGCCGAGCTCAAGGCCCTGGCCGAGAGGGCCATCCTCGACAGTCCCAGGACGGCCGGATTCTCGCCGGTCGTCCTGAGGCTGGCCACCGTCTACGGGATGTCCCCCAGGCCCCGCTTCGACCTGGCCGTGAACATCCTTGTCCGGGAGGCGACCCTCAATGGCCGGGCCCGCATCTTTTCCGGCGAGCAGTGGCGGCCGCTGGTCCACGTGGACGACGTGGCCAGGGCCGTGCGGCTGGCCCTGGCCGCCCCGGCCCCGCTGGTGGACCGCCAGGCCCTGAACGTGGGCTCGGACGGCCAGAACGTCCAGTTCAAGGACCTGGCCCCCCTCCTGGCCCGGACCTGCCCGAAGGCCAAAATCGAGATAGTCCCCGCCGAGCCGGATCTCAGGGACTATTTCGTGAAATTCGGGAAAATCGAGAGACTCCTGGGCTTCAGCCCCTCCGTCGGCCTTCTGGAGGGCATGACCCAGATCCGCGACTCCCTCTTGGCCGGCTTCCCGGCCGACCCCTATGACGGGCAGTGGCGCAACGCCTGACGCCAGGGAAACAGCAACCATGCCCCCAGCCAACGGAAATCCCGGCCCCGGCCCGAACGTGGAGTCCCTCGTCCAAGGACTCGCGCCGCTTGGGTCCTTCCTTTCCTTCTCGCCGCCCAAGATAGGCCCGCTGGAGATCGCGGCCGTGACCGAGGCCCTGTCCTCGGGCTGGATCACCACCGGGCCCAGGGCCGACGAATTCGAGAGGGCCATGTCCGGGCACCTGGGGACCCCCGGGGCCCTGGCGGTGTCCTCCTGCACGGCCGCCCTCCACCTGGGCCTCAAGGTCATGGGCCTGGGGCCCGGCCAGGCCATAGTCACCTCCCCCCTGACCTTCGTCTCCACGGCCCACGCCGCCGTCTACAACGGGGCCAGGCCCCTTTTGTCCGACGTCTCGGCGGACACGGGCAACCTAGACCCCGACAGGCTCTCGGATTTCCTGGAGAAGGAATGCCACCCCGGCCCCGACGGCTTGCCGGTCCACGGGAAGACGAATCTGGCCGTCAAGGCCCTGGTCCCGGTCCACTACGGGGGCCATCCGGCCGACCTGCCCGCCCTCTGGGAAATCGCCCAGAGGCACAACCTGGGGATTCTGGAGGATGCGGCCCATGCCCTCGGGTCCTCGCTAGGCGGCCTCCCCGTCGGCCATCCCGGCCACCGGCCGGCCGGGGCCTCGGGCCTTCCCTCCCTGGCCGCCTTTTCCTTCTACGCCACCAAGAACATAGCCACCGGCGAGGGCGGCCTCCTGACCTCCCTCGACCCCGCCCCCCTGGCCAGGGCCCGCCGCCTCTCGGCCTACGGCATCTCCGACGCCAGACGCATCTGGGACCGCTACGCCCCCCAGGGCACATGGGCCTACGACGTCGAGGAGGTGGGCTTCAAGTGCAACTTCACCGACATCCAGGCCGCCCTGGGCCTGGCCCAGATGTCCAGGTTCCGGGAATTCCAGGACCAGAGGGCCACCAACGCCGCGATCTGGGCCAGGGCCCTTTCCCCCCTGGGGGATCTGGTGGAGCTGCCGGCGGTCAGGCCGGGGGCCGGCCACTCCTGGCACCTCTTCCCTCTCCGCCTCAGGACCAGGGCCCTGAAGATTGGCCGCGACCATTTCATAATGGCCCTGAAGGCCCTGAACATAGGGACGAGCGTCATGTTCATCCCCATCCATTTCCACGGCTGCTACCGGGACCTGGCGGTACCCGGGGACGGCTCGCTGGCCACGGCCGAGGACTTCTTCAGCCGCGAGGTCAGCCTGCCCCTGTCCCCGGCCCACCCCCCGGAGGCCATCGCCGAGGCGGCCGAGCTCGTGGCCAGGCTCCTGGCCCGCCACGCCCGCTGAGCGCGGCGGCCTTCCCGGCCCTCCCGGCCCCCGGCCACCAGGAGACACGTCTGGCAGGATTCGCGCCCCCTATCCCGTCCTCAGTTTCGCAGATAGGACCCCGACGAGTCGCCGGCGATGGCCTTGGTCCCGCTTGGCCTGGAAAAGCCTGACCCTGTCATGCGCAGTCGTGCTTGTCCCAGGGCTCGCGGTTGTCCCTCCTGAGCATCCTTTCCAGCCGATCCAGGGCCGCCCTCAGCTTGGCGATTTGGGCCTGCTTGAAGTTGGGGTTCAGGAGGGCCTCGAAGAGGACGGCCCCCTCTATCTTTCCGTCCAGGAAGAATTCCCCCACCTGGGCCAGCGTGGGGAGGACGTCAGCGGCCGAGGCCCTGGCCGCTGGCCCGCCGGCCCCACGGCTGATCCCGTAGCCCAGGAAGGCCAGGGCGGAGGGAGAGACGATTGCCATGACGGTGCGCCTGTCGGTCTGGTCGATGAGGTCGCCAAGCTGGGCGCCGAGGGAGGGCCCACGGAGCTCAAGGCAGGTCAGTTCCTGGCCGTCCCGGATCCTGGCCAGGGCCTCGTCGGGGCCATCGGCCCGTATGGACGGTTCACGCCCTGGCCCCAGGGCACCGAAGAGGGGCCCCTGGGCGTAGCAGCCAAAGACCGCCCCGCCCTCGAGGAGGCCCCGGCCAGGGCCCAGGAGGGGGTCAATCTCGGGGACCAGGGCCACAAGGGTCTTGATCTCGGCCATGTCGTCTCCTTTCAGGCCGCTGGACGGGCCTGGAGCCTAATCCTGCCCGAAGTCCTCGAAAATCTGGTAAATTATGGCCCCCTCGGCATCGGCCGGGACCGGCCCGCCGGTGGCCGCGCAGATGGTCGGCACTATGTCGGCCAGCCAGCGGGGACGAGGGTAGACGTAGTCCCTCCTGATGTTCGGCCCCCGAAAGAGAAGTATGTTCCTGAGGCTGCCGCAGCCATGTCTGCCGGTCGGGAGCCCGTAGCCGTGTTCGGCCATGTACTCGGGCTTCAGGACGTAGACCACGTCCCCTGACTGGACCCCGCCCATGCCGAAGACCCTGGCGTCCTCCTTCCGGACCGCCAGGAGCACCGGGCGCTCGCCAGTCTCGGGATGCCGGTAGTCCAGGAGGGCGTCGATGATCCGATCCCTGGTCACCTCGTAGTCCTCGGGCCTCACGATGCCGCCAGGAAAGCCATCAAGGTTGACGTAGACGAACATGTACTTCTGGGGCACGGCCTGTGAGCGGGAGACGTCGAGAACGTAGTCGAAGCCCTCGCTCTCCTCGTAGATGTCCCAGTAGTTCTCCGACTTGCGCTTCTCGTAGCTGCACAGGCCCTTGGCCTTTAGGGCCTCGGCAGTGTTGAAGATCGGCCCCATGGGCGTGGCCCCGTGGTCGGAGCAGATGACCACCAGATCGTCGGGCCCGAAGCGGGAAAGGAGCTGTCCCAGGAGGCCGTCCTCTATGCGATAGATCTCGCGCTCGAGGTCCCTGGCCCTTTCCCTGACGGCGGTGTCCTGACTGTCCATGTCGGCCAGGAAGGCATGGTAGAACCAGTCGATGTTGTGGGCGTGCATGTAGAAGAGGTCCCAGTCTGGGTTGGCGGAAAGGAGGCCCAGCGCGGCGTTGGCCAGCCACTCTGAATGGAACCTGGCCAGCTCGATCACGGTCCCTGGATCGATGGCCCCGCCCAGAAGGCTCACCAGCCCGATGTCGTTGGCGGTGATGACCCTGGAGAAGTCTATGGCCTGGGCCGCCTCCGGTGGATCTATGAAGCCGGTCCGGCCCGAGATGCCCGAGACGTACAGCCTGAAGGAATCGGCGTCCGCCGAGAGTTCCAGGAGCTTGGCCCTGAAGACCCCCTTCTCGACCCGACCGTCCTCCCTGACCGTGAAGGAGGCCTCGACCGGGCCGCTCCACTCCCCGACACCAAGGGTGAGGAAGGCCTGGGCGTAATCCTTGGAGGGCCCCAGGGCGAAACGGTCGATCCCGCCGCCGCCGCTGGCCCAGGCCAGGCCATGCCAGATCTGGTCCTCCAGGGGCCAGACGGACTCCCTGAAGACGACCTTGGCCGAGAACTCCACGAAATCCCCGCCCCTGGGAAGATTCAGCCAGGAGCGGGCCTTGTCGAAGACTATCCTCTGGCCTTGGGCGAATATCTCTGTCGATAAGACGCTCTCGGCGGCCAGGTACTCCCGGTGGGCGTTCCCTGGCTCCATGAACCTCAACTCGGCCGGCGACATGCCCTGGCCCATGAGGGTGACCCCGTTCCGCATGCTGGCCGGCCAGCTCATGGGATAGTTGACCAGGAGGCATTTCCGGCCAGCCCGGTCCCAACGGTCCCAGATGGTCTCAGCCTGGACAATCCGCGAGCCGAAGCCCTGGACGGTACTCTTGTGATCGAGGCTCCGTCCCTTCACGTAGTAGTAATAGTCCTCCACGCCGTGGGTGCGGGGGAAGGCCCCGGTGGCGATGGTCGCCCAGGAGGGCGGGGTGACGGTCGGCAGGTTGTAGCCTTCCGCCATGTAGCTGCCCTCCTTCTTGAACCTGGCGAAGTTGGGCAGGATCCCCTCCCCAATCAGGGCCTCCAGACGATCGGGGATGGCGCAGTCGAAGCCCAACAGGGCCACCCTTTTGGCTAAGACCATTTCTTTCTCCTAATGCCCGAGGACACCCGCCGGCCGGCCCTCAAATCACGCAGCTGTTGCCCTGGATCATCTCCAGGAGCCCCGCCCTCAGGCCGGGGAAGCGGGGATCGGTCCTGAGGTCCTCAAAGCCGGCCTCCCGGCCGGGCCCGGAGCGCAGGGGATTCTCGAAGTCTGAGAAGATCCTTCCCGGGGAAGCCTCCATTACTATGATGCGGTTGGCCAGAAGGAGGGCCTCCTGGACATCGTGGGTGATGAAGAAGAAGCAGCGGCCGGCCTTTCCCCAGATGGCCCTGAGGTGCTGCTGCATCATCTCCCTGGTTAGCGCATCCAGGGCGCTGAAGGGCTCGTCCAGGAGGACTACCGCTGAGTCCAGGGCCAGCGCCCTGGCGATGGCCACCCTCTGGCGCATGCCCCCGGACATCTGGTGTGGCAGGAGATTGGCCGCATCCCCAAGGCCTATCATCTCCAGGAGAGCCCCAACCCTGCCCCTCCGGCCGGCCTTGTCCACCCCCATCATCTTCAGCCCAAACTCTATGTTCCTGGCCGCCGTCAGCCAGGGGAATAGGTTGGGCGCCTGGAAGACCACCCCCACCCTGGGCGTGGGGCCCAGGTGGGGCTGGCCGCCCACAAGAATCTCGCCTCCCGTGGGGGCCAGGTAGCCGGCCAGGACGTTTAGGAGCGAGGTCTTGCCGCAGCCTGACGGGCCCAGCACGCAGACGAAGTCGCGGTAGCGCAGCCTCAGGCTGATGTCCTCCAGGACGATAATGGTCTCCCGGCCCCTTCGGAAGGCCAGGCTTACCCCAATCATCTCCGCGGCCGGGGGAGGGGACGCCCCGTCTTTGCGCTCCCGTGTGGTCATGGCCTTCTATTCGTCATAGATGACGGTGAGGATCTTGGGCCCGAAAAACTCCTTGGGCGGGGACTCCTTGACGGCCTTCTCGGCCAGGAGGAAGTCCGACGTGTCCTTCAGAAGGTCGGCCAGGGCCCCTGGCCGGGCCGTGGTCCCCAGGTACCTGGGATCCTTCTGGTCGCCGGCGTCCAGGACTATTACCTGGGATAGGACCGTCCTGGTCTCTTCCTCGCCCAGACCCAGCTCCGAGGCCAGGACCCTGACCGTCTCGGGCTTGGCCTCCCTGTACTCCTTGGTGGCCTGGTCCAGGATCTCCACGTAGGCCCTGACAGCGTCGGGATACTTGGCGAAGAAGGCGTCCGAGACTATCCCGAACTCGCCGGTGATCCCGCCCTTCTCGGCCACCTCCCTGGAATTGACGATGACCTTGCCGCCATCCTCCAGGAGCCTGGCCTGGGCCGGCTGCCAGATGTAGGCCCCGTCGATATCGCCCCTGACCCAGGCCGCGTGGACGTCCTGGCCGGTGATATCGAGGATCGTGAGCTCGGAGGGGGCGACGCCGTTCTGCCTCAAGGCGGCCAAGAGACTGAAGTGCGAGGTCGAGCCGAAGGGGCTGGCGATGGTCTTGCCCCGGAGATCCGCGACCGAGTCGATGCCGGCGCCATCCTTGACCACCAGCGCCTCGCTCTCGCCGATGATGTCGTGAAGGTAGTAAATCTTGTAGGGTAGATCGTTGACCAGGCCGGCCGTGCCGGGAGGAGTCCCGATGGTGCCGATGTCCAGAGAGCCGCCGGCGAAGGCGGCGTTGACGTCACGGCCGACGTCGAACTTGACGTACTCTATCCTGGTCCCGGGGAAGCGCTTCCGGAGAAGGTCCTGGCCCTTGGCCAGGAGTTCGCCGTTGGGGGACTGGAAGTAGCCCAGCCTTATCGTCTCCGGGTCGGCGGCCAGGGCCGGGACGGCCAGGGCCAGGGCCAGGGCCAGCAAGCCGGCCAGGATGGCGGCAATACTCGTCTTCATGATGTCTCCTTTTCTCATCTCTAGCGTCCAGGGCCGCGAGGCACCGGTCACTGCTTGTCCAGCCAGGGCGAGACCAGCCTCACGGCCTGTCTCAGGGCCAGATCCATTGCCAGGGCGATGAAGCCCAACAGAATGACGCCCGAGAAGACGATGTCGTTTCTCAGGAACTTGGAAGCGTCCAGGACCAGCCAGCCCAGGCCCGAGATGGCGGCCACCATCTCGGCGGCCACCAGGGTGGCGTAGGCCAGGCCCACGGAGGTCCTGAAGCCGGTCAAGACGTCGGGCAGGCACGAGGGCAGGACCACGTTCCAGAGGAGCCTCCAGCCCCCGGCCCCCAGAGATCTGGCCACCCGGATGCGATCCTCGGGGATCCTCTGGACGCTGAAGATGATGCCGATCAGAAGAGGCGCGAAGGCGCTCAGGAATAGGAGGGTCACCTTGGACTCGTCACCGATGCCCAAAAATAGAATCAGCAGGGTGTAGTAGGCCAGGGGAGGCAGGGGCCGGTAGAACTCAATCACCGGGTCGATGATGGCCCTGACCAGCCTCGATGACCCGGCGGCCAGGCCCAGGGGCACGGCCACCGCCAGGGAGGCCCCCAGGGCCAGGAAGAGCCTCCTGAGGCTCACCCCCACGTGGCCCAGGAGGCTGTGGCCCTTGTATCCGTCGCGGAAGAGATCGGCCAGGGCTTCCCACACGTCGGCCGGCGTGGGCAGGAAGGCCGGGTTGACCAGCCGCAGGCCCGAGACCACGGCCCAGGCGACGAAGATGGCGGCCACCGTCCCCGAGGAGACCAGTGGATAGAACAGGGGTCCCCTGGCGGTCCAACGGGGCGGTCTCCTTTCGTCTTCGCCTGTCTGGCCCATGCCTTCCCCTTCTCCCATTGCCCCCGCCTGGGGGCCTTCCCTTCGCCGGGACGTCATTCCCCGCAGCCCCAAAAAAAGGAAGGCCGTAGGTCGAACCCTACAGCCTTCCTTGTGGAATCAGCTTGGCTTTCCGTCTTACGTTGCCCCAGGCGGAACCCAATCTCGGATTCCCCCGTAGGGGCCGTGGCCCCATTGGGCCAGACAGGGAGAAAAGTAGCAGATTCCAGGTCCTTTGTCCATATCATTTCCAAAATATATGGAGGCCCTTATTTTCACCCGTCTTTCCTGTGTGTTAGGCGCAGCTCCAACTGCCCTGCGCCCTTTTCCTCAGGCCTGTAAACCCGTCCCGCCGTCAAGCCACCGCTTCCGGGGTCCTGCCCGGACGGGCCACGGCCGGCCCGGATCCCCAGGACTCTATCCTCTCAGGGCGCCTAAAGCCACAGCGCCTTGCCATCGCGTCTCGACGCCTCCGTGCAGGATTTGCGGCAGGCGGTCAAGGCCACCCCACAAGCCTGGCTCTCGGTGGAAATTTCCACCTGTGCAATTGGAAAAAAAGCCAAACCAGACCCACATTGCCAGCTGGCCTTACAGAATCCTTCCGCTGAAAAATCGATGCAGCTTCTTTAGGTGTCTCTCTCGATTCCGAGAAGTACATGTGCGGCACGATACTCCGCCCGCTGCCGAGCGAGCCGATAGCGGTCCTCGACACGGAAGAAAGGCGCGCCGTCCGGGATTTCCGGGTCCAGCCTGTCCATGAGATCGTCGGAGCAGCGCCGTTTGTCGTCAAGCTCCATCGCCGCCTTGATGGCATAGCCCCTTCCCAGCGATTTTTCCCAAAACTCTCTGGCTTCGCCAATAATGACCATATCCCAATCCTTTTATTCCGCCGCGCTATTTGCGATGGCTGGCGTTACCCTAATCGGTCAACCCGCAAGCATTTGCCCTTTTTAATCTTTCTTGATCCTCAATTTCTTTCGGGTTGAGGCGATACTATCAGCGCCAAGCAACTCATGATCATAGTTTCTGGCTTCAAGCTGGCGTCGGGCATGAAAAATTTGATACTCCTCCTCCGCATGGGACTGGGCTAAGTCATGGCTAATCTTCCCTACGTGTGTCAAGATATTTTCTTCATTGAGGCTTAAGAAGGCATCTAAGCGTTTAATCCAATCAGCCATGTGCATAGGTTGTCGGCGGTGAGCCTGCCTTTCGGCGAAAAGCAGATATTGCTCCACTAAACCGTTGAGAGCCAATAGCTCTTCCTCATTAAGATAATTTTTAGCTATGGATACGTCCTGCTTGCGTACCTTGGTCCCGCGCCAGGTGGTCAGCCCCATGTTGGACTTGGTGCTGTCTGCCCTGCTATAGACGATCTCTGCCGCGGTCATATTGGTAACCGCCCAATGTAGCTTGTTTTGAACGGTCTTAAAAAAGGCGATGCTCTGCTCCGTCGTGGGATCGTAATCCGTGCTGGTCGAATAAATATCAGTAATCTTTTGATAAAAACGGCGCTCCGAGGTTCGGATGTCTTGAATGCGGCGTAGGAGTTCTTCAAAATAATCGAAAGGCTGGCTGGGATTCTTTAGCCGTTCATCGTCCAGTACGAACCCCTTAACAATGAATTCGCGCAATTGCTGGGTAGCCCATATGCGGAATTTCGTTGCCAAATGGCTTTTTACTCTATAGCCGACCGAGATAACCATATCCAAATTATAATGATCTCTTTGGCGTTGTACCTGACGATTGCCCTCTTGGCGAACCTGCAAGTATTCCTTGCAGGTTGCCTTGGGCAAAAGTTCTCCTTCATCGTAAATGTTTGAAATGTGAAGGTTTATATTTTGACGCGAGGTTTGAAACAGTTCGGCCATCATCTGCTGGGTAAGCCAGACGGATTCATCCTCAAAACGGACGTCTATTTTGGTCCGTCCGTCCTCAGTCTGGTATATGAGAAACTGGCTGGCGTGAACTTCGTTAGTCATGGTTGCTTTTCTCGAATTGGCCTTGGCGACTATTTAGGCGTTAATAAACTGCCCGTTCGATACGTCAGCATTCACGGCGGCCTGGAAGTCTATCAGCCTATGGTCAGCCTCGATGGCAGTGTTTTCTGGACCAAAATATTCCACGGAAGATAAATTCCATATACAGGCACTAGGGACATCCCAATAACAAAACCAAAAATATGCATCAAATATACAATGACATAGATCTATATAAATACCATCATATATTTTTCTTACGTTCTTCCAATTAATGTTGGTGATAAATATTTCTTCTTCAAGTTTAAATTCATTGCTAAAATCTATCAATTGGTCTTTATCTTTAATTAGCAATATATTTTTCATGTTGATCTTAACTTTGTTGCATACGTTCAGTCTATTTAGACCATATTCCTGTTTTACGCACCATAATTCCCAATCACTACCTTTAGATAACCATAAACCTCGTGGTTTTAAATTGTAATATCTTTTTAACTTATAAATCTTAGATTTATCTAAAACAAAATTATCAGAGCTATAATGGTTAAATATCATGATAATCGCTCTTTGGCATAACCAATATGTTCGTCATCGCATCGGAAAATTCGAACGGTCCCCGCCGCATCAGTGCCACGCAAAGAAGCCACTAGGCATTAAATTTCGATAATTCGTCTATTTAAAATAATTAATTAGCACTATTAATAATATTTCGTCTATCTACATTCAAAATATAGATATCTTGACTTATCAAAAGAAAACACTGCGCCTTCTGAACTATTTGACCATAAAAATACTATATCACCTAATTTTAATGGAGTTCACTTGAATTTAGTATTAAAAAAATTGATAAAATGATCATATTCAAGTTTGTAATAAGAATTATATTCAGTATCTATAGCTTAAAGTTAACGTTCGGTTTTGCAGCCACCAGTTCAAGGCTAACGTTTTTATCCGTAAAATTTCACGAATGTTGCCGTTTTTAGCAAGTTCATCCAAAAATTTGACTACCTCCATGGAAGCTTCCAATGCTGCAAAAGTTTACGGCTCTTTTGTAGGGTATCATGAATCCATGCATATGATGTCATTAACTTTATAAATTCATTTTCTTTTTATGTATTATTGTTCAAGCCAATCCTCACCAAATTCCTCATAAACCTTGCTTAGATCAAATCCATTATCTAACAGATATTTAGGCCCATAAAAAACTTTTTACTGTTTTGGCGATTCGAGGATGCATAGGTATTATATTCAAGATCCTTTGACGTTCATCATGATCTCCATCCTTGCTGGTTTTGAGAAAAGCGAGGCACAAGGCATAGATTTCGTCCTCGGTCATGGTTTCTTTGGCAGTGTCCATAGGTATTCCTTTCCTCTGACGCAGTAAATTGTTTTGCGTATGTTTCGAGAAATTATAATTTTTTAGCGCAAGCCTATTTTTTTGTCAAGCTATTTTCTTCAGTCCGATTCAGTCCAAGAACGGCCAGCCCCAAGACCGTCCCGCAATAGCGGTTCGGCCGGGAATGGCTCTTGGATGGAGGCGGTTCCAGCTGGTTTAGGCATCATGGCCATACTTGGTGGCTATGATCCATGTGAATTACAATTAATATAATACTTTTATGGACTTGACGCATTTATTATCACTACAGAGTACATAATTTTCATCCGAAAAATTATCCCAAGATTCTAAAAGCAAATTCAAGATGATCCAATTCTCATTTATTTAAATATAAAAAAATGAATAACTATATCTTTTGGCACAATATAAGACATTTTTGATCATTTTTAAATATTGATTCATCTCCAATCAATGCCAAGTTCATGACTCGATAGATTTGTTGCAACGTCAGCGTAGGAATCTCTGACTCGAAGCAGCCCCCCTCCCGCCAGATACCACGGCCCTGCCTGGATGACTCGGGGGCCGCCAGTCTCCTGGCAAATCACTTGAGCCTGTCCAGACAACTGGCCGACATCAACTGGGAACTTACTCTTTGCCGGCTGTAAAAAAGATGGTGGACGAAGACGATCATGACATGCCGGTGCCAGCCTTTTCCAGGATCTTCCCTCAAAACGATCCAGCCCGAGATTCGACCGGCATTCCTCGTGGCACTGCCAGATTGACCAGCACCTGGGCGACAGTTCCCTGAATTTCTCCCGCGGGGTGTCGTCGGGGGCGTCGCCATCCGCGTTCCTGATGCCGCCGTTGGCCATATTTCCCGCATGCGGCCAGACCTGGTTTCCCGGCAACCAGTCCCATGGTAATCCAATATGCGGGGGCATGGACTGCCCCTTGCCCATGGAGCCATTTCGCCTGACCCTGACGGCCGCCCATCATCGCGCCAGGGGAAGGCCCGAAGGGGGTCGCCGTCTTTTTGACCCATAGCCATAATTGCAGTATAATTTAGCAATGTGAGAGTCTTGGCGGCTTCAGGGATTCCCCCATGCCGTATTTGGCGGGTTAAAACGACCGGGACCGAATTCCACGCCGCCGCCATTGAGCGGACGTCTTTTTGATCCCTGCCGGCGCGGAGTGGGCACTTGGGCCCAGCTAAAAGACCGCCGTTTCCCCTTTGGGATCCCTACCTTTCCAAAAGGGCCGGACGGCCCTCATTTTCCCATACCAGGTGGCCGCCCCGGTGCAGGCAGGAAACGACTACCACAAGTACTTCATCGTCGACGGCAGGCACGTGGGCGACTACGAGGCCATGTACCGCGAGTGCGCCGATCCCTGGCGCATCGAGGAGCTGGGGATGAGGCTGGACATGAGGGCGGCCCTTCTCCTGGCCGGCCAGGCCCCGGAGGGGCCCATCAGGGTTCTTGACGCCGGCTGCGGGGCCGGGCTCCTGTCGCTTGAGCTTTGGGAACTCCTGGCCAGGACCAGGCCCGGCTCCAGCCTGACCATCTCCGACATCTCGCCCACGGCCGTGGCCAAGGCCAGCGAGAGGATTCTGGGCTCGCCCGGGGCCAGGGGTGGCGGCGCCCTCCCGGTCGGGCTCGAGGCCAGGCCATTCGACCTGAGGCTCATCGGCGATCCCCGGTGCCCCTGGCCAGACGGCAGCTTCGGGCTGATCCTCATGGCCCAGGTCCTCTGGGGGCTGGTCGAGAACCTGGGGGGGCTTTTCGGTGGCCTGGCCCGCAAGCTCGGGCCCGATGGCCTTCTGGTCATGAGCCAGCACTTTCCCGGCCCTGGACGCCAGGGCTACGCCCCCTCCCTGGGCCCGGACGCGGTCCTCGATCTGGCCGGCCTGGCCGGCCTGAGGCTCCTTCACACCCTGGAGACCGACCGGGCCACGAACCACCATTGGGCGGCCGCATGGACATGCGGCTGACGCCCGTCTGCCGCTGGTGCGGTGCCGGACCCCTGGTGCCCAGGCTGTCCTTCAGGACCCCAGCCCCAGTGCCGGATCTGGGCGGCGGGCCGTTCTTTCTCCACGCCTGCCAGGCCTGCGGGGCCTGGCAGCTCAACCCGCACCCAGGGCCCGAGGCCTCCAGGCGGTTCTTCGCCAGCCCCGACCGCTGGATGGTCGGGCTCGACCCGGACCAGAGGCCCGTCAACCCCCTGGAGCGCGCCGAGGGCCGCCTCCCGGAGTACCGCCAGTACGCCGGGACCATCATGGCCCTCCTCCCGGAGACCGGGGCCGTCATGGACGTCGGGGCCGGGACGGGCCTGATGCTCTCGCTCATCGATGACGGGAGGACCAGGCTGGCAGTCGAGCCGAACGCCATGGCCTCCAGGGCCGCGGCCGAGAGGGGGCTCTCGGTCATCCAGGATTGGGCCGAGGCCCTGGGGCCGCCCGAGAGGCCCCTGGCCGCCCTCATCATGAACCAGAGCCTGGACCACCTGCCGAGGCCGGATCTTTTCCTGGCCCAGGCTGTCCACTGGCTGGCCCCCGGCGGGCTGATGCTCCTGGGGGGCCTGATCAACCCCGCCTGCCTCTCGGCCAGGGTCCACGGCCCATCCTTCAGGCTGTTCCACCCCTTCCACCAGGTCTACCCCACCCCGGCGGCCGTGCGCCGGGTCCTGGCGCCCTTCGGGCTGGAGCTGGTAGCGGTCTGGAGGCCATACTTCCAGACCCCCCACGGCTCGGCCGGCAAGTTCCTGAGGGCCTGCGGCCTCATGGCCCTCAGGTGCCTGGGGCTGGCCCCCGGCGGCCCCTCCGGGGCCTTCCCCGGCAACACCGTCTCCTATCTTTTCCGCCGGAAGGTCCTCTTCCACAGCCTCAAGGTCGAGGCACCGGCCACCAGCTCGCTTTCTGTCTGAGCCCTGGCCGTCCCCTTCCGGGGGACGGCCCGTCTGGGGAACGCACCATGTCAGTCGTCTTCCACGGAAACGCCCTTTTCTTCCGTCCCGGCCCGGGGGGACCGGACAGGGACGGCTACATCGGCCAGGGCCGGGTCTTCGGTGGGTTCCCCGGCGGGACGGAGGCAGGGCTCATGGCCGACCTGGCCAGGAATCCAGGCCTCATGGGCGATCTGGAGACCGACCTTTGCCTGGCCTACTACCAGGCCGACGCCGACCGGCTGGTCCTCATCAGGGACGCCTGCGGCCTGGGGCCCCTCTTCTACGCCCAGAGCGGCGGCGGCTGGGCCGTGGCCTTTGACCTGGGCGACCTCTTCCGGCTCCTGGGCGGCCCCCCCCCGATGGACGAGGACACCTTCTTCGACTTCGTGGGCACCCATTACCGCTACATTTTTAGGGATCCTGGCCGGACCTTCCACCGGGGCGTCCGCCAGGTGCCGGCCGGCTGCTCGCTCTCGCTGTCGGCCGGGGGCCCCAGGGAGACCCGCTGGCTGGATCTCGGGTTCCTGCCCGAAGTGCCAGCGATGGATCCCGGGGAGGCGTCCCGGAGATACGTCTCGCTTCTCGAGGAGAACGTCGTCCTGCGCCTTGAGGCCCTGGCCGGCCAGGACTACGCCTTCTCCATCTCCTCGGGCCTGGACAGCTCCTCCGTGGCCGCCCTGGCCGCCAGGCACCTGGGGCGGCCCCTGGACTGCTGGTTCATGGCCTACCGGGACCAGTCCGGGAGCCCCTTCGACGAGACCGGGGGGGTCATGGACCTAATAGAGGCCACCGGCTGGAGGCTAAACCGGGTCGATCTGGGCGCCCCGGACCTTTTGGCCGAGACGAGGGCCCTGATGGATCTGACCCTGGCCCCCATGGCCACGGTGACCTGGCTGGCCCACCACGTGCTGGCCAAAAAGGCCGCCCAGGCCGGATGCCGCTTCCTCTTCTCCGGCCTGGGCGGGGACGAGAGCCTGGCCGGGGAGTTCGAGCACTTCTTCGCCTTCTTCGCCGATCTCAGGGCCGCCGGCCAGGAAGACCTCCTGGAGAGGGAGACCGCGGCCTGGGCCAGACTCCACGACCACCCGGTCTTCCGGAAGAGCCCCGCCGTCAGGGACGACTGGCTGGCCCGCAACGTGGACTTCGCCGCCAGGACCCTCAAGGTCGACCAGGCCAGGTACCTGGCGGTCCGGGAGTATTTTGACCAGGACTGGTGGACGTCCATGGAGGCCCGCCAACCCCCCGTGCCCCTGCCCCACCCCTACCCCTTCTTCCTCTCCAACCGCCTCTTCCAGGAGATGAGCAGCGAGACCTCCGTCCCGACCCTGTGGAGCGAGTCCCTGAGCAGCCGGGCCGCCGGCCTCAGGGGCGTCTTCCCGATGACCAGCCCCAGGCTTCTCCGGCTGGCCCTGTCGGCGCCGGGCACCCTGAAATACGAGGACGGGCTCACCAAGATGCTCCTCAGAAGGGCCCTTTCCGGCATCCTCCCGGACTCCAGCCGCCTGAACCCGGTCAAGACTGGCTTCAACGCCCCGCTGGATCTCTGGCTCCGCGAGCCCGGCCTGGCGAGGGAGGTGGGCGGCCTGCTGTCCTCCCCGCCCTTCTCCAGGCTGGGCTGGCTGGCCCCGGGCGCCGCCGGGAGGATCCTGGCCGAGCACCTGGACGGGCGGCGCAACCACATGATGCTCCTGTGGCCCCTCATCAGCACGGCCATATTCCTAGAGAAGTTCGGCCGCTGAGGGGCCCTTCCGCACTGACCCGGGACCCTGGCCCCGGCGTCTCCGGTGAACCATCTTGTCTCCTTTGGCCATCATCCTGATCCTGGGCCTCGTCCAGGGCCTCTGCGAGTTCCTGCCCGTCTCCTCCTCCGGCCACCTGGTCCTGGCCCAGGCCTTCCTGGGCCTCCGGGAGCCCGAGGTGCTCCTGGACCTGGTCCTCCACCTGGGGACCCTCCTGGCCGTCCTGGTCTTCTACCGCCAGAGCCTGGCCGCCCTGGCAAGGGAACTGAGGTTCATCCCGTCCGCCATCCTGGGGGGCCGGCTGGTCCCCCTCTGGCGAGGGCGGCCCGACTTCCGGCTGGGCCTCCTCATAGTCCTCGGCTCGGTCCCGACGGCCGCGATCGGCCTTTTGGCCCACAGGCCCCTGGAGGCCCTCTTCGGCTCCGTCAGGGCCGTGGGCCTGGCCCTCCTGGCCACGGCCCTGGTCCTGGTCCTGACCAGGCTGCGAAGGACCCCCGGCCTCAGGACCGTCCGGCTCATGACCGCGGCCGACGCCCTCATCATAGGGACCGTCCAGGGCCTGGCCATCGCCCCTGGCCTCTCCCGGAGCGGCCTGACCATAGCCTGCGCCCTACTTCTGGGCCTGGACCGCGAACTGGCGGCCAGGTACTCGTTCCTCCTGTCCATCCCGGCCATCCTGGGCGGCCTGGCCCTGAGCCTGGCCCAGGGCCAGGCCAGCTCCCTTCCCCCCTGGCTCCTCCTGGCGGGCCTGGCCGTCTCGGCCGTGACCGGCTACCTATCTCTACGCCTTCTGGCCTACATCGTGGACCGAGGCCGGCTGCCCCTCTTCGCCCCCTGGTGCCTCCTGGTCGGCCTGGCCGCACTCCTCCTGCCCCTGGGCTAGTACTTTGTTTTTCTTGGAATGCCGGGCAAAGTCGGCTCGATTTGCTTATGACAAGCAGTTTAGCCCGAGATGCCTTCACCAGACAAATCAAGAAAAACGAGGCCAAGGAAGTCGGTCCCTGCCAGGCACCCTGAAGGCCCAATAAATCAACGCTCCCGCCATTGGAACTTCCACCATGCCAGTGTCTGGGACGCCGCCAGATCCAAGGGCGGCCCGTGCATATCGCCGCCCATCGGTGTTGCCTTCCGTTTGCCATGACAACGCCGGCACCAGAATGGCTGGCCCTGATTTCCCACTGCCAGCGCTTCGCCGCCCCCCTCGCTGGACCATCATTGATGTGATAAGTGGCACACGGATCGTGGTCATCGCGGATCACTGATCCCTACGATGGAGGGACCTGCCTCTTACGATCGGCGACTCTTCCTCGGTCCCGACGCTGATTGTGCGTTCGCATCCCTGACAAAGGCTAAATTTCCCGCACTATCCGTCGATAATGACGCCAACGACGTGCCGCATGGCCAGGCGCTCGCCACGGCGCGCACGGCGCAGGGAGCCTACGGGCTTGGCTACCAGGCAGGCGGGCACGACACACTTGGCGGGCAACCACGATTTCAGGCCATGGCCATAAGCGGCTTCTCGAAATATCCGCATATTCAGCCACGATTTTCTGGCGGCCATCATCATAGAATGGACGAAAAAGCCATCCTGCCGTCCTATGCCATGCGTTCGTGGGTCGGTCCGAGGGTCGTCATATCGAGCAGCCTCATGTCCCAGTCCATGACCTGACCCAGCATTTTTATTCCCTCCTCCCCTTGATCAGGCTTCCTGGCTAGCGGGGGCCGTCGCAGAGGAGGGAGCGCTCCTTTCGCGAATCCTTTTCCAGTTCATACACGGACACGTTTTCATCTCGCCATGATACTCAAACGCTTTTCCGCGCTTGCCGTATCCCAGCGTCTCGCCGATGCGCTTCCAGTTGGCGGCCAGATAGGACGTCCCCTTGAAACGCCCGCCATCAACGAATGTCTCGGCCAAGCCCGGGGCCTGGCCATGCCGTTCCTTCCAGTCCCGCCTGAGGGAGCGAAGGCTTTGGGCAAGCACGTGTGAGAAAAGAATATTGATCCTGGCCAGTGGCATGACCAAAAATCTGTTGTCGCGGACCACCTTGCCCAGATTACGCCGTCTTTCCTCATCCGTCCAGCCGATATAGAACGTCACGGGCCCATGCCCTCAGGGAAGCCCTGTCATGGCTTAAAGCGGCGACCGGCCTTCCTTGCGCCATCGCCAGGCATCTGACGTTTTGGCCGATCATCTTGCCGAAGCCAATATAATGGTGTTTCCGGATGAGATCGTCCAACAGCGGTTCCAGTCGCGTCTTGTTCACGACCTCCATGGTAATAGGACGGTATTCATTTACGCTGCCAAACATTGGCGTCTAGTCAAGCAACATTTGGCGCTTCCTTATCTCCCTCTGTTCGTGATGCCAAGGCACCCGCTTTTCCGACCATGGCAGGTTCAAGTTTGGAAGTCCAGCCTTTTTCGTTGAAGTATTAGGACTTGCCGTCTATTTTCCAGCTACCGTAACGCTCTGAAATCTGGCAAGATGTCACTATATTCCAATATTTGAGTTTTTGAATCAGTCCCAAAGTCGTCAATCAGCCAGCTCGTAAGGATAGCCTTTGTCTCTCAGGAAAGCGATGACGTCACTTGACTTCAAGGCACTATACATGAATCCGGATAAATCCTTGTTTCGATAGGTAAATCCTCTCGTGTTTATGCCCAGAACGCCGCCGCGCTCATTAATCAGAGGCCCGCCGCTATTGCCGCCAAACAAAGGCGAATCGTGGAGCAAATCTATGGGATAGCGACTATCATCGGTAACCTTAACCACGCCGGCGCTGAAGGCCACTTCAGGCGACTGGTGGCTGGTAATGTCGAATTTTTGAAGCGAGATGAACTGCATGGGGTAGCCCCAAGCGCTGACCTTGCCGCCAACTTGCGGTTTGGTGCTGAATTTTAGCGGTCTTATCGGTTGGCGATGGCTCCCTATTTCCAGCACGGCGTAATCGCGACCGTTTTGGTTGGTGTTGGCCCTTACCGTGACCTCAGCCGCGAAATTCAAGGTTTTGTTGATAACATAGATAACGCCATGGTTTGCCTCAGTTACGTGATTATTGGTTAAAATGTAACGGGTATTAAAGAAGAAGCCCGAGCCGCAAAAAATGGCCTCCGTGGAGTCACCGAACGCGGGCGTGGCTATGACATACACCAGATTCTGCTCCATCATCGAGATAACGTCTTGGCTGGGCTGGCTGGCCTGAGGGTTGTCCCGCTGCTCGGGCCTCAAAATCTGCACCGCCGCCAACAAGCGCTCGACCTTGGGGTCGCGCTGAGGGGTGGGCGTGGGCGTAAGCGGGAAGAAGGCGTCAGGCCGAGTCTGGCCGTCAGAGGCGTCCAGATGGCCGGGGGAGCCGGACCCAAGGTAGAGACCTCCAGAAGGCGCGGGATAAAGTAGCAGCGTCAAGGCCAAGATGGCCGCCGCCGAGGTCAATATCCATAGCGCCGTGGCTTTAAGGGCTGGATCAGTTGGGAAACGGCGATCTGAGGCCACAGTTGAGAGCGGTATTCTAGGCATAGAAATTCCTCATGGCGTTGTTGGTAAAATCTTTCAGACTAGGCCAGCCATTAGTCCGTATTCTAGGTCGGGCGGAAAAGGACGTGTGATTATTAAACCGCTTCTCTGGAGAAAATCAAGCATTTTTTAGCTGTTAGGCGTGGATTTTTTAGTTACTTTTTTTGTAACCATTCAGGTATCCTCAGTTTTGTGTGGAGATTTATGCTCTAAGCAGGAGACTATTCTTGGTTTCAAAATACATGGGCTATCGCAGTCGCATAAAGGATGGAACAGCAAAATTGCTCCTTGCCAATCCAAACCTGACGGCCGAGGAATTGGCTGCCGCATCTTCAGTGACCGCCAAAACCATCACCTGTTAAGCGTGACTTTACAGCCCTCAAAAATGACGGTAGCATAAGGAGCGTCGGCCCAGACAAGTCGGGGCATTGGGTTGAGTCGATGAAAAGCAAGCCATGGCCCATCTCCTCGCAAGGGCGATGACCGTCTTTTCGCCTCATGGCCCAGATGGACCTGGCAAATCCACATGATGGCCAACAGCGGATGAACGCCAAGTATCAAGGAAGCCATGTCCCATTCGTGGCAGATCAGGCACGACTGTTTAAAAACTAAATTACCCTCTGCTTTTGCAATCTATAACTGATATTTTTTCTCTTTTATCTCTTATATGTAGACGAGCAAAATTTTTTATCATTAATAGCAATATTTTATACAGTAATTTTAAAAAATAACAGCGTATATATAAATTTAATTATGTATTTGGCAAAGTAATTTGATGATTTAATACCAATATGTGTGTCAACATTGGTAATCAGTAAGGCTTAATGAAAGACAAAATAACATGACAAATGTTGTATTTAACTTTTCTATGATCTCAGATATAATAATCAAGACAGTAAAAACACTAAATATTTTAACGCTGTAGCGTCAATAAAGATTGGCGTTTCCCCCATCCTGCCAGCGGCCCTGGGGCCTTAGACGGCCCTTTTCGTTGTGCTATAATGCCTGCCAGGACGACTATTGCTTTTTCCTGGCCCAGGGGCCAGCCGGATTCCCCCGGCCTGGACGGGAGCGTCCTGGGCCCCGGATCCAGCAGTTCTAATAATGCATTTTTTCTATAACCCACGTTGATCATCGGCGATTTTTCTACAATCATCCCCTGCCCCGGATCGGCCGGCCTGGATTTGCCATGACCGATTATCTCAAGAAAATCCTCAGTCTGGGACAGGCCATCGAGAAGAGGTCCCTTCTGGCGGCCGAGGGCCGCAGGCTCGTCTTCACCAACGGCTGTTTCGACCTCCTTCACCCAGGCCACCTGAGGTACCTGGCCCAGGCCAGAGCCCTGGGCGACTTCCTCATGGTCGGCCTCAACTCGGACGCCTCCGTGGGGCGCCTCAAGGGTCCGGCCAGGCCGGTCAGGGACCAGGGCGAGCGCTCCGAGCTGCTGGCCGCCCTGGTCATGGTCGACGGCCTGACGATCTTCGACGAGGACACCCCCCTGGGGCTCATCACCGCCCTCAGGCCAGACTTCCTGGTCAAGGGCGGTGACTGGGCCGTGGACGACATCGTGGGCGCCAGGGAGGTCAGGGCCCTCGGGGGCCAGGTCATGAGCCTGGCCCTGACGCCGGGCTTTTCGTCCTCCTCCCTCATCGCGAGGATAGCCAGGGCCTATGGGGGAGGGCCAGGGCGTTGAGGGCGGGCTGGGATTCCGATTTCTACGCGGCCCTGGGCCTGGCCCCTGACGCGGACCAGGAAAGCCTGAGGCGGGCCTTCCTCGATCTGGCCCGACGGCTCCACCCGGACCGCAACCCAGGCGACCGCCAGGCCGAGGAGAAGTTCAAGCTAATCAGCCAGGCCTACGCCGTCCTGAGCGACCCGTCCTCCCGCGCCCGCTACGACCGCCTGCGACGTTCCAGGGGCCGGGGCCCCAAGGCCGCCCGGGCCGCCGCGGGGAAGCGCCCGTCGCCTGAGCCGGCCAGGCCGCAGGGGACCGGGACCAACGGGGCCAGCACCAAGGGCGCCGCGCCACACGGGGACGGGACCGACGGGTCCAGGCCGCAGGGAGCCGCTCCCGGGGAACGCACCGCCAACCCGGAGCCTGTCCCCGCTCCAGGGGCCGCGGGCGTCGAGACGCCCGAAAAGGCCGGCCAGGGGCGGGCGGCGGGCCGGCTCGGGGACGAACAGTCCAAAACCCCCAGGGCCGGGACGTTCAGGGGCAAGGCCCTCGGGCTCATCCGAAGGCTCAGGTCCAGGCTGCTTTCCAATCCCCTGGCGGCCAAGGACGACCCGCCCCCTTGGGACATCGTCTTCGGGCTGGTACTAAGCCCCGAGGCCGCGGCCTCGGGGACGACCATCGACATCGACTATCGGCGAGATGACCAGCCCTGCCATCTCTCGGTGCGGATTCCGGCCGGCATCGCCGAGCGGACCAGACTGAGGCTTTCCGGCCAGGGGCACCTCAGGTCGCCCGGGAGCCGGGGGGATTTGTTGCTGGACTTGACCGTCGAGAAGAAGTGAGCGCCATACTGGATGCCATCGTTCTTTACTTTCTGTTTTTGATTGTTTTCGCCCTGTTTTTGTATCTCTTCTTTTCCCTCTTCTATGGTCTTCTGAACCATTTCATGGCCCTCATAGGCAAGTCGTCGCCGGGGCCCTGACCCGTCCCCTGGGCCGACGGGTGGATCCAGTCTTCGGGCCCGAGACCAGACCGGCCATTTTTTGTCGTTTTTGGCCAATCATTGGCCGTTTTGGCTGATTATTGGCCAAAATGGCCATTAATTTTTTGACCCTTGGGGGAGGCCGGCCTCCCGGCCGCCCAAAATCAAGGGTTTGCCAGCGTTTTTGCCCTTGGCCCCCTTCTTGCTCTTGAGGAGACCAGGGCCGCCGCAAGCTGGCGGCCACGATTCCAAGCCCGGGGGGCCTGGGCGGCTGGCGCCGCCGGCCCCCCCAGGAGCCGGCCCAGGGAAAGGGGCCAGGAGGCCAGAAATGCCAAACGTCTTCTCAAGATTCGCCGACATAGTAAGCTCCAACATCAACGCCATGCTCGACAAGGCCGAGAACCCCTCCAAGATGCTCAAGCTGATCATAGGGGAGATGGAGGACACCCTGGTCGAGATCAAGGCGGCCACCGCCCAGGCCATGGCCGCCCAGGTCCAGCTCCAGAGGCGGCGGGCCGATGTCCAGGAGTCCATGGATCTCTGGCTGTCCAGGGCCAAGCAGGCCGTGGCCAAGGACAGAGACGACCTGGCCAGGGTGGCCCTGGTGGAGAAGCGGGCCGCCGACGCCGAGCTGGCCTCCCTGGACTCCCAGATCGCCGAGCTGGACGCCATCCTCCAGAAGCACCACGCCGAGATAGACCAACTGGAAAGCAAGATCGTCCAGTCCCGCGAGCGGGAGAAGCTCCTGGCCCTCAGGCAAAGCCAGGCCGAGAAGAGCCTCAAGGTCAGCGGCCAGATGAAGCGCTACGACCTGGCCTCGTCCCAGATGAAGCTCGACCGCCTGGATCAGCGTCTGGACAGGCTGGAGGCCGAGGCCGAGCTCGAAAGGGTCCACCGCCGCCAACTGGCCGGCCAGAGGGGCCTGGAGGCCGAATTCCAGAAGCTCGACGACACCATCGAACTGGAACTCCAGGCCCTCAAGGGCTAGACAAAGAGGAGGCCGCCACGCCATGGAACTAAGCACGCTCATATTCCTGACAGTAGGCATCCCGCTCATTCTGGTGGCCCTGGCCTTCCTCCTGATCTGCCTCCGTTGGCTCTGGTCCAAGGACCAGAGGGCCAACCAGGCCAAACTCCTGGAGGCCGCCTCAAGGCTTGACGCCAGTCTGGCCGGCCTGGAGGCGAGGCTGTCCGCCCTCGAGGACATCCTCCTGCCGCCGGCGGCGAACCGGGCCCCGCCGGCGGACAAGGGCGACGACTTTGACCGCCGGCTGGCCCAGAGCCAGCCCAGATAGAACGCCCATGAGGAGACGACGATGAACTTCAACTCAAAAAATGTGAGGGGACCATTCAGATCCAGGCGCGGCCTGTTCCTTGGGGTCCTGGCGGGACTCTCCTGGCACCTGGGCGTCCCCAGGTGGATCCTGAGGCTGGCCGTGGTGGCCCTGTCCATCCTGGTCGCCTTTTGGCCCGTGGTCCTGGCCTACGCCCTGGTTGCCCTCTTGATGCCCCTGGAGCCGAGTCCCCTGTTCCGCCCATGGTGAGACAGCCACCCATGAGACAACGGGGCCAGGCGCGAGTGCCTGGCCCGGGGGAGACGTGATGAACATAGCCAAAATGTCGGTCAAGGGTCCCTTCAGATCCAAACGAGGCCTGCTCCTCGGCGTGGTCCGGGGACTGGCCGAGCACTACGGGTGGTCGCCCGCCGTCCTGAGGCTGGCGATAATAGGGATCTCCTTCTTCCTGGCCTTCTGGCCCATGATCCTCCTCTACCTGGCCGCCGCCTTCGTCATGCCGGCCGAGCCGGCGGCCAGGCCGGCCAGCGACCGGGAGAGGGAGATAGTCCTCCTGGCCCAGGTCGACCCGGCCACCATGGTCGAGGCCCTGGCCTCCCGGGCCGACGCCCTGGAGCGCAAGATCCGCCGCCTGGAAGACCACGTGACCTCCAAGGCCTTCCGCCTGGGCTAGTCCAGCCGCCCAGTCCAACCCACAGGGACACCCCCGTACCCGGCCGCCTGGATTCGGATCGGGCCTCGACCGCATGGCGAAGGACGGGTTGGCCTGGACGCGCCCATACGAGCATCGAGCTGGGCTGGGGGAGTAAGACCCCGCACATCCGCCAGAGGACCACGCCGGACCGGCTCCCGGCGTGGCCCTTGACATCATGGGAAAACAGAGGGGAACGAGGGCGGATACGTCTCAGTCGCCTATCCGGGCCTGGCACTGCCCCCTGTAAGAGACGCCAAGCCCTATCTTGACGAGTTCATTGGCCTCGGACTGGAATGGCCGCCAATAGTCCTTCTTCTCGATGGCTTCCAAGGCCTCCAGGGCCAGTCTGGACACGAGCCGCACCTGCTTCGGGGTCTCGTCGCCGGCATCGAATTTAAGCTCGATTACCGCATAGAGTCGCCCCGGAAGAATCACCACAAGGTCGGAGTTGCCTATGGCCCCTTTGCGCTCGGGGATCACGATGCGGCCGAACTTGTGGCAGTAGCCGTACAGCACTTTGTGGTAGCATGACTCGTTGTTGGCGTGGTGCTCGGCCGGCAGGCCGGCGAAGACCGAATCAATTATTTCCGTGAGCCTGGCCTGGTCCCTGGCCATTATCGCATTTTTAAAAGTATCCCTTTCGGTGGCCGGGTCGCAGCCCAGGAGACTGTAAATGCTGTCCACAAAGAGAGGTATATTGGTTCTTTTTATCTCTAAATTTGGTATTTTCATGGTAAAGGCCGTGCCTCCACCATCAAAGGCAGTGACTTTGTCAACCGTCAGATACCCGGTCTGGAACAAGGCCGGCACGGGCCCAAGGCTTCCCACCTCGGCCAGGCCGAGGATTTCCTCCGAAATCTTCTCAGCCTCGTCCCCCAAAAGGGCCAAAGGGTTCCTGGCGGCAATTTTGGACAGAAAGGAACCAGATGGGTTGGTCTGTATCCAGTAATTCGAAAAAGCCGTTTTTTCGAGACATTTCAATATGGAAAATGGATTCAGGACCCTGGTCTTCCCGTCCCAGCTATAGCCGTCATACCATTTATTGAAGCAGTCCGCCAGATCGGCCACGGTGGCATCCGCCGGTACAGGGTCCATGCCCCTCATGCCTTCAAGGGCCACCTCGAGATGATCGCTGAAACAAGTTTTAAACTCATCCTGGGTAAACCCACATATCCCGGCATACTTTTGGGTAAGGGTAATGTCGTTCAGATGGTTGAGGCCGGATGAGAGGCCCATGAAGGCGTAACGCGTCACCCCGGTCACGAAGACGAAGCGCAGCTGTTTGTCACATGATTTCAGCTTGGAGTAAAAACTTTTCAAGATGTCACGAATTTTCAAAACAAGAGCGATATTATCGATATTATCGCTAACAGGGGAATCGTACTCATCAATAAGAAGAACAACTTTGGTGTTATATTTGTCTGCCAGGCAATTAATAAGGCTTTCCAGCATGCTTCCGGGAGTTGGGCCATCAATTTCAACTCCGAAGGGCTTGGCTCTTTTCAGAAGCATGTCTTCGATCTCCGCATTCAGGACCTCTGGCGTGGAGCTGTTCAAAGCCATATCCAGGCAAACTACCGGGAATTTTTGGCTAAAATCGTAATCCGACTGGCCAATCCAGAGGTCCTTGAACAAGCCCTGCGGCGTTCCGTCAGGCTCAGGGGGACCAGAAAACAGTGACTCAAACGTGCTCAACAGAAGGGATTTGCCGAACCGCCTGGGCCTGGAGAGAAAAAAAGCGCCTTCGGTCTGTACCAGCTCGTAGACATACCTCGTCTTATCGGCGTATACATGGCCGCCTTTTATGAGCTTTTCAAAAGTATACATGCCAATGGGCAGTTTTTTCATTGATGTTCTCCATGCGGAGCCTTTGGGGCTGACGTTCAGATGGTCCACTCAAGCCATACAGCTATTATCGCGCATTTTCCGCTTTTCCAAATGTACCTGCCTCTGGCCTTTCGGTGTTTCTCTTGCAATATTCATCGCCAAGACAAGAAATTAGATATATTAATATTAAGTAACTATATCTATCCTATATGCAATATTTTATAGCTACAAAATATCTATCTTATAAAAATTTAATAATATAGCATATTTAACTTTCTACCCTGCAATGCTGCCATTTCTTCAAGCCTAATCGCTGACAAATTCGACAAATCATTTAGCACGTCAGACCAAACCCAAAGGGGGTTCATCTGGGAGGCCCTTGGGAAAGCGTGGCCGTTTGATTGTCGTCAGATTCCGAGAAACCCTGGCAGTGGCCCAGGCAAACGGTCCGCGATGGCAGCGACGACCGGGCCAGAAAGAGGCCGCCAGGGCTTCGTTCCGAATGGGACGATGACGGCCCTCCCTCTGACGGCAGAGAGGGACCCGGCCACATCTGGGGGGTGGTCTCAGATTCCGTCGCCGCCAAGGCCCTGGAGGTCGGAGAAGCGCTCCTTGAGGTGCCGCTCGATCTGGACCAGCCGGCCCTTCTTGACCATGAGGACCACCTGCCCGAACTCGAGTCCCCTTAGGGCCTGGACCACCTTGTCCTTGACCGCCGCCGGGTTGAAGCCCTCCGGGCTGAGGCCCTGGAGGCCCTCCAAAAGCTCCTCGGGATTGAAGTTTTCCTTCCTCTCCACCTGGACAACCCTGTAGTTCTGCGTTATCAGGGAGACCTGCCCATGGAACGTCTTCCTCAGAAGCCCAAGGAGGGCCTCCAGGAATGAATTGTCCACCACCGCCGTCGAGCTGCGTCTGACCACCTGGCCCATCTCGTCCTTCCCGTTGTTCCTGTCTCGCCATCATCTGTGCCGGGCCCTCCAAGGGGAGGCCCGGGCCGCCTGCCTTTTGCCGCCGCCCCCTGGCCAGGCCCTGGCGCGGCGCGGCTACAGCCGCCCCCGGCGGCCCAGGGCGGGACAGGCCTGCCTCTTCCCCCATGGCCGTCAGGGGCCGGGCCGGAACGGGACCACGGGGACATCAGCTCATCCAGGCTTTCGGGGGAGTCTGCCCGGAGTCTGGGTCGGAATGGAAGTCACCCCTCTCGACCTTGAGCCGCATCGACTCCAGCAGCTCCATGACCGTCTCCGGGTCGGCCCGCCGGCACAGGGCCATGACGGCCAGGGGCAAGAGGATCACGGGGATGAGTTCCTCCTCGCCGTTGTCGAGGCCCTGGGTCAACAGGTCCCTGGCCACCGAGTCTATGGCCTCCACCAGCCTGGTCCCCACCAATTCCACGGTAGCTCCGTTCAAGACGGCCATATCGTCCAACACGCTCATCGACGCCAACCCCCACGCTGGGCCCGGCCGGCCCCCCCGCGGGGGCCGCCAGGGCCCTGGTCTTCAGCCCGGTCGGCCTTGAAAGGAACCCTGCCAAGGCCTATAATCGATTCGCGGCCCCCTGGCCAGAAACCCCACGCCAAAATAACCCGCCATAGCCCTCCCGGAAGTGCCCCGGGGGCCTTCCGTCGCAGGGAGAAACCATGAGTCCGGACAATATTACCACAAAATCAGGGATCCTTTTCGAGGAGGCCAAGAAATACATCCCCGGCGGGGTCAACAGCCCAGTAAGGGCCTGCGGCGCGGTTGGGACGGACCCCAGGTTCGCGAAAAGGGGCCAGGGGGCCCGCATCTACGATGAGGACGGCCGGGAGTACCTGGACCTGGTGGGCTCCTGGGGGCCGCTTATTTTCGGCCACTGCCCGCCCTCCGTGGTCAAGGCCGTGACCGCGGCGGCCGCGAACGGTTCCTCCTTCGGGGCCCCGACGGAGGCCGAGACGACGCTGGCCAGGCTCATCGGCCAGTGCGTCCCCTCCATGGAGATGGTCCGCCTGGTCAGCTCAGGGACCGAGGCGGCCATGAGCGCCATCCGGCTGGCCCGCGGGGCCACCGGCCGCGACAAGATCCTGAAGTTCCAGGGCTGCTACCATGGCCACGCCGACAGCCTGCTGGTGGCCGCCGGGAGCGGCCTGGCCACCATGAGCCTTCCCGGCAGCCTGGGCGTCCCCCGGGCCCTGGCCGAGCTGACCATCACCTGCCCCTACAACGACCTCCCGGCCCTCCAGGAACTCTTCAGGCTGGCCGGCGACGAGATCGCCTGCGCCATCGTCGAGCCGGTGGCCGGCAACATGGGCCTGGTCCCGCCCAAGCCTGGCTTCCTCGAGGGCCTGGCCGGCCTGTGCCGGGAGCACGGGGCCCTCCTGGTCATGGACGAGGTCATCTCCGGCTTCCGGGTCGGCCTGGGCGGAGCCCAGGGGCTCTACGGCCTAAAGCCCGATTTGTCCATCCTGGGCAAGATAATCGGCGGGGGCCTCCCCCTGGCCGCCTTCGGCGGGCGCAGGGATCTCATGGGGCTGCTGGCCCCGCTGGGGGGAGTCTACCAGGCCGGGACCCTCTCCGGCAACCCCCTGGCCGTGGCCGCCGGCATCGCGGCCATCGAGAGGCTCATGGCCGAGGCCCCCTATGGGCGCCTGGAGCACATGGGCTCCCGCCTGGCCGCCGGCCTCAGGGACCTGGCCAGGGACAAGGGCCTTCCGGCGACCGTGAACCAGCTGGGCTCCATGGCCACCCTCTTCTTCACCGAGGGCCCGGTGGAGGATCTGGCCTCGGCCCAGAAAAGCGATCTGGCCCTCTACGGGGCCTGGTTCCGGTCCATGCGCGACAAGGGCGTCTGGCTCCCGCCCAGCCAGTTCGAGACCATGTTCATATCATGCGGCATCCTCTTCAGCGAGATAGACGACATCCTGGAGCTGGCCGGCGAGGCCTTGACCAGCCTCTAGGGCCAAGGCGGGCGCTGGCGGCGACGAACACGGAAGGGCAACAAGGAGGCCAACCCAATTTTCCCCGCAGATCAGGGGCCCACGTTTGCCCAGGCCAGGACCAGCGTCCCATAGGGCAATGGTCCAGCGGCGGGACCACCGTGGTCCGCCCCATGTGGCCGGGCATAATCGTCTCGAGGTCGCCGGACACGTGCCCCAGGACACGGAAACAGCGTCGCTATCCAGGACACGCCCGAACACCGTGGCCAATGGAAAGCGCGTTTTATTTCCAGAGGGTTGGGCTTATTGCCGGGCTTCGACCAGGAAGGCCGACAAAATACCCGGCCAGGGAGACCAGGGACTCAATGCCCGCGCTCCTGGGTCAATCACACCCGAAGGACGGGCAACCAGGGACGGAAACGGCGTCGCCAAGATACCTGGCCTTCCGGCCGGCATGGCCGCGCAGGCTGAAGGCAAAGGACGAGACGCTTTGCCGCTGACTCCAGGGCCGGCGACCGAAGGAACCGAGCCGGATTACTGGAATTTATGTGTTTAGCCGCAAAAGAGTTCTCCCCTGAGGGGCTGGGGACCCATGCCGTTTTTCCGGCCACGGGGAAGCCCAGGCTTTGGGCCTGGGGACCAGCCGGCAGGCCTTCGGAGGATCCGGATCGCGGGCGGCCAGGCCAATGAAAAATCCCGGCCCCACTGGGGGCCGGGATTTTTCATTGGCCTGGGGGGACCGGCCTAGATGTCCAGCCAGCTTTGGCTGAAGAGCGAGTGGCCCAGGATGACCTTGGCGGTCTTGACGACGTCGGCCTCTTCCTTCTTCAGGGACTTGAGGTCGTACTCCTTGCCGTCCATGACCCCGTAGACCAGATCCACGAACCAGGGTAGCTTCCCGGCGCACAGATCCATGATGACCTGGTCGAAGGCGTCGACGATGCAGCTATACATGCCGTTGCGCTGGAGCATGCACAGGTAGACCTGGTTCAGGATGGGCCTGAGGTGGTCTGGGTTGCCGTTGGAGATGTTGGAAAGGCCATTGGTCGACTTGACCGTGGCCCCTTCCTGCAGGGCACCGACGATATCCGGCAGCATCTGGAAGAACTCAAGGTTGTTCATCAGCTGCTCTTGCTGGATGTTGAC
>JAISEK010000092.1 GCA_031264145.1 Deltaproteobacteria bacterium
GTTTCCCCCATTGCGCAAAATTCCTCACTGCTGCCTCCCGTAGGAGTCTGGGCCGTGTTCCAGTCCCAGTGTGGCTGATCATCCTCTCAGACCAGCTAGACATCGTAGACAATATGGTAAGCCATTACCTCACCATCAATCTAATGTCACGCAGGCCCATCCTCCAGCGGTAGCGTCCGAAGACTCGCCACCTTTTACCTCTAGGACCGAGGTCCCTGTGGTCATATTTGGTATTAGCACCCCTTTCGAGGCGTTATTCCAAACTGGGGGGTAGGTTACCCACGCGTTACTCACCCGTGCGCCACTTTCCAAAGGGCCGAAGCCCTTCTTCTCGTTCGACTTGCATGTGTTAGGCACGCCGCCAGCGTTCATTCTGAGCCAGGATCAAACTCTCCGTGTAAATATAAACGGAAAAGAGTTTTTCCAAAAGGAATCCAAAAGAGCCCTATTACGCTTGCACGTATTTGTCACTATCTAGTTTTCAAAGAGCGGATGCCGTTTTTTCTGCTTTAGCGGATACTCAGGCATTTTAATCATACATTGTCTGGCCGAACGTGTCAAGTCCTTTTTTGGACTTTCATCGGGCTTCATCTCGTCCACCCGAGCGGAACCTTTCACGGATTCCCCAGCCACTTTCGGCTTTTTTCGGCCCGCCCGGTTTCCCTGAGCGACAAGAGCGGATATTACTCTCAGTCCTTCCCGATGTCAAGCATTTTTTTTAACTTTTTCAAATATTTTTTTATTGCCTATTTTCAGTATCTTACAAGTCAAATTTGTCCCCTTCTGTCCCCTCGTCCCTTTTTTCCCCTTCCCGGACCCCGATTTCGCCCTTCAGGCAAAGACCCACTTCCAGTCACCTGTTTTTCCTTTATTGCCAAGGACTTGGGGACAGCCACCATCTGACCGCGTCATCTAACAGGGCCAGACGACAGGGTAATTCCCGGCGTCCTCTTTCCGCCCTCTCGGCCCCTGGGGCACCCGGCTCAGGGCCCAAACCCGCCAACACCTGCCCACGCGAGCTTTCCAGGCCTTTCCTCCCTGCCCCTTCCCGTCCCCAGTCCAGGCCCTGATGGCCACTGTGTCGGCCGCCGTCACCCCAAACCCTTGCCGGACGGGGCCAACAGGAGGGCCACTCATTGACTCCGCCAACGGCCAAAATGAAGCGGGACCCGCCCGGCATTCCGGCTACGGGGGGCGGGCGCGTCCACGGCCAGCAGGCAGGCGGGCCAGAGAGACGCCGGGATTGTCCCGTCACTTCTGCAACGCCGGTGTCGCCGGGGACGAGGCGCAAGCGGCCGAGAGCCATGGGCAATGGGCCGACCCTGGTCCCCAGGGATGGCCCAGCGGGGCCGCGAACCCCACAGACATCGCCCAGGGCGGCCTTGGGTTGGCCCTCCTGGGGAAAGCCATTCCCATGGGCCGCGGGCCAGGGGAATGGCCAGGCCCTGATCCTGGGGCTCGGCCCCCCGGCGCCGGCGGGACTTCGGGCGGTTCACCAGGCATGCCCAGGTGGGGCAACCGATCCGGGCATGGTTGCCCGCCAGCCCGCATCCCGCATCCCGCAAGGCCTCCCCCGGCGGACGACCTCGGTCTCGCCGCCCCCTGGGCGCGTCCGAGGCCGGCCACCCTCCGGGCCCTGGACAGGCCGACCCCGCCTCGGGGGAAGGGCCAGCGCCAGGCGGCACCGCCCCGGGCCTTGGCCTCCAGCCCCGGGCTGGCCGCAAGTGGCGGCGCGCGCGGGGCCGTCAGGGCAGGCGACGGCATCCTGGGCCTTGGGGCGCCATATGCGCCCCGGCCCGTCGGTGATGGTGGTTTGGCTGGCCGTCCTGGCGGTCCCAGGCCCGGCGATGGCCTTCCGGCCCACCTGGAAGGCGCTGGCGTTGGTGGCCAGGATCTGGGGATAGTCGGCCGGGGGAATTGCTGGCGATACCGGGGCGGGCAAGGTGCGCCAGGGCGCGTGGTCTCGCATGGGGGGGAAGGTGGGGGCGACGCGGGGCGCCCGTCGAGCCAGGGGCCTTAGCCGGACGCCCGGGCCGCGAAAGGCCCTGAGCCCCGGCCTGGCTGGGCGGAAGCCCTCCCTGGGTGGGGGGAGCGCCTGGTCTGGCCGGGAGCCCGTCCCGGCCCAGACCGGGCCGGGCGATTTTGCCTGGAGCCCAGGGAGCTGGGGATTTGGGCGGCGGGGGGACCGGGGAAAGCCGTCGCCCGGCCCCGACCGGCCACGGGCCTGGGGGCCGCCGTCCCGAGGCTCAGTCGTCCTTGACCCTCGATATCCTGGCCCCCAGGCCTGCCAGCTTGAGGTCGAGGCGGTCATAGCCCCGGTCCAGGTGGTAGACCCTGGAGACCTCGCTCGAGCCCGTTGCGGCCAGGGCGGCCAGGATGAGGCAGGCCGAGGCCCGCAGGTCCGAGGCGGTCATGGGGGCCCCGGAGAGGCGGCCCACCCCCTTGACCACGGCCGTCCGGCCCTCCAGGGTGACGTCCGCCCCCAGGCGCCGCAGCTCGGCCACGTGCATGAAGCGGTTCTCGAAGATGGTCTCGGTGATGATGGAGGCCCCCCTGGCCGTGGCCATCATGGCCAGGAACTGGGCCTGCATGTCGGTCGGGAAGCCCGGGTAGGGGCTGGTGGAGACGTTGACCGCCGAGAGCGCCCCAGGCTCCGACTCCACGGTCAGATCCCCGTTCTGGGCCCGCAGGAGGACCCCGGCCTCGGTGAACTTGCCCAGGACCACGGCCAGATCGTTCAGGCGCGCCCCCCTGATCGTGGCCTTGCCCCCGGCCATGGCGACGGCGGCCAGGAGGGTCCCGGCCTCGATGCGGTCGGGCATGACCGCGTGGCTGGCGGACCTGAGGACGTCCACGCCCTCTATGGAGAGCTCGTCGCCGTCAATGCCCCCTATCTTGGCCCCCATGGCCACCAGGGCCCTGGCCGTGTCGGACACCTCCGGCTCCCGGGCGGCGTTGCGGATGATCGTCCGCCCCTTGGCCAGGACGGCCGCCATCATCACGTTCTCCGTCCCGGTCACGGTCACCGTCTCGAAGCGGATGTCGGCCCCGGCCAGGCCGCCCCTGGGGGCCCGGGCCATGATGTCGCCGCCGGAGAGGTCGAACTCGGCGCCCATGGCGGCCAGGGCCCTGAGGTGGAGGTCGATGGGCCTGACCCCTATGGCGCAGCCGCCCGGGAGCGAGACCCTGGCCTGGCCGTGGCGGGCCAGGAGGGGCCCCAGGACCAAGGCCGAGGCCCGCATGGTCTTGACCAGATCGTGGGGGGCCTCGGGCCTCGCCAGCCCGGACATGTCCAGGACGGCCTCCTCGCGGTAGCCGCCGGCCTCCTCCGGGTAGAGCCCGACCCGGCCGCCCATGTGGCCCAGGAGGCGGCCCATGGTCCTGAGGTCACCCAGGCGGGGGATGTTCGTGAGCGTGAGCGGGCCATCGGCCAGGATGGCCGCGGCCATGAGCGGGAGGGCGGCGTTCTTGGCCCCGCTGACCCGGACCGATCCGGAAAGCGGGGCCCCGCCCTCGATCAGGAGTTTGTCCATGTCCGTCGTTCCTTGGCGTATTGTCAGTCAGTGGGGGATGGGGGCGGCGCGTCGGGCCCGGCCGGCGAGCTCCCGTCCTTGGGGCGGGTATACTCAAGATAGGCGTAGGCCGAGTGGTTATGGATGGACTCGAAGTTCTCGGCGGCGATGGAGAACCAGACGTAGTTGGGATCGGCCATCAGCTTGACGGCCACCTCCCGGACCACGTCCTCAACGAACCTGGGGTTGTCGTAGGCCGTCTCGGTGACCAGCTTCTCGTCGGCCCGCTTCAGGAGCGAGTAGACCTCGCTGGAGGCCGAGCTTTCCACCAGCCGGATCAGGTCCTCCATCCAGAAGAAGTGGTCGTAGCGGACCTTGACCTTGACCTCGCCCCTCTGGTTGTGCGCCCCGTAGCGGCTGATCTCTCTGGAGCAGGGACACAGGGTGGTGACCGGCACGCTGACGCTGACCGTTATCTCCCTCTCCTCGTCCGACTCGTGGCCGGCCAGGACGCACCCATACTCCATCAGGCCCACCGCCCTGGTGACCGGGGCCGTCTTCTCCATGAAGAAGGGGAAGCTCAGCTCCAGGTGGGCCGACGCGGCGTCAAGCCTGGAGCGCATGGCCGTCAGGATGGCCGGCAGGGTGTTGCTGGATATGCTGTGGCGGTACTGGGAGAGGATCTCGATGAAGCGTGACATGTGGGTGCCCTTGTGGTGGTGGGGCAGCTCCACGTACATGTTGACCGAGGCCACCGTCCTCTGCGAGCCGCTGGCCCGGTCCTTGACGCTGATGGGGTAACGGATGTTCTTGACCCCGACCTGGTCGATCTTGATCCTGCGGCTGTCGAACTGGTTCTGGACGTCAATCATCGGCTCGGCGCAACCGTCTTCGGGCGGCTGGCAGTCGATGGCCTGGTCAGCGATGATGGGACCTGTGGGGGATGGCGGCAAGGGACTCATGAAAGTCTCCGTGGCGGCCAACCTGGCCGCATCGAGAAAAAAAGTCCATAATACGCATGGTCCGCCGGCCAAGCCGCGAGACCTCGCCAGAACATGGGGTGCCGGCGCCCTGGCCCGGCCAGGCACAGGCCGGACCCATGATAAGCCAAATGCCGGCCCAAGAAAAGCCTGGCCTGGCCCCTTATCCCGCCTTGGCCAAAGGGGACCTCGCCAGGCCAGCGAAAAGCCATGGCCAGAGGCCGCCGGGACCCGCCAAAACACATCCTGGCGAGCCTGAGGGGCCCCAGGGCAAAGAAAAACCAAGTCGAGAGGCTCTGGCTGCTTCGGCTCCTACTTGATCCCTGCGTCTTTTTCCATGCGGGGTATTCTACTGTGTCGGCTGACAATTGGCAAGGCCATTTGCCAAAAGCGCCCGGCAATGGCAAAAAGGTGAGGCGCATCGAGACCGGCCTCGGACGGGCGGCGGACTCTGCCCGGTCGCCCCGTGGCCTGTCACCGCGGGAACGCAATCAAGAGGCCGCCAGGCCAGGGCGTCCCGCCGCATGATGGGGCCAATGGCGGCCGGCAGGGACTGCCAGGGGATGCTTCCAGGAAAGGCCAGGCTTGGCCCAAGACCAGGGCCGAGGGCCCGTCTGGCCAGGCCATCGTCCCGACACCGGGGAACATCCGCTGGCCGGAGGGGCGTCCGGGCCCTATCAGGCGCAGGGCCGGAGGACGGGTGACTGGTTATTCCCGACGGAAAGCCCGTTCTTGACCGGCAGGCCAGACAACGGACAATCGGCCCTTGGTTGACCCGCGAAAAGTCCGTTAGCTGGAAGCCATGGCAATTAACGACTTCGCCATCGGCCAGGGTAATCGCCGTCGCCAGCTAGCAAGGCCATTTGCGGCTTGATCAGCCTTTGGCTCCTTGACGGGCGGTGACCAGCTAGACGACCAGGGATCACCGACAAGCAACCTGGGGTCGCCGGGCCTGCCTGCGGCCACGCAGCCCTATCGATGTCCGCCAGTCTGCGGAGCTCCGTTAATTTATGTTGATTTCTGCTATAATATCGCCGTGGCGGGCAATCATTAAAAACATGGACATACACTCTAATTACGGCATTTCGCGATAATGCTATCGTAAGGGCCTATCCGGTGCAGAATCGATATGTCAGCGGTCCGCCGCTCGCTCGGTCTCGTCCTTGAGTAACGGTTTCGCGGTCAACCTCTGATATCTTGTTCCAGGCAAAGCAAGGACTTCCAGCAAACAACTGACAAAGACATTAAAAAGCCTGCATTTGTGTCTGTCAATGTTTTTCCGCCAGACAAATAACAGGGTAAAAGAGGCCAAGCATGTCCAAAAATACGGCCGCCCAGAGTATGGCCGCCTCCCTCAGCGTCTCATTTTCGCGCTCCATCAGCCCTGATGAGCTTGTCCGGATTTTCCTGAAAGAAGCCGACTGGCAGCCCTGGATCAGTCACTTGGATGTGTTCTTCAGCGAAGTCCCGGCAAGTCTGATTCAGCGCTTTATGGCTGAAAACAGCCTAAGCTTCGATCAGCTTGCGGAAATATATAACTCTCTGCCGCCGGTGTGGCAGGGGAAACTATTCCGGGAGATGCGCGATGCAGCAATGGGAAGCTCTGCTTAACCAGGCCGTCAAACAGCTTGAATATGGCAAGATACCTCCAAAGTCATGGACACTCGGTGGCGGCACGGCCTTGATGCTTATGTTTGACCACCGTTACAGCAAAGACATTGATATATTCTTAGCCGACCGCCAGATGTTGCCATATGTCTCGCCCAGGGTCAATGATGGGGCCGGCGGCTGCCAAGACTACGTGGAGCAGGAGAGATTCATCAGGCTCTATTTCCCTGAAGGCGAGATAGACTTTATCGCGGCCCCCTCGATCACCACCCTGGAACCAACCTCCAGTCAAGTAGCCGGCGTTTACGCCAACGTGGAAGACCCGGTGGAGATAGTCGCCAAAAAAATGATCTACCGGGCCGACGAGTTCAAGCCACGGGACGTATTCGACTTGGCGATTGTCTATGATCGCCGCAAGGCCGATATGCTGAAGGTGGCCACCCTGCTATCCCCAGCGGTCGAAGCACTGACAAAGCGGGTGGACTTGTTGGAATCATCCGGTCAATTTGAATCGCGATTGAACGACCTGAAGCTGCTTGATGGCGGCCGCACGGTCCGGGGGCATGAATTGGATATTTGCCGGCAATGCCTGCTCGATATTTCCACCTGTGCAATTGGAAACAGCGGCTAGGCTGCCTGAGCCAGAACCGGAATTGGTCTGAATGGAATCGCCCCATATGCTTTCCGAGTTTCAAAGGCCCGGCGTCCACGTCCCTCGAAGTGTTTTGCCTCGCCAGTCCGATCCTCCCTGCCATTGGGCGGGACATGGCGTCAGCTCGCCGCTCACCATTCCGCAGCCTTCTGCCCTTGCCCTGGTTCCCTTCTTGGGCCCCGGCTTCGGTTTTGTGGCGAGACATGGACCAAAATATGGTGCCCTTGTAAAATCTTGGCCTTAAATCATCAAAATTTAAAACGCTCGTGACGGAATTGAGGCGGTTTTTCCCGCCACGTCAGACCTCGCGGGGCATTAGTCGCCGTCCTCCGCATGGGCCCCCTCGCCCTGCCCCGCTAATTCCGGCCAGGCCCCTGGAAAGCCCGTCTCCGTCCTCTGCCCCAGCGGGCCGATGGCCTCCAAGCTCTGGCCGGGGGCATCCGGGGGCGGCTCCGGTCCGGCTTCCTGCGGCCCGGACAGGCCGGCCTTCGGGTCCTCCGCGTCCCAGGCCGTCTCCCCGGCCCAGGGGACCCTGGGCCTGAAGGCCTCGGCTATCCCCCCGGCCTCGGCGCTTTCCAGGAGGTTGGGGTTGACGACGATGGAGGCGTTGCTCCTGAGCCTGGCCAGCCAGGCGTCGAAGGCCCGTTCGCCGACCTGGCGCTCGTAGGCGTTTTGGGCGGCCTTGGCCAGCTGGACCGGATCGATGGGCTTGATGACCTCGATGACCTCGAAGACCGAGAGGCTCCCGGAGAGCCTTATCGGCTGGGTGAGCCTGGGGTCATGGCCCATGGCCTTGGCCAGTTCCAGGCCCAGGCCGACGGAGCGGAACTCCCTGAAGGTCTCCGGGTCCATGAGGTTAAGGGAGAGTGGCCCGGCCAGGCGGACCTCCAGGCCGGCCTCCCGAAGCCTCTCGGCCATCTGCTCCAGGCCGCCCCTGCCCGGGGCACCAAGGATTTTGAGGGCCTCCTGGCCTTCCTGGGCCAGCAGCACCCTGACCCGGTAGACGGAGGAAAAGGAATACCTGGCCAGATAGTCCCGCCAAAATACGCGCCAGTCCCGGCTGTTGGGCCTCGCCTCGCTTCTGTAGACCCGCTCGGCCATGGCCCTGAGGAGGAGCTGCTTCTCGACCGCCTTGGCCAGCGACTCGCCCGAGCTGCCCACGGCGGCCTGGCAGACTGCCCGGCCGCGATCGTGGTCGCAGCCGAAGGAGCGCCTGTAGCCGGCCAGGTTTTCCTCGACCTGGGCCCCGTCCACCTCCAGGCCCTCCTTCTCGGCCTCCTGCCTAATGAGTTCCTCGTCAACCAGGCGATCGAGGATCTGCCTGATCAGGAGCTGGCCGTCGCCGCCCTCCGAGAGGGCCAGGGGCTGGTGGTAGCCCAGGACTATGATCTCCTCGATGGCCGACTTGGGCAGGGGCTGCCCGTTGACCATGGCCACCGTCTCCGGATCCCAGAGCTGGCGGCGGTAATGGCGCTGGAAGGCCACGACCGCCAGGCCGAGCAGGATGGCCAGGAGAAGGGGGGCCAGGATCAGGGACTTAAAGCGCTTGGAGATCAAGCCAGGCTCCTTGGGCCCGCGGGCCGGCGGATATGGGGCCCGACCTCGCCTCGGGAGGCCGGACGGGGTGGACATGATTTGGGCCCGCCAGGGAGGGAAAACCAGGGATGGCCTCGGCGAGGACGGCCCGGATTCGGCCAGGACCCAAAAGGGGCTCCTCCTTGGCCCCCCGGCGCTTCCGGCGGCCTTGGGGCCAACGAGTCTTCCGGGGCCAGGCGGCGCCAGGGCCTAGACGGGCGAGAAAAGGACGGAACTGACGCCACCCGCGTTTGTCGCCCCCGACGGCCGCCCCGCCGGCAGAGACCATGGCAGGAGAGGCGTTCGGGGCCAGTCAAAAGGCCTGGCCCGCTCCCGAAAAGGCGAGTCTCGGGCCCCAGGCCCCGCCAGGCCGCAAAATTGCGCCTGGATTCCTTACGTTACCACCATTTAAGGCTTCTTTCAACGTTTTTGGGAAGGCGGGTGGGCGCAAGTGGCCCCCGGCACGGGCCAACACAGGCGACGACCTGGGGAAGGCCCGGATGGAGACGCACGGACCAGGGAAGGAGTGGGCCTGGGCGGCGGGCACAAGCGAGGCCGGGGGGCACCATGTTCCGGCCTCCCCCGCCCCCACCCGGCTTCGGTCTGGCCGGTGCCCCACCACCTGCGCCGGCCATGACCCCGCGACTTTCAGGCACACCCACCGTCGCCAATTTGGTAGCCCGAAACGAGCCAGGCCCCGGTTTTCTGGCAGTCCGCACCTGGGCGGAGTCTTTGGCGTCCGAAACGGGAGCGCCGTTTTCAGCGCGCGGGCATGGAACTGGTGACCCGATTTTAGACGACGCCACCAGGACCTCGCAGTTATACAAAAATACCCTGTGTTATCGCGATGGAGACTAAGACAAAAACATGGTCAGTGCGGATACCTTTGGAGATTCAAAGATAAAATGCAATGTGGCCAGTCAACGAAAGTGGCTTTAAAAAGACTTTTCGAGAAAGAAATGGATATTTGAATCTTGCTGGAGTATGACATTTGTATATTACGGCGACAACAGTCATATTTTGCCCGCCCCAACGGAAATTAAAAACCGTTGTTGCGGCGGCTTGTAACTGTGCGCCCAACAGGATAAGCGTCAGCCAAACGACCATTTTGGGGGCCAACGTTGACGATGCCGCAAAAAGCCTTACTTTTTATGCTCCACGCAAATAAGCACCATCAACAAATATCTGCCACTGGATACAGATACTGATTGGCTATATATTGTCCTTATATAATAATAAACGTTTCATCTACTATCATCATAAACTTAAAGATAATTAGATCAATTTTAAACTCAAAAAACCGACTTCACCATAAGCCAAGTCCAGGCTTAACGTCACCTGGCGGAGGACAGGCGGGAGGAAGATCGGGCGGCCATTGCCCCCATTGCGCCCCCCCAAAAAAGCCCGGGCCGGCCTGGGAGGGCCTGACGCCGGCCCCCTCCCCTCCGGCCAGGTGCCAGGCCGGAGAAGGCTATTTGGCCGCAGGACCGGGCGACGGAGGAAGGGACTGGGGCGCCCCCAAGGGACATCTCGCGGCCCACATAGGCGTGGCCTGGACAAGGGGGAAGACAAGGGTGGCCAGGGGGAGCCTGTGGGTGAAGGCGGAAGGGCCATCCCCAGCCGCCTCCAGGCCGAGGCCCTGGGTCGGCGGGGGGCTCCGCGGGGAGGGCCACTTGCGGCGGGGCAGGCCCCTCTGGCGTGCTAGGAGAGCCTGAGGAGAAAGTCGCGCACCCCGGACAGTGGGTCGGCGGCCTTCATGTACTCCGTCCTGGCCACGAAGAGGCGTCCGGAGGGGGTCAGGCGGTTCCTGGCCGAGCCGGAGACCAGGGCGATGACCTTCTCGTAGTCGGCCGGCCCCTCGGGGCCAAAGGAGACGGTCAGGCCCTCGCCGCCGCCCTCCAGGCGTCTGGCCCTGGCCCTCTTCAGGAGGATCTTCACCTCCATGAGGGTAAGGAGGTTCTTGGCCTCCGGGGGTGGCTGGCCCAGGCGGTCCTTCATCTCGTCGGCTATCTCGGACACCTCCTCGAGGGCCCTGGCCGCCGCCAGCCTCCGGTAGAGGACCAGCCGGACCTCGGTGTCCGGGGCGTAGTTGGCCGGGAGGTAGGCCGGAAGGCCCATGATGACCTCGGGGTCGTACTCCTCCACCCAGGTCTCGTTCTTTATCTCCCTGATGGCCTGCTCCATGAGCTGGGAGAACATCTCGTAGCCGACCAGGGAGGCCTGCCCCGACTGGGCCGCCCCCAGGATGTTGCCGCTGCCCCGGATCTGCAGGTCGTGCAGGGCTATCTGGTAGCCGCTCCCCAGATCCGTGTGGTCCAGGAGGGCCTTGAGGCGCTTGCGGGCGTCGTCCGTGAGGACGTCGGGGTCGTCGACCATCAGATAGCAGTAGGCCTGGGTGTTGCCCCGGCCGACCCGGCCCCTGAGCTGGTAGAGCTGGGCCAGGCCGAAGCGGTCGGCCTGGTCGATGATGATGGTGTTGGCCAGGGGGAAGTCCAGGCCCGACTCGACGATGGTGGTCGTGATCCAGACGTCGATCTCGTGGTTGAGGAACTTCCCCATGACCGTCTCCAGCTCGCTGGCCGACATCTGCCCGTGGCCCACCCCGAACCTGGTCAGGGGCATGAGGCGCCTGAGGTTGTCCACCCAGAGGTTTATGTCCCTGACGCGGTTGTGGACCAGGAACACCTGGCCGCCCCGGGCCAGCTCCCGGTCGATGGCCTCCACGATGGCCTCGTCGTCCCTGGCCATGAGGCTGGTCCGCACGGCCAGGCGGTCCTGGGGCGAGGTCTCGATGACCGACATGTCCCTTATGCCGCTCATGGACATGGAGAGGCTGCGGGGGATGGGGGTGGCGCTCATGGAGAGGACATCGACCGAGGTGCGCAGCCTCTTGAGCCTTTCCTTGGCGGCCACGCCGAAGCGGTGCTCCTCGTCTATCACCAAAAGGCCCAGGTCCTTGAAGACGACGTCCTTCTGGAGCAGGCGGTGGGTCCCGATCACGACGTCGACGGTACCCAGGGCCAGCCTCCTGAGGATCTCCCTCTGCTGGGAGGGCTTCTTGAAGCGGGACAGGGAGGCGACCATGAAGGGCCAGGCGGCGAAGCGCTCGGAGAAGCTCCTCTCGTGCTGTTCGGCCAGGATGGTCGTCGGGACCAGGACGGCCACCTGCTTGCCCTCGCTGGCCACCTTGAAGGCCGCCCGCATGGCCACCTCGGTCTTGCCGTAGCCCACGTCGCCGCAGACCAGCCTGTCCATGGGCTTGGAGGCGCTGAGGTCCCTGAGGACCTCGTCTATCGATCTCTCCTGGTCGGCCGTGGCCTCGTACTGGAAGGCGGCCTCGAACTCCAGGAGGGCCTGGTCACGCTCGGCGAAGGCGAAGCCGGCCGCGGTCTGGCGGGCGGCGTAGAGCTTGAGGAGATCCTCGGCCATCTGGCGGACGTGCTCCTTGACCTTGCCCTTGATCTTCTCCCAGGAGCCCGACCCCAGGCGGTCCAGCAGGGGAGGCCTGTCGGTGGCCCCGACGTACTTGGTGACCGAGGAGAAGCGCTCCACCGGGACGTAGAGGAAGTCCCCGCCCTTGTACTCCAGGTGCAGGAAGTCGCCCTTCTGGCCGTCGGAGAGGGTCAGGGTGACCAGGCCCAGGTACTGGCCGATGCCATGCTCGGAGTGGACGGCGAAGTCGCCGGGGGAAAGGTCCTTGAGGCCGGCAAAGCCCCTGAGGCCCCTGAACTCCTCGGCCGCCCGCCGCCTGGGCCGCTGGCGGGCCCCCAGGATCTCGTCCTCGGCCAGGAAGGCCTCCCCGTCGTAGGGGGCCACGAAGCCGGCCGAGAGCTGGCCCACGCGAAGCTCCAGGGAGCCTTCCGGCGTCGCCGGCCGGCCGGGGCCGGCCAGGCCCTCGCTGGGCGCCAGGTCGTACTCGGCCAGGAGGCCGGCCAGGCGCTTCATCTGCTCCCTGGTCCTGAGGACCAGGCTCACGCGGAGCCCCCGGCCCAGCAGGGCCTTGACCCTGGCCGACAGGGGGCCGAGAAGGCCAGTGGCCCTCCTGGGGACCGAGGTCAGGGCCTTGAGGTCGGCGTTGGTCTCGCAGCCGAAGGGGATCTCCCTGTCGACCTCCAGGGCCCCGGCCAGGGGCAGCTCCGTGGCCACCCACAGGCCCCGGCCCGGGGCCATGAGCCCGTCCAGGAGCGGCCCGGGCTCGGCGAAGAGGTCGGCCAGCGGGAGATGCGGCCTCTCCTCCTGGGCCAGCCTCCCGAAGTGGTTCTGGAGGCCCAGGAAGGCCGCCTTCCCGGCCGCCCTGAGGCGGCCGGGCTCGACCAGGACCAGGCCCGTCCCACCGGGGAGGAATTCGGCCAGCGGGGCCCCCCTCCCGGTCCAGAGCGGTCCCCAGTTGTCCAGGTCGGAGTCCAAAAGGCCCTCGCCGAGGCGCCGGGCGATGGGCTCCCACAGGAGGCCGAGCCAGCCGCTCTCGCCGGCCAGCTCCCCTACCCCCCTGGCCCCGCTGGCCAGGCTGGCCGCGTCCCTGGGGGCCTCGCAGGCCGGGAACAGGGTCAGGGCCTCCAGCTGCCCGGCCGATCTCTGGTCATCGACCCGGAAGGGGCGTATCGAGTCCACGAAGTCGCCGAAGAAGTCCAGCCTGACCGGCCTGGCCTGGCCGGCCGGGAAGACGTCGATGATGCCGCCCTTGACCGAGAAGTCGGCCACGGACTCGACCTGGCCGACCCGGTTGTAGCCGTTGTCGGCCAGGAAGGAGACCAGGGTGTCGAAGCCCACCTCGTCCCCCAGGGTCAAGGCCAGGGTCCTCCTGGCCAGGTCCCCGGGGCGGGGGGCCAGCCTCAGGGCCGCGCCGATGGAGGCCACGACCACCGTGTCCTGGCCGTCCATGAGGGAGGCGAGGGCCATGATCCTCTCGGCCATGGGCCCGGGGCCGACCATCTGGCCCAGGAAGGGCTTGGTCTCTAGCCCGGGCATGAGCAGCGTCCGGCCCGCGGGCCAGAAGAAGGAAAGATCCCCCACCAGGTCCTCGGCCTCCAGGGCCGTGGGCACCAGGACCAGGAGGCGCCCGCCGGCCAGGGGGCCCTCCATCCGGCGGGCCAGGAGCCTGGCCAGGGCCGGGGGGTTCAGGCCGACGAGGCCGACCCTGTCGCCCTGGCCGGGGGCAAGCCCGCCCAGCTGTCCTCTATCGTAGACGCTCATGGGAAAACCAGGATTCCTGTCCTTTCCGGCGATAGCCCGCGAAGGCCGGGCCACCGGGCCCGGCCATGGGAATATAGCAACACCCGCGGCCAAAAATCAAGCGCACGGCCGGGCCCCAGGGGGCCCCAAAGACCAGCCCCCGGGGGGACTTGGCCAGGCCGGGGGGCCAGGCGGCGGCCATTTGCCCTGGAGTTTGGCCCCTGCGTGGGCTATAATTGCCCCGTTGGCCAGCGGGTTCCCTGGGCCAGGCCCAGGGCTTTCGCCTGCCGGACGGCCCCGCCATGGGGCCCGGCCGGCCTCCCCCCTCCCCTGGCCAGAAAGGCCCCCACCGGAGCGGCCCCGCAGGACGGCCAACATGCCGCCCGCCCCAGCGGGCGGGAGAGACACAACAAAACGCAAGGAGCATCCGCCAGTGAGCCACGACATCAAAGACCCCGGCCTGGCAGCCAAGGGCAACGACCGGATAGAGTGGGCGGCCAAGAGCATGCCCGTCCTGGAACTGATCAGGGAACGCTTCGAGAAGGAAAAACCCCTAAAGGGACTAAGGCTGGGCCTGTGCCTCCACGTGACCACGGAGACGGCCTCCCTGTGCCGGACCCTGGCGGCCGGCGGCGGGGAGGTGCACCTGTGCGCCTCAAACCCCCTCTCGACCCAGGACGACGTGGCCGCGGCCCTGGTCGAGATCGACCATATCCCGGTCCACGCCATCAAGGGCGAGGACAACGACACCTACTACCGCCACATCCACTCGGTGCTGGACATAAGGCCCCACATAACCATGGATGACGGGGCCGACCTCCTCTCCACCCTCCACTCCCAGAAGCCGGGGCTGATCCAGGGCGTCCTGGGCGGGACCGAGGAGACCACGACCGGCGTCATCAGGCTGAGGGCCATGGCCGCCGAAAAGGCCCTCAAATACCCCGTGGTGGCCGTGAACGACGCCATGACCAAGCACTTCTTCGACAACCGCTACGGCACCGGCCAGAGCACCCTGGACGGGATCGTCCGCTCGACCAACCGCCTGATCGCCGGCTCCGTCTTCGTGGTCTGCGGCTACGGCTGGTGCGGCCGGGGCGTGGCCAAGAGGGCCGCCGGCATGGGGGCCAGGGTGGTCGTGACCGAGGTCGATCCCCTCAAGGCCCTCGAGGCCATCATGGACGGCTTCGACGTCCTCCCCCTGGCCAAGGCGGCCCTGTCCGGGGACTTCTTCGTGACCGTGACCGGGGACGTCAACGTCATCCGGCCGGAGCATTTCAGGGCCATGAAGACGGGGGCCATCGTCTGCAACTCGGGCCACTTCAACGTCGAGCTTGACCTCGACGGCCTGGCCGCCATCGCCGAGAGCCGGCGCCAGGCGCGCGATTTCGTCGAGGAGTACGCCATCAAGGGGGGCCCGACCGTCTACGTCCTGGGCGAGGGACGCCTGGTCAACCTGGCCGCCGCCGAGGGGCACCCCTCCAGCGTGATGGACATGAGCTTCGCCAACCAGGCCCTGGCCGCCGAGTACGTCAACCAGAACCAGGGCCGGCTGCCCCTGGACGTCTTCCCCGTGCCCGAGGCCCTGGACCATGAGATCGCGAGGCTCAAGCTCAAGGCCATGGGCTACGAGATTGACGTCCTCACCCCCGAGCAGGTCGAGTACCTGGCCTCCTGGAAGACGGGCACCTGATTGGCCGGCCAGCACCCCATGGCCGGGGCCGCGAAAACCCGCCTGGCCCTGCTCCTCCCGATCCTCCTGGCCCTCCTGTGGCCGTCCCTCCCGGGGACGGCCGGGGCCCAGGGCGATCCGGGCCAGGCCCGGGCCCTGGAGCTCCAGATCGACGCCATCAAGCACGAGTTCGAGAACCAGATCCAGGGCGTGGCCGACCAAAAGCAGATAGCCGCCCTGGCCCTGCGGGCGGCCGGGCAGGCCTGGATGGCCGCCGCGGCCGCGGCCGACAGGAACAGCGAGCTCTTCGACCCCGGCGAGAGCCTCGAGAGCTTCGGGACCGGGTGGGACGAGGCCGGGAATTCCTGGGCCGACAGGGAAAGCCGGGCCCTGAGGCTCTACTTCGAGGCGGCCTCGCGGCTGACCGCCAGGCTGGCCCTCCAGGCCGGCGACAAGAAGACCGCCGACGACCTGGCCCTTCTCCTCTCCGCGGCCCGGTCCGGCCTGAGGCGTCCCCAGCCCATGACCGTGCAGGCCCTGGAGGCCGAGGCCAAGGTCTTCTGGTCAAACCGGCTGACGGCCCTGGCCTCCATCATGGGCGGCCTGGGCGCCAGGCCCGGCCAGAGGGGCGAGCTTGACGACCTGGTGGAGGATCTCCTTAACCGGGCCGAGGTCGTGGCCAGGAGGACCGACATCCACTACCAGGCCAAGATGGAACTCCTGTATCTCAACAACGCCCAGAGCCTGACCCTCATCCTCTTCCTGATGGCCAAGGCCGACGGCTCCCCCAT
>JAISEK010000142.1 GCA_031264145.1 Deltaproteobacteria bacterium
CGGCTCGTGGCCGGGCTGGCCAAGACGGCCTTGTCCGCCATCGATGACAAGGATTACTGGAGGCCATTCCAGGCCGAGGCCAAGGAGCTGGTCAAGATAGGCCTTGGCGTCTCCTGGCGGGGCCAGTGCCTGGCCTTGATTGGGAATTGAGCCAGGATTCTGGCTCTCCCCTGTCTGACGGCAACCAGACTTCAAAGAATAGGTGACCGCCTGAAATTTCGTTTAAGGTATCAATTTCTGCATAAGTCAAGATTGAGCCTTTCCTTTAAATCAAAGGCTTGTGGCCCCTTCCTTTGTCCAGGCCTGGTCCGGCCGGACCCCTGGCAATGCCATTCGGGCGGTATTTTTGCCGGAATCGCCATCGGGGAAAGGAGGCGATGCCGGAAATGGCCTACGTTTTGCCATCTGGGCTGAAGGGAAATCTCGCCGGTCGATTGTGGGGAATTGCCCCGATGCCAGGGACACGGCCATTTTTCCCGGCCAGCCCATGGCCTGGCCGTGGGCGGCCCTTTTAGTCCGGCTGGCCAGGAGACGGCCATGGCCGAGGCCCTCCCCCTGGCCGGCATGGCCAGGGGGAGGGCGTCCGCCGAAAGCCTGGCCAGGCCGGCCAGATGGCCGGTGGCCAGGAGGATCTTTTTTTGTTTCGGAAGAGGACTGTTTTGTGATATAGTCCCAGGCAATCTCGTTTGGCCCCGCGGTGGGGCCGCCACGTGGGCAGGTTATCGGCTGGGGCATGATGAACGCCAGGCCGCCAGGGTCCCTCATTTCCATGATGGGTCCGGCGGGGGCGTTTTTTTTTGGCCAGGGAGGGGCGGCTTGGCGGTGGAGGCGGGACACCTTCGCGACTTGATTGGGCTCAGGGCCGGGCAGGACGGCGGGCGCGTCTTCATCACGGAGCCGGACACCGGCCTTGGCCTCACGTTTGCCCGGCTGGGGGCGGAGACCTGGCGGCTGGGGCGGATCCTCGTGGACCTGGGCCTGGGGGCCGGCGACAGGGTGGCCGTGTGCGGCCCAAACGGCCTGGCCCTCTCCTGGGCCCTGCTCTCGGTGGCCGGGGCGGGGATGGTGGCCGTCCCGTTCCCCCAGGTGGCCAGCCCGGCCGAGCTGGCCGGCCTGCTGGGCGATTCCGGGGCCAGGGCCGTCTTGGCGGAGAGGTCCGTGGCCGGGGAGGTGGCCCGTAGGCTGGCGGAGGCCGGGACTGGCTTTTCCGGCCCGATTGGCGAGGCCTTCCTGGAAGTGGGCCCCGATGGCCCCCGAAGGCCGGGCCTGGCCCTGGTCGGGCCGGTGGCGCCCTCCGCGGGGGAGGGGGCGCCGGAGGGCCTGGCCGCTATCCTGTACACCTCGGGGACCACCGGGCGGCCCAAGGGGGTCATGCTCGGTCACCGGAACCTTCTGGCCGAGTGCCGGAACGTGTCGAGGGCCCATGGGCTGGTCCCCGGGGACAAGGCCCTGTGCCTTTTGCCCCTCCACCACGTCAACGGCCTGGTGGTCACGCTGCTCGGGCCGCTGTACGCGGGCCATGGGGTGGTGATGCCCGACAGGTTCAGGGCCGGGAGGCTCTGGGGCTGGGTCAGGGACCATGGGGTCACCTGGCTGAGCGCCGTCCCGACCATCCTCTCGATCCTGCTGGGCCGGGGCCTCCCCCCGCGGGAGGGGCTGGGCCGGCTGCGCTTCGTCCGGTCGGCCTCCTCCGCCCTGCCCGTGGCGGTCCTGGAAAGGCTCGAGGCCGCCCTGGGGATCCCGGTCATAGAGTCGTACGGCATCACCGAGGCGGGGAGCCAGGTCACCAGCAACCCCTTGCCGCCGGCGGCGCGCAAGCCGGGCTCGGTCGGGCTCCCCTGGGGCTGCGAGGTGGCGGTCCTCGACGGGGGGCGGGCCGTGGGGCCGGGGCAGGCCGGCGAGGTGGGCATAAGGGGCCCCAACGTCTTCTCCGGCTACTGGCGGGACCCGCTGGCGACGGCGGAGGCCTTCAGCGGCCCCTGGTTCATGACCGGCGATCTCGGCCAGCTCGACGGCGACGGGTACCTGTTCCTCAAGGGCAGGAGGAAGGAGCTCATCAACAGGGCCGGGGAGATGATCTCGCCGCTTGAGGTCGACGACGCCCTGCACAGGGTCGAGGGGGTGGAGATGGCGGCCAGCGTGGGCGTCCCGCACCGGCTGTACGGGGAGGAGATCGTGGCCTTCGTGACCATGGCCGCTGGCCACGAGACCACGGGTGAGGATCTGGCCCTGGCCTGCCGCGGGTTCCTGAGCCCCTTCAAGATCCCCAAGCGGTTCTATTTTACCGGGCATCTGCCCAGGGGCCCGGGCGGCAAGATAATGCGGCGGAGGCTGGTGGAGGCCTACCTGGGGCTGGCCGCCAGGGGGCAGGGGCTGGAGGGGTGAGCGATGGCCCATGACTTCGAGATAAGCCTGGACTTCGAGGCCTGCAAGGGCTGCGGCTATTGCCTGGAGGTCTGCCCCGGGAACGTCTTCGATCCCGGCGGCGTCCACAACGGAAAGGGCTACCGGCCCCCGGTGGCCGCCCGCCCGGGGGACTGCCTGGGCTGCCAGGGATGCTTCATGGCCTGCCCCGACTTCTGCCTGGAGGTCCTAAGGGCCCCGGGCAAGGGCTAGGCCGGGAGGCGCGGGGGGGAAAGGTGAGACGACTCTTCGACACCGGGAACGCGGCCATAACCGAGGCCGCCATACTGGCGGGCCTGGGCTTCTACAGCGGCTACCCCATCACGCCGGCCACGGAGATAGCCGAGAACATGTCCCGGAGGCTCCCGCCGGCTGGCGGCTATTACCTGCAGGCCGAGGACGAGACGGCCGCCTTCCATATGGCCATCGGGGCCTCCCTGGGCGGCCTGCGGGCCATGACCTCGACCTCCGGGCCCGGCTTCGTCCTGTACGCCGACCCCTACGGCTGGGCCATAGGGAGCGAGATCCCGGTGGTCGTGGTCAACGCCCAGAGGGTGGGGCCGGTCAGCGGCATCACCGGGGCCCCCGGGCAGGGGGAGTTCTACCTTTCCCGCTACCCGACCCATGGGGGCAACTTCGAGACCATAGTCCTGGCGCCCGAGGGCGTCAGGGAGGCCTTTTCCATGACCATCGAGGCCTTCAGGCTGGCCGAGCGGTTCAGGACCCCGGTCACCATCCTGGCCGACCAGCTGGTCACCGACGGCTGGGAGGCCTTCGAGGTCCCGGAGGGGCCCGGGGAGGCGGAGGCCCTGGGCCTCCCCATCCCGGCGCGCCGGGCCCACCCTGGGCCGGAGTTCTATCCCCCCACCGACGAGATAGACGTCCCCCCGGTGGTCCTGGGCCGGGGCACGGGCGGGGCCTGCTCCGACTGGACGCCCACCGAGGAGGGCTACGACACCGAGGAGGTGGAGGCCCAGATGAGGCACGCGTTCAGGCTGGTCTACAAGATACGCAACAACAGGGGCCTGATCGATCGGAGCGAGCTCCTCCTCATGGAGGACGATCCGGGCCTGGTCCTGGTCAGCTACGGCAGCCCCTCGAGGGTGGCCAGGAGCGCGGCCAGGGAGGCCAGGGCCAGGGGACTCCGGGTCGGGGCCATCTCCCTTAAGTCCCTCTGGCCTTTCCAGGACCGGCTGTTCCCGCGCCACAGGACCCACCTGGTGGTCGAGCTCAACCGCGACGGCCAGCTGGTGCGGGAGGTCCAGAGGGCCTCGGGCGGCCGGGTCCACTTCCTGGGCCGCTGCGGCGAGCTCCCGACCGTGGCCGAGCTCCTCGAGGCCCTGGGCGACGTCGCGGCCGGCCAGGCCCCGCGGGCGATGCCAGGCGCCAGGGAGTCCTGGTGATGGACAGGCTCTCCAGGAAATTCCTCCGGGCCCGGAAGATCCCCGGCACCGCCTGCTCCGGCTGCGGCCTGGGACAGGTCCACAAGAGGATCCTTTTGGCCATCGAGGGGCTGGGCCTCGGCAAGGACGACCTGGTCTGGGGGACGGGCATCGGCTGCGCCGGCCGCCAGACCTTCAACACCTGGCTGGGGGACAACTTCGCCGGCACCCACGGGCGGGTCTACGCCCTGGCCGCCGGCCTGAGGATGGCCCTCCCGAGGGAGAGGCGGATCGTCCTCACGGTTGGGGACGGCGACGCCTTCGGCATCGGGCTCAAGCATCTCCTGAACTGCGCCCGCCGGAATCTGGATCTGACGGTCATAGTGGCCGACAACCTCGGCTTCCAGTCCACGGGAGGCCAGTACGGCCCCACCACCCCGCCCGGGGCCGTCACGGACAGCAGCCCCTATGGCCTGGACGAGGCCGGCTGGCTGGGCCCGGATCTGGACATCCTGGAGATCCTCAGGGCCGCCGGGGCCACCTTCCTGGCCAGGCACCTGAGCCTGGACGGCCAGGGCTCGGTCGAGAGCGTCAAGGCCGCCATCCTGAACCCGGGCTTTTCCCTGGTCCACTTCATCTACCCCTGCGTGACCCATTTCGGGGCCGTGTCGCTGGCCGAGCGGGACAAGGGGAGGGTCCTGGCCTGGTTCAGGGAGGCCTTCGGCGACGGGCCGGGGGAGCCGGGGGGCGGGGCCGGGGAGGGGCCAGGGCCCAGGGTGGGCACGGGCTTTCTCAAGTTCGGGCGCGGCGTCTTCCACTCGGCCCCTGGCTCGAGGCCCGACTATTCCGAGCAGGTCAAGGACTGGACCAGAAAGATGGCGAGGGGGCAAGGCGGTGGCCTGGCGACGGGAAATACTCCTTAGCGGCTTTGGCGGCCAGGGCGTGGTCCTGGCCGGCCGGAGCCTGGGCCTGGCCGCCGTCAAGGCCGACCTCGAGGCCACCATGCTGGTCAGCCATGGGACGGAGACCAGGGGCGGCTACGTCCGCAGCCAGGTGGTCATCTCCGACCGTGAGATAGACAGCCCCGTGGCGGAGAGGCCGGACATATTCCTGGCCCTCTCCCAGGCCGCCTACGACCGCTTCAGGCACCTGGCCGCCGAGGGCCTGACGCTCTTCGACGGCGGCCTGGTCAGGCCATCCCCAGGGCATCAGGGCCGGGAGATGGACCTGCCGGCCAGGGCGGTCGCCCTGGAGAGGCTGGGGACGGATCTGGCCGCCAACATGGTGGCCCTGGGGCAGGTGGCCAGAGTCCTGGGCGTCGTGCCCCTGGACGCGGTCCGAACGGCCGTGGCCGAGCTCTCGAAACGCGGCAGGGACAAAAACCTGGCCGCCCTGGCCCTGGGCCAGGCCCTGGACCTCGGGGGAGCCCTTTCCGCCGGCGAGGGCCGGGGGGCTTAGCCTCCCGCTTCCGGGCGATTGGCGGGGTCCGCCCCGGGCCAGGCCTGTAGGCCCCGGCCCTGGCGGCGGGAGACGTTCCCGGGCCGGCCTGGGGCCAGGATCGCCGGGGCCGGGACGGCCCCCCTGGGCCAGGGGGGCCGCGGCTCCCAGCGGAATTGCAGGCGTTTTCACCCGTTCGGCCGATCCATCCCAGGGAAGGCCGCGAGGCGCGCTAGCCTCGCGGCCTTCCCTCATTTGCCGGCCGGCCCTTCGCCAGGCCGGCGTTTTTGGCCGGCGCCCGGGCACCGATGCCGGGGCGCCGAAAACCAAAGGAGTCTGGTCATGAAAGCCAAGTCTGTCTTCCTCGCCGCCGTCGCCGCCATGGCGTCCCTGGGCCTGGCCCTCTCCGCGGGGGCATATGCCCAGGAGAAGAAGCTGCGGGTGGGTTTCCAGAAGTCCTCCACCCTCCTGATCCTCCTCAAGGGGCAGGGCACCCTGGAAAAGGCCCTCGGGCCCCTGGGGGTCGGGGTGGAGTGGAACGAGTTCACCTCCGGCCTCCCGATGGTCGAGGCCCTGAACGTGGGGGCCCTGGACCTGTCGGCGGACGTGGCCGACACGGTGCCCCTGTTCGCCCAGTCGGCCGGGACCGAGTTCACCTACTTCCTGCAGGAGAGGCCCTCGCCCACCGCCGAGGGCATAGTGGTCCCCAGCGGCTCCCCGGTCCAGGGCACGGCCGACCTGAAGGGCAGGAGACTGGCCGTGGCCAAGGCCTCGGGGGCCCATTACCTGACGGTCGTGGCCCTCAAGAAGGCCGGCCTGGTCTTCGGCCAGGACGTCGAGATCTCCTACCTGCAGCCGGCCGATGCCCGGACGGCCTTCGAGTCCGGGGCCATCGACGCCTGGGCCACCTGGGATCCGTTCCTGGCCACCGTGGAGATCGGGAGCGGGGCCAGGAAGATCGACGACGGGGCCAGCACGGGTGTCTCCTACACCCGCTTCTACCCCATATCCACCGCCTATCTGGCGGCCAACCCCGAGGTGGCCAGGGTGGTCGCTGACGAGCTCAGGGGGATGGGCGAGTGGGTCAAGGCCAACCCGGACGAGGCCGCGCGCCTCCAGGCCCCCCTGGTGGGCCTGGACGAGGGGATAGTGAGGAAGGGGAACGAGCGGCGCAGCTACGGCGTGGCCCCGGTCGACGGCGTGGCCATAGCCGAGCAGCAGAAGATAGCGGATCTCTTCGTCGAGGAGAAGCTCCTGCCAAAGCCCATCGCGGTCAGCCAGGTGCCCGTCTGGGAGGCCAGGTGAGCCAGGGCGGCGGCGGGCACCCGTCCGTCCGGGGGCCAGGCGGCCGGCTCCTGCCCTGGCTGGTCCCGGCCCTCCTGATCGCCCTCTGGCAGGCGGCCTCGGCCACGGGACACATCAACCCCAGGATCCTGCCCTCGCCCCTTGAGGTCCTCAGGGCCCTGGCGAGGCTGCTCATGGACGGCGAGCTCCTTCGTAACCTCAAGGCCAGCTGCGGCCGGGCCGGCCTGGGCTTCCTGATAGGTGGCGGCATCGGCCTGGCCCTTGGCCTGGCCACGGCCTCCTGGCGCCTCGTGGAGACGCTCCTGGACACGACGCTCCAGATGGTGAGGACCATCCCCAACCTGGCCCTCCTGCCCCTGGTCATAATCTGGTTCGGCATCGGGGAGAAGGCCAAGATATTCCTGATCGTCTGCGGGGTGACCTTTCCCATCTACCTGAACACCTTCCACGGCATACGCTCGGTCGATCCCAACCTGGTGGGCATGGCCCGGGTCTACGGCCTGGGCCGGCTGGCCCTCTGGCGACACGTCATCCTCCCCGGGGCCCTGCCCTCGATTCTGGTCGGGGTGAGGTTCTCCCTGGGCGTGATGTGGATGACCCTCATCGTGGCCGAGACCATCGCCGCCTCCAGCGGGCTGGGCTACATGGCCACCAACGCCAGGGAGATGATGCGGACCGACGTCATCGTCCTGACCATCCTCCTCTACGCCCTTCTGGGGAAGCTGGCCGACGTGGTGGCCAGGGCCCTGGAGCGGCGCTTTTTGTCCTGGCGGGCCGCCGGCCCCGGCTAGGACGCGAACCATCCTCCCGCCTCCGCGGCCTTGGGCCAGGGGGCGAACGTGGGGCCAAGGGAAGAGGGAACGCATGGCGGGAGAGACGGGCGCCCCGGGCGGCGCCAGGGTCAAGGCCATCGGCCTTGCCAAGAGCTACGGGGAGGCGGCCGTCATCAGGGATCTGGGATTCGGGCTGGAGGCCGGGGGGTTCGCGGCGGTGGTGGGCCGCAGCGGGTGCGGGAAGACCACCCTCCTGAGGCTCCTGTCCTGCCTGGAGGCCCCCGACGCCGGGGAGATTCTGGTCGACGGGCAAAGGAGGGTCGCCCTGGACCCCGACACCAGGATCATGTTCCAGGAGGACAGGCTCCTGCCCTGGAAGACGGTCCTGGAGAACGTGGGCCTGGGCCTGGCCGGCGACTGGCGCCGGGTGGCCCTGGGGGCCCTGGGGGACGTGGGGCTGGGCCTGAGGGGCGGCGACTGGCCCCGGCAGCTCTCCGGGGGCCAGCGGCAGAGGGTGGCCCTGGCCAGGGCCCTGGCCCACTCCCCTAGGCTCCTCCTTCTCGACGAGCCCATGGGCGCCCTCGACGCCCTGACCAGGATAGAGATGCAGGCCCTGGTCGGGAGGGTCTGGGCCGACCGGGGCTTCACGGCCATCCTGGTGACCCACGACGTGGCCGAGGCCATAACCCTGGCCGACAGGGTCATCCTCCTGGAGAAGGGCCGGGTCTCGAGGGAGCTGGCCATCGATCTGCCCCGGCCAAGGCGGCGGGACGCCCACTTCGCCCGGCTTGAGGCCGAGGTGCTGGGATGGATCATGAGCCTCTACGCCGGCTACATCTGAGACGCCGGGGAACGGCGGTGGCGGCCTATCTGGGGCAGAGGGCCATCTTGGGCTGGCCGTTGACCCTCACCGAGACGATGAAGGGATCGGTGAATCTTCCCCCGCCCGGCTCGCTATAGTAGTTAATGACGGAGAAATTGAACAATACTGGCGTGCCCAGGGGCATCTGGGCCAGGAGATCGTACTCCTCCCGCGAGACGCCAGCATAGAAATCATAGACATTGCCGTCCATCAGGATGCTCACGTAGTCCGGGTTGTCTCCCGACTCGCTCTCCTCGTAGCCGCAGAAGACGCCCTCCTGGGCCTTGGCTATGGCCATGGTGCGGGGCGGGCTCAGATCCGGATCCTGGGCCAGGGCGGTGCCTCCGAGACACAGGGCGGCCGTCATGGCCAAAAGGGCGAGAATGGCTCTGATCATGGCTTCTCCCTCCGATAAAGCGGATATCCAGCTTGTGTCGTGATGTACCCGATGGGCCAGGGCGTCATCGGCCGTGACCCGTCGGATGTGGCCCAACCGGTTGTCCCATGGTCCTGCCATGCATGGACCCCGTCCCGGGGCGACTCCGCCGAACTCGATGGAGTTAAAATCGTGGTTATCCAGTTGTTCCCAAAGGCCCAAGAATTTTGAGGCCCGGAAGGGTTATCTTGCGCCGTATGCCGCAGGAGGCGGCTGACGGCTATGGCGATGGGCGTTCGCCAGATCCGCCCAGGCGGATATGGGCCCGAGGTTTCGCCGCGGGCTGGCCAAGGACAGGCGCGGGACAGCCCAAAGCGTGGCGCCGGCCTGCGGCGTTCCCGGGGAGGGACGCCTGCGGGGGCAGGCCAACCGCCCCAACCACAAACCTGGCACCTAGCTATTCGGCGGGGCAGACGTTGCCCCTTGGCTCGCCGGTGGCGCCGTGAAACTTGTCGAGGAAGACGTGCGTCAGCCTCTCCTGGGCACCCTCATGGTAATAGTCGATGACCGAAAAGTCGTACCTGATGGGCGATCCTACCGGCAATTCCGAGAGGGTGTCGTATTCTTCCTGGGTCTGCATGCCGTTCTGGAAATTGAAAAGCCCCTGGTCCATCTTGATGGACACGACGCCTGGGCCGTCCCCGCTTTCCGAGGGATAGTAGCCGCAATAGTATCCTTCCTCGGCCGCCCCGGTGGCCAGGGTCTTGGCCGGCTCCTGCTGGGCCTGGGCCGCAGCGGCCAGGCCAATGACAAATGAGGCCATGGCCAGCGCTAAAAACAGTCTCCTCATCCTGAACCCCCTGATTTTGCGAAATGGGCCCCCAGGGCGGCTGGACCAGCCACTGGGGCCGCATCGGTAATCCCTGCCTCTTGGACGGCACCCTGGCGCGGGCCAGGACAGTTTCCCGCCCACGCAAGGCCCGCCTCTTACCGGGCCCGGGCCGCCAAAGCGCCCGAGGCTTTCTTTTGGTCCCCATTATAGCCAAACCCAGGGTCCTCTTCTAGAAAATCTTGAGCCCAGGGCGAGGCTTTGTCTTCCCTGGGGGCCCAATGACGCTCCCTGGGCAGAGCAGACGGGCAAGCGCCGCCAATGAGGCCAGGGCTCGTCCTGGACATGGCCATCTGGCGCCTCGGCCTTAGTCCCGGAAGCCGGTCCTGGCCGCAGGCCTGCGGCCATGTTTGCAGGGCACTGGAAAAGACGGCCAAGAGTTCTGGGTTTTGCGGATATTTTGGAAAGACATAAATAGGTATAAGTTTTATATTATTATTATTTAATTAATTATCTTAAAAATAATATTACGTTTATAGGCCTATATATGATTATATTTAAGACAGTAAACAATATGCTTTAAATTTTTAAATTTTGACATATCAATATGATCATTCTTTTATTGTCTTTGAAACCATAAAAATCTGACCGGCGATGGTCGGGGTTGATGAGGGCGGCTGACGGACAGGGGCGGCCGTGAGGACGCTCTTAAAAAATGCTTGACTGGCCACGGGAATTTTGATAATAAAGGGACGATATAAACGCAGAGATTGTTTTTGGGTTTAGATCAGTGAGACCAAGCGGTGTCTTTGTGGGCCATGATTCACATGGCCGCCATTATGATGCCCTCTATCTTCGCCAATGGCCGTTTTTGTTGGGGCTGGTTTTTTCCCGTAAACCCGGCATGTTGTTCTTCCCACAAAGAGCCACCAGGGACGCAAGCTTCCGACTTGCCCCAAGGCTGTCTTGAGTCCTGACGGCCCGGATTTAGGCCAAAGCCCGAGGAAGGCAGGGTCCAGAAATGTCCCCCACACTTAAACGCAGGTCTCTCTCTCTCTCTAGCTTCTAGCCGCGAGAAATCAAGCCCAAAATCTGTCCAGGTCTTGGCCTGGTTCCATAATCAAATAAAAAAGCCTAGCAGCAAACCAATTTACGGTTTGTCGCTAGGTTTTTTTGTTTTTTATTTATACCTTCTGCCATTTGTATAATCTATAATTGGTATTTATTATGATTTAAATTTTTATAATATAAGTAATAGATTTATTTAGTGCAAATTAGTAATAAAAATTAGCAGAAACAATTAAATAAGAGGTAAAAATTTTGTCTTATATTAATATAAAGTTTTATAAAAATTTGTTAATTTATAATATTATAGCATGTCTATTTGTCATGGTGGGCTCACATGGCGCCGGGGCCGCCGACGGGGACATAGGCCGGGTCATGGCCCTGACCCCCGGGGCCAGCCTGATCCGGGAGGGACGGGGCCAGGAGCTGTTGCCCGACTCCGCCATCAGGGCCGCGGACTCCATCAGCACCGACGCCACCGGGAGGGTCAAGATCCTCTTCGACGACGACAGCATCGTCAGCCTTGGCGGCAACACGACCATAGAGATCCGCGACTATGTCGACGTTGGCCGGGACCAGAGATTTGAGGGCCACGTCCTGCAGGGCCTGGGCCGCTTCATCACCGGCAGGATCGTGGAGGCCAACCCCGCGGGCTTCAAGGTCAGCACCCCCGAGGCCCTGGTCGGCATACGGGGGACCATCATAAGCGTCAGGACCATGGACGGGCTGACCACGGTCTACGTGGAGAACACCACCCGCAACGTCTTCGTCAACGGCCTCGACATCCCCAGCGGGAACAAGATCACCGTGCCCGACGATCCCGCGCGGGTCGAGCCCATCACCCCGTCCGACCGCCGGGAGCTGGGCACCAGCCTGGCCTTCAGGGGCGGCGCCGGGGTGGCCGCGGCCGCCCCCGAGCCGTCACCCGATACCGAGACCCACGAGGAGCCCCTGCTGTTCGGGACCTCGGGCAGCCTGGTCCCCCCGGACTCGCCCCTGGGCGACATCGCCCTGGCCAACCAGGGCCTGGGCGACCTGCTGGTGGCCTCGGCCGGCGGGGGAAGTGGCGGTGGTCTGATCGCCAGATATGAGATCAATAACGTGACAATCTTCTCTCCAGCATTCTCAATGTTGAGTTTTGGTTTCTCAGTCAATCTGGGGACGGCGACCATATTCGATGGCATCATAGTCGGAAACGGCTTAAACAGCGGCGTGTTCACCTTGTATGGCGGAACGGGCGTGGTGTCAGGCGCCGAATACTGGATTCAGGGATTCAGCGGGAGCTCGCATGTCCCGGGCAACACCGGAATTTGGATTCCCAATACCTTCGTCGGCGGGGATGCGAGCGTCATGGTAAATAGCCTGATCGTGACGGTATCAATTCCCGACTCACTAAGCGGCTATTCCCTGGCAAGAACCTATTGACCGGAAAATAGAACGGGCATTAAATGACGGACGCAAAAAAACATGTCATAGTCATCCTGGCGATGGCTGTCTCCTTGATGCTGGCCCCCAGGCCCGCGCCCGCCGAGACCAGCCACTCGGCCGACCTGGAGCTCTCCAAGGCCCGGGCCCAGGAGCTTCTGGCCAGGGGCCAGGCCGGGGAGGCCTACGACGCCTACATGGGCCTCCTGCGGGCCTGGCCGGCCGACGACGCGGTCTGCCTGGGGGCGGCCCAGGCCGCGGCCAGGGCCGGGCGCCTGAACCAGGCCGTGGCCCTGTACGAGACGCTGATCGAGAGGCACCCCCGGGAACCGGGGCTCTTCGCCGCCCTGGCCCAGGTCTACATGCGGCTGGGCGACCGGGAGGCGGCCGGGCGCAGCCTGGCCATGGTCAGGGCCCTGGACGGGGACGTCGGCCTGGAGCAGACGGACCGGGCCCTGGAGGCCATGGAGGCCCGCTACGCCAACCTCCAGTTCCACGGCCGGATCCGGGCCGGGGCCCTCTACGACTCCAACGCCAACCTGGGGCCGGCCTCGGAGGTCCTGGACCTGGGGTCCTGGCGGGTGACGGTGCCCGGCGCGCGGGGGAAGGGGACCTTCGGGGCCTACCTCGGGGCCGACCTGGACCTGGCCTGGCGGGCCTACAGGGACAGCCCCTGGTGGCTGGTCGGGGACGTCGGGACCTTCTGGCGGGGCAACGAGGAGAGCGCCCTCGCCGCCGCCCATGGCCGGGAACTCCAGTGGGGCCGGGCCGCCCTGGGGGCCAGGCATCTAGGCCCCAGTACCCTGGCCGAGGCCCGCCTCAAGGCCGAGGCCATCGACTACGAGCTTTTCCAGCGAGTGGCCTCCTACGGCCTGGAGGGGACGTTCCTGTGGGCGGCCAGGCCCACGTTCCATCTCCTGCTCAAGGGCGCCCTGGACAAGAGGGACTATTCCAGGGATTCCCCGAGAAACGGCGGCTACGGCTGGCTGGGTGCCTACGGGCGGCTGTTCTTCGGGGCCGACAACCACGAGCTCATGGTGGGGGGGCGCTACCTGGGGGCCCGGGCCAAGAGGGACGACTACGGCTACGACGGCCTCGAGGCCACGGCCCGCCTGGCGGTCAAGCTGCCCCATGGCCTGGAGGCCGTCCCCTTCGCCGGCTTCACCCGGCAGTCGTTCAGGGGACCGGCCACCATCCTGGAGAGGGAGGACCGGCGGGACGACCGCTGGCGCCTGGGCCTGAACCTGACCTATCGGATTGACGAGGCCTGGTCCGTGGAGGCCGGCTACCAGCGCTCCGACAACGACTCGTCCAGCGCCCTCTACGAGTACGGGCAGGACTACGCCAATCTGGGCGTCGCCTGGTCATTTTAGGCATGGGGGCGATTATTTTCGGCCCCTGGGGCCGGCCCGCCGGCACGGCCCGCGCCCCCGGCTGGCCAGGCCTGGACGGTGCCCGCCGGGCCCTGGACGGGGGACATTAGACCCATGGAGATCACCCTGCGCGGAGTGAGGGGCAGCATCGCGGTGTCCGACCCGGGCATGTCCTTCTACGGCGGCAACACCGCCTGCCTGGAGGTCCGGACCGGCCAAGGCGACATGATCTTCCTGGACGCCGGGACCGGCCTCCGGAAGGCCGGGGAGGGCCTGCCCGACGAGGGCGAGGCCCACGTCTTCATCTCCCACGGCCACGCCGACCACATAGTGGGCCTGTGGTTCTTCAGGCCCCTCCACCTCCCGGGCTGGACCACGTTCCTGTACCTCCCGGAGTGGCTGGAGCCCCTGCCGGACTACTTCTTCCGGTGCGGCTTCTTCCCCGTCCCCTTCGCCCAGCTGAGGGGCGCGGTCGTCCCGAGGCTGGTCCGGGCCGGGCAGAGCGTCGCCCTGGGCCAGGGGGGCCGGGCCAGCGTGGAGACGTTCGCCACCTGCCACCCGGGCGGCTGCCTGGGCTACCGGGTCTGCGCCGACGACGCCGTCCTCCTCTACACGGGCGACCACGAGATCGCCGAGGACCCGGCGGCCCGGAGGGAGGCGGTCGGGTTCCTCGGGGGGGCCGACCTGGCCGTGGTCGACGCCCAGTACGGCCGGGTGAACATCCAGCGGGGCTTCGGGCACTCGGCCTGGGAGGACTGGATGGAGCTGGCGGCCAGGGCCGGGACCCGGCGGCTGGTCCTTTCCCACCACGACCCGCTCAGGACCGACGCGGAGCTCGACGCCCTGGGGAAAAGGCTGTGGGAGCTGGGGAAGGCCGGCCAGGCCAAGGCCCTGGTCGGGAGGGAGGGGCTGTCCTTCACCCTGGGCTCCTTCCGGCACAACCGGCGGAGCGACGACATGATCGCCCTCTTCCTGGAGGAGCTCTCGGCCTACCGCGACGACGCCTCCCTCCTGGACCGGATCCTCCTGAAGGCCAGGGAGATCACCCAGGCCGAGGCGGGGACCATCTTCCTCAAGGAGGACGGCCAGCTGGCCTTCGCCTACACCCACAACGACGTCCTCTTCTCCGTCGGCGAGGCCCACCGGTACGCCTACGAGGCCATCCGCATCCCGGTCTCGCTGGACTCCATCGCCGGCTACGCGGCCGCCACCGGCCGGCCGCTGCGGGTCCCCGACGTCCGGGCCCTCCTCCCGGGCGCCCCCTACAGGTTCAACGACGTCTTCGACCGGAGGACCGGCTTCGCCACGCGGTCGGTCCTGGCCCTGCCGCTGCCCGGCAGCCGGGGCCGGACGCTGGGGGTCATGCAGCTCATAAACAGCCTCGACCCTTTCGACGGGGCGCCCCGGCCCTTCTCCGAGGAGATGGAGCGCGACTGCCTGGCGCTGGCGCGCAAGGTCTCCGGCATCCTGGAGCGCAGCGCCGCCGAGCGGCGCGGCATCTACGGCATCCTGCGCATGGCCGCGGTCCACGATCCCTTCGAGACCGGCCCCCACGCCGAGAGGGTCGGGGCCATCGCCGCCGAGATCTACCACTTCTGGGCCACCATGAGGGGCCTGGACCAGGACCTCGTCCGCCACGAGAAGGGCCGCATCCGCCTGGCGGCCATGCTCCACGACATCGGCAAGGTCGGGGTCAGCGACCTCATCCTCAAGAAGCCCGGCCGGCTCGACCCCGACGAGTTCGCGGTCATGCGCGGGCACGTGGCCATCGGGGCCTCGATCCTGGCCGACGGCCTGGGCGACATCGCGGACATGGCCCGGGACATCGCCCTCCACCACCACCAGAGATGGGACGGCCGGGGCTACGCCGGGACCACCGACGAGGGCCGACTGGCCGGGGAGGACATCCCGCTGCAGGCCCGCGTCGCCAGCCTGGCCGACGTCTTCGACGCCCTGGTCTCGCCCCGCTGCTACAAGAGGCCCTGGCCCTTCGCGGTGGCCCTGGACTACGTGGCCGGCGAGGCCGGCAGGCATTTCGACCCCGAGCTGGCCGGGTGCCTGGCCGGGATACGGGACCTGCTCCCCTCGATCTACGCCCGGTTCCCCGACGAGAGCCTTCTGGCCGGGGCCTTCAGGCCGTCATGAGGATCCCGGCCCCAGGCCCTGGCCGGCCGCCATGGTGATCCCGGCCGCCCTTTCCCGCCCGGCCAGGCTCCTGGGGCGGCTGGCCGTGCCCCTCGTCGGGGCCCTGGCCACGCTGGCCATGGCCGCCCTGTTCCTCCTGCGGCCTGGGCTGGCCACCCGGCTGGATCTGAGGATCTACGACCATCTCCTGCCCCTGCGGGCCAGCCCCCGGCCCTCGGCGGTCCCGGTCATCATCGACATCGACGAGGCCTCGCTGGCGGCCTACGGGCAATGGCCCTGGCCCCGCTACAGGGTGGCCGACCTCCTGGACTCGCTGGCCTTCTACGGGCTGGCCGCCGTGGGCATCGACGTCCTTTTTCCCGAGCCCGACCGCTCCTCGCCCGACAGGATGAGGGAGGAGCTCCTCCGGGACAGGGACGTGACAGTGGATTTTCCCGGCCTGCCGGACGAACTCAGGGACTACGACCGCCTCCTGGCCCGGGCCATAGGGCGCGCCCCGGTGGTCCTGGGTGCCTACGTGGACTACCGGGAGGCTGGCCCGGCCGCGCCCGGGCCGCCGCCCTCGGTCGGGATCGCCGAGCGCCTGGGGCCAGGGGCCGTCCCGGCCCTGGACGGCCTCCCGGACGCCGGGCGCGTCCTGGCCTCCCTCCCCGCCTTCCTCGATGCGGCCCCCGTGGGCTTCGTCAACGCCATCCCGGACCAGGACGGCCTCGTCCGGCAGATCCCCCTGGTCGTGCGGGCCGGGGACGGCGTCTTCCCCTCCCTGGCCCTGCGGTCCCTCATGCTGGCGGCCGGCCTGGACACGCTGGACCTGGTCTCGGGCCCGGAAGGCCTCAGGTCCGTGGGCCTGGGCGGCCTCTCCGTCCCGGTGAGCCCCCAGGGCTTCATGCTCGTCCCCTTCGCCGGGCCCCGCGGGACCTATCCCTACCACTCCGCCGCCAAGGTCCTGGAGAGGAGCGTCCCCCGGGAGGAGCTCGGGGGCCGGATCGCCTTCGTCGGCACCTCGGCCATGGGCCTGTCGGACATCCACGCCATGCCCCTCGACCCCTCCTACCCCGGGGTGGAGATCCACGCCGCCGTCGTGGACGCCATCCTGGCCGGCAACGCCATCGTCAGCCCGGCCTGGGCCCCGGCCCTCCAGATGGCCGCCATCCTCCTCTCGGGCCTCCTCTCCACGGTGGCCTTCGGCCTGGCCCGGCCCCGCCTGTACATCCCGGCAGGGGTTGCCCTCGTGGCCGGGGCCGTCCTCGCCTCCAGGGCGCTGTTCGCCAGGGGGCTCTTCGTCTCGCCCCTCTACGCGGCCATGACCGTCTGCCTGGCCGGGAGCCTCCTGGCCCTGGCCCGCTTCCAGCGCGAGGAGGGGCGGAGGCTGGCCATCAGGGAGGCCTTCTCCCGCTACGTGGGCCCGGAGGTGGCCGGGCGCATCACCGGGGACAGGGAGAGCCTCCTCGGGGGGCAGGAGCGGGAGCTCTCCATAATGTTCTCCGACATCCGGGGCTTCACCTCCATCTCCGAGAACCTCAGGCCCCGTGAGGTGGTGGCCCTCCTCAACGGCTGCTTTTCCGCGATGACGGCCCTGGTCCGGGCCAGCCGGGGGACGCTGGACAAGTTCATCGGCGACGCCCTGATGGCCTACTGGAACGCCCCCCTGGACGTCCCTGGCCACCCCCTCCGGGCCGTCGGGACGGCCCTGGCCATGCAGGAGGCCATTCCAGGCGTCAACGGGCGGCTGAGGGCCAGCCTCGGGCTGGAGATAAGGATCGGGATCGGCCTCCACACGGGCCTGGCCTTCGTGGGCGACATGGGCTCGAGGGACCTGGTGAACTACACCATCATCGGGGACAACGTGAACCTGGCCTCCCGCCTGGAGGGCCTCTGCGGGCGGTACGGGGCGGGGATAGTGGTGAGCGCCGAAACCATGCGGGGCTGCGGGGACGCCTTCGCCTTCAGGTTCATAGACTCCATCAGGGTCAAGGGCCGGCTGCGGCCGGTGAGCGCCTTCGAGCCCATGCGCCTCGGGGAGGCCGGGGAACGGGGGGCCGAGCTGCTGGCCTGGGAGGAGGCCGCGGGGCTCTACCGGCGGGGGGAATTCGGGCTGGCCGCCGAGGCCCTCTCGGCCCTCCACGGCGACCATCCAGGGACCAGGCTGTACGCCGTCTACCTGGAGAGGGCCCTGAGCCTCCAGGAGAACCCTCCCGATGACTGGGACGGCGTCTGGACGGCCACCGACAAGTAGGCACCTGGCGGTCCAGGGGCCGCCGGGGCCTTCCTGGCCGGGGCGATGGGCCCGCCGCCCCTTGGGCGGGCCCTGGGCCTGGCGGTTGGGCCGTGCCCCCGGCGACGATCCGTGAAAATGCGCTCCAGGCGGCCAAATGGCGGCGGCCCGGGCCTCCCGCGGCGGGACCCGGGAAACCAGGCCGCCTTGCCCCGTCAATCTCGCCGCTGTCCGTGGCCTGTCGTGGCCCCAGGGCCGGCGAGGCGGGAGCGATTCGACAAGCCGTCCAGTTGTTTTTTTAGATTTCTGGAGTTGCTGGTAATTATATTGTATAATTTTTTATAAAAATGATGAAATCCATGGAGTGATATATGTTTTTCATATATATAATTTAATTTTGTATTTATTTCATCGAGTAAACTGTAAATTAAATCTAAAAAAATATTTATATCAATATTAAAATCATTTTTCAGTTTATTTAATGAATCTATACTTAATATTTCATGATTTTTATTATATCCAAGAAACATAGCCAAAGTTTTAGAAAGCATAGGGTAATATATAGTGCAAACTAAATCATAAAAAGGAGCTAAAGAGTATGTTGCATTATTTTTACTTAAATTATTAAAATCAATATTATGAATAATAGAAAAATTTTTAGCGTGGGCATCACAATTTCCAATTAAATAATTATATATAATACATTTAATGAAATTATAATGTTCAAAATTTGATATTTTTACTGTATTAAGCAAGAAAATAGTGCAATCGCTTATTCCTGGCCCATTATTTTCCTGATATTTATATGCTTTATCAATATTCATTGCTTGACAAAAATCTTCTTGGTGAATTCTTTGTAACTTTTTATGTGAATCATATTTTCTATCATAACGTTTAACAATAAAAATAGGAATTTTATCAAGATATATAATTTCTGATTCGGGCACAGGTAGCCCTATCGCCAAGGCAAGATCCATACAAAATGATTCATTAAACTGTAAATGCTTAAATCTAGTTGATTCAGGTTTAATTATATGAGTCGTTGGTGCGTCTGAATTATTTTCAGGAATCAAAATTTTATTGTCATGCCAATAAATTGGTAATTTATTTTGTGCTCCAGCTAAAGATATTTTGCTATTTGTAGCGACAACTAAATTAAAGTTTTCTTTTTTGCTTGAATGTAATGATTTGATGACAATATCAGTCACATCCCTATAGGACCCATCATCAATGGGGTGGGCCGACATGGGTCGTGGGGGATCATCGATCGGAAAAATCGACAGCGCGCCGGCGACCTCGGTCCCGAACTTGGCCAGGAAATCAAACGGATCCGCCCCGCTGACCCTTTTCCAGGCCGCTATCCAGGACAGGGCCTCGCCTTCCGGCATGAAATTGCCGAAATAATTTTTTGAGGTCCGCGCGTCGAGCCGTTGGCCGGATAGGGGCAGGGACAGGGAAATGGCCGGATGGCCTCCGCCTAGCCAGCCAGGGTCATACTCGAAGGACATGTCCGTCGTTCTGGCCGGCTGCTTCAGCCAGCCCACCGTCAAGCCATCCCAGGTCACCCTAAGGGTCGTGCAAGCGGACACTTTGGCCTCTCCCCTGGCCCCTGGGCCTGCCCCCCCGCGCCTCGGGCGCTGTTCGCGGAAACAATGGGGCCCAGGCCTTGGGCCTGGGGACAATATAGCCGATCCGGCGGCAAAATTCCGCTTTTTGCCGTTTTCGTCTGACGGCGGTCCCGGCATTTCCCGGCCAGGCGTGGCCTGGCGGCCTTGGGCCCTGGCCCGGGGGCAAAGTCCCGTCCCTGGCCAAAAGGCCCTCGCCGGCCATTGTCAGGCCGCGGGAAAGGACTTGCCGGCCTGGGGAGGGCCTCCAAGCCTGTCTTGGTAAACTCCCCGGTGGCCGGGACGGCGTCCGGGGGGCCAACGGCAGGCGGGTGGCCCGGCCATGGCGGCCCGGTGGTCGCCTGGGGCTCCCTTTGCCTCCAGCCATGCCTGGGACCGCTCCTGTCCGTGGCGCGGCCGGGCCTGTCTCGCCAGGACCTTGGCCCCGGAAGCCGATGGCGCGGAAATGACCCGCAAAAAGCCCGGCCCGCCTACTGGGGCGAACTCCTGGCGCCGCTCACGGGGCCTGATCCAGCCACCAAGGCCAGACACTGGCCCCGATATGAGACGCCAAGCCCTATCTTGACGAGTTCCTTGGCCTCGGACCGGAATGGCCGCCAATAGTCCTTCTTCTCGATGGCCGCCAAGGCCTCCAGGGCCAGTCTGGACACAAGCCGCGCCTGGTTCGGGGTCTCGTCGCCGGCGTCGAATTTAAGCTCGATTACCGCGTACAGTCGCCCCGGAAGAATCACCACAAGGTCGGAGTTGCCTATGGCCCCTTTGCGCTCAGGGATCACGATGCGGCCAAACTTGTGGCAGTAGCCGTACAGCACCTTACGGTAGCAAGACTCGTTGTTGGAGTGGTGTTCGGCCGGAAGGCCGGCGAAGACGGAATCCATTATTTCAGTGAGCCTGGCCTGGTCCCTGGTCACCACCGCGCTTCTGAAGGCATCCTTTTCGGTGGCCGGGTCGCGGCCCAGGAGACCGTAAATGGTGTCTTCAAAAAGAGGTATATTGGTTCTTTTTATCTCTAAATTTTGTATTTTCATGGTAAAGGCCGTGCCTCCGCCATCAAAGGCAGTGACCTTGTCAATCGTCAGATACCCTGTCTGGAACAAGGCCGGCCCGGGCCCGAGGCTTCCCACCTCGGCCAGGCCGAGGATTTTTTCCGAGACCTTCTCGGCCTCGTCCCCCAGAAGGGCCAAAGGGTTCCTGGAGGCGATTTTGGACAGGAAGGAACCCGATGGGTTGGTCTGTATCCAGTAATCCGAGAAAGCCGTTTTTTCGAGACATTTCAATATCACTACAGCGAACTGAAAAAATAAGCAATAATCGTGCCATGGCATAAAAATGTTAACATATCAATATCACAAAGGAAATTTTGGACGAAAAAAAACACTGGACAACCAGAAAAAACAAT
>JAISEK010000143.1 GCA_031264145.1 Deltaproteobacteria bacterium
AGTTAACATATTTTTTTTAACGAGTCCAGTCTTTTTTTGAGGCTTTTTCATCGCTCATGAAAATCTAAAAAATGTTTAAAAAATTATTTTTGAAGTCTTTAACTTGGAGCGGCCCCTAACGCCTGAAGCTACGCCAGTATTCAGGCGTAATTTCAGGCCTCGCATGGAACGTGATTTTTTAGGCGAATTGGAGTTGCCGCCCACAGCCAGTTACGGCATTCAGACGACCCAGGCAGGCATGCATGATTTCCAGATATTCTGGCAGCCCCTGAGTTTCTTCCCAATGTTGGAATGAAGGTCTCTCAGTTGATAATATTATAGAAGAATTTAATATATAGGGAATCAATACAATCCCTAAAATGTGGTTTCAAAACATAATTATTAATTATGCTTTGAAAATTGTCTTTGATTCTTTCAATATTTAAGTAACTTTTGCTGAAGCAATAAAAACCAACTATGGGAACTGAAAAAGCAGTTGATAATATTTACCTTAAAGGCACAAAGTATGGCCAATGCTGGCCTTCCCTTCCCCGTTGGAACTGCCGACGCCGCTAGGATTGTAAGGCGCAGCGGTCGCATGCGTCCCCCAGCCCACATCACGGCCCAGATCCGGCCAGTTCCTCCGCAGTGTCAACGTAGCGGCCGGCCATGGCCTTGTAGACCATGTTCTCGCTCTGCATGACCTGGTAGCGGCTGTTGAGCGTGGCCAGCCGGGAGGAATTAAGCGTGTTCTGGGCCCCCAGCCAGTCGGACAGCTCAGCGGCCCCGCTCTCGTAGCGCTGGCGGTAATATTGGCTGATGTTTAGGTCGAACGCCTGTTTCTCCTCGTTGTTGGAGAGAACCCGCAGGGCCCTCTCGTAGTCCCTCACGTAGGCCGACACCTCGTTCAGGGCCGTGGTCAGGGTCTTCTCGTAGTCCAGGCGGACGCCCTCGAAGTCTGTCTCGGAAAGGCGAAGGTTCCAGAACACGGTGTTCCACTGCAGGAAGGGCAGGTTGATCGACAGCGAGCCGCTGGCAGTCGGCCGGCTCATAAGCTGGCCCAGGTTGGGCCCGGACGACTCCAGGGCTCCGCCCAGGGTGATGGAGGGCAGCCAGCCCTTTTCGGCCGCGTCAACGTTCTTCAGGGCCTTTCTCAGGCGGAACTCGGCCGCTTTCAGGTCGGGGCGGTTGGCCAGAACAGACAGCGGGATGTCCAGGTTGACCTCCACGATCTCCAGGCCGGACAGGCTGAGGCCGGCCAGATCCAGCAAGTCGCCGGGACCGAGATTCAGGAGGTCCCGCAGGCTTTGCTCGACTGATTGGATCTGGCCCTCCAGGTCGGCAATGGTGTTCTCTGAGTTCAGCACCGACTGGCGGGCTTGGGCCGGCTCGACGATGGCCACCTTGCCGGCCTCGCGCTTGACCAGGATATTCCGTTCCAGGGCCCTGTAGTTTTCGAGGTTGATCTCCGTGGACTTGAGGGCGTCGTTCAGATAGGCGAGATGATAGTAGAGGTCAACCACGCCGTTGACCAGGGTCAGCCTGACCGCCTCCCGGTCCTCGAGGGTGGCCAGGTATTCCAACTCCTGGGCCTTGAGGCCGTCGGCCAGCTTGCCCCAAAGATCGATCTCGTAGCTCAGCCGCAGATTGCCGCTCACGGAGGTGTCGGGAGGGCCGCCAGTCTTGATGTTTTTGCTGGCCGAGGCCCCTCCCCCGCTGGTGAATTGCGGCAGGAGTCCTCCCTGCTGCTGCCTGGCCTGGTAGAGGGCCCTAGTTACGCCCAGGGCCGCCTTGGCCAGGTCGATGTTGTTCTCGAGGGCCTTCTCGACCAGCCGATCAAGCCGCCGGTCCCCGTAAATCTTCCACCATTGGGGGTCCAGCCGATAGCGTTCCTTGGCCTGGGAGTCATAGGCCAGTCGCTCGGCGAGGTTTTGGTCCGGGGCCTGGACCCTGGCGCAGGCGACGGCCAGGACAGCGATGGCCAGGGACATCAGGCCGGCTGTTTTCATCATGTGACCTCTTTGACTCACTCGTAGGACAGGGCCTCGATGGGATTGAGCCGGGAAGCGCTGCGGGCCGGCATGAACCCGAAGGCTATCCCGATAAACGATGAGCAGCAAAGGGCCAAAACGAAGGAGGCCGTCGAGAATGACATGATGAAGTCGCTCGACAGTCTGTTGAAGGCGATGCCCACGGCCCCGGACAACATTATCCCGGCGAGCCCCCCAATGAGGCACAGGAGCACGGCCTCAATCAAAAACTGCTCCATTATGTTGAAGGGCTTGGCCCCGATGGCCATGCGGGTGCCGATCTCCCTGGTTCGCTCCGTCACCGAGACCAGCATGATGTTCATCACCCCTATGCCGCCGACCACCAGGGAGATGAGGGCGATGGAGGATATGAGCAGGGTCATGGTCCGGCTGGTGCTCTCGATAGTCTGCTTGATGCTGTCCGTGTTTTGAGTGTAAAAATCCGTCCGGCCATCGTGCTTGACCCTCAGCAGGTCGGTCAGGTTCTTCTCGGCCACCTGGGAGCTTACCAGGTCGTTGACCCTGACCACTATGGAGCTGATGTACCGCTCGCCGGTGATCTTGCTCATGACCGTGGTGTAGGGCGACCAGAGGCTCAGCTGGTCCGTGGGGCCGAAGAGGGCGTTCTGGGGACTCGTGACCCCGATCACCAGCAAGGGCTGGCGCCGGAAGAGCACGGTCTGGCCCAGGGGGTCGTCACCCCCCGGGAAGAGCTTGTCCCTGGTGTTGGGATCAATGACCACCACCGAGGCCACCTCCCTCACGTCATCCTCGGTGAAGGGGCGCCCCAGGGCCATGCGCAGGCCCCTGGCCTCAAAGAACTGTTCCCCCGCCCCGGTCAGGCTGGCCGTGAGGGACTGGTTGCCGTAGACCAGCATGCCGGAGGTCGAGGTGACGGGGGTGGAGCTGTCCAGATAGCTCTGCCTGGCCAGGAGATCGGAGTCGGAGACGGTCAGGGTCCTGATCCGGCCGCGGTTGCGGTCGCCGAAGCCGCTGCCAGGGTAGACGGTGATGGTGTTGGTGCCCATGGCACTGATGCTGGACATGATTTGTTCCTGGGAGCCCCGGCCCAGGGCCACGACGGCCACCACGGAGGCTATGCCGATGATGATGCCCAGCATGGTCAGAAGCGAGCGCAGCTTGTGCGACATGATCGCCTGCACGGCCATCTTCAGGGCCTCAAGCAGCTGGTCGCGGTAAAAGACCAGGGGCCTGACATGGTCCTCCACCTGGTTCCGGTGGCCTTTCCCGCCGCCTGGCGGGATCCGGCGGTCATCGCCGATGATCCGGCCGTCCCTTAGCTCGATGGCCCTGTGGGCATGGGCCGCCAGGGCCGGGTCATGGGTGACCAGGATGATTGTGTGCCCTTCCCGGTGCAGCCCTTGCAGGATACCCATCACCAGGAGGCCGCTTTGGGAATCCAGGGCCCCCGTGGGCTCGTCGGCCAGGATTATGTCCCCGCCGTTCATCAGGGCCCGGGCGATGCTGACCCGCTGCTGCTGGCCCCCGGAGAGCTCATGGGGCAGACTGCCCAGCTTGTCGCCCAGGCCCAGGCGGATCAAGAGCCCTTTGGCCCTCTCCGTCCTGGCCCGCTGGCTCAGCCCGGCGTAGACCGCCGGCAGGGCCACGTTGTCCATGGCGGTCAAGGCTGGCAGCAGGTTGTAGCGCTGGAAGACGAAGCCGACCTTGCGGCCCCGCACCCTGGCCAGGGAACGTGGGGAAAGCCCCCCGGTCTCGATGCCGTCAATGCGGCAGGATCCTCCGGACGGCGGATCCAGGCAGCCGATGGTGTTCATTAGGGTGGTCTTGCCCGAGCCGGACTGGCCGACGACGGCCACGAAGTCCCCCCGCCTGATCTCGAGGTTTATGTCCAGCAAGGCCTCGACCCGGTTCTCGCCCTGGCCGAAGACCCTGCTGACGCCGCTCAACTCGATTATGTTCATGCCGTGCCTCACCTGCCGCCGGGGCGGGCACCCTGGGGGCGACCACCGCCCTGGGGACCGCCCATCAGGCCGCGCTGGGCGTTGCCGCCCCTGGATCGCACGGTGGAGGCCTCGGCCAGCTCCGAGGCGCTCATCTGGGCGGTCACCACCAGCTCGCCCTCCCCAAGCCCCCCAAGGACCTCGACGCTCATGTCGTCCGAAAGGCCCGTCGTCACCTCCCGCTCCACCGGCCGGCCATTGTCCATGACCTGGACGAGGCTGCGGCCGCGGCGCCTGGCGACGGCTATCGAGGGGACGATCAGGACCTCCCTGGCCTCGGCTATGGTGATGGTGTTCTGGGTCGTCATGCCGATGCGCAGGACGCCGTCATCGTTGGGGGCCAGCAGCTTGCCGTAGTAGAAGACGGCCGTGGACGAGTCGGTGGCACCCTGGTAGCCGCCGTCGGAGAGGGCGGCCGGCCCAGGATCCACCGAGTCCAGCACCCCGTCAAAAACCCGGCTTGGCTCGGACAGGATGGTATATCTGATTGGCAGGCCCGGCCGGACCTTGGTGATGTCGCCCTCGGATATCTGCATCCTGACCTCCATCCGCCTGAGGTCGGCCACCTGGACTATGGTCGGGGCGCTCTGGTTGGCGTTGACAGTCTGGCCCTCCTCCACCTGGACGGAGACGACGGTCCCATCAAGGGGGGCGACAATCCTGGTGTAGCCCAGGTTGGTCTCGGCTGTGCCAACGGAGACCCGGGCCTGGGTGATGAGCGATCGGATCTCGTCTAGGCCGGCCCTGGCCGAGGCCAGGGCGTTTTCCGCGTTCTCCAGGCTCTCGTCGGAGGATGCGTGGCCGGCGCTCAGCTTCCTCTCGCGGGCGAACTGGCTCTCGGCCACCTTCAGCGACAGCTCCCGCGCGGCCAGCTGGGCCTCGTAGGTCCTGAGCTTGGCCTTGTTTATCTCCAGATCGTTCCGCTGGGTGGTCGACTCTATCTCGGCGATGAGATCGCCGCTCTTCACCTCCTGTCCCAACGCGACGGCCAGCACCCTGATCTGTCCGGAAACCTGGGCCCCGACGCTGACCAGCTGGACGGCCGAGACCTCGCCGGTGGCGGCGACCGTCTTGACGATGTCTCCCCTCCTGACCTGCTCGGTCAGGTAGCTGACCTCCTCCTGGCCGCCGCACCCGCGGAGGGCGATCCAGGCAACCAGGGCCAGGGCAATAAGAATGATGGCGGGCTTCAGCGCTTTGCGCGTCGCGGTCATGCGGCCTCTTGTCCTTTTTTTTTCAGCGCAGCTGGAATTTTAGGGGAACGGTCAGGGTCAACTCCTGCCTGTCCAGTTCGCGGGGAAACGACGGCAGCGGGGAGGACCGCCTGAGAAGGGCCATCACCTCGTCGTCGAGACTCTGGTGGCCAGAGCTCCTGGCCAGCCTGGAGGACGTTACCCGGCCCCTGGCGTCCAGGGTGAAGGTGACCACGGCCTCGCCCGTGAGGCCGGCGTTTCTGGCCTGCGACGGGTACTTCTTGTTCCGCTCAAGCGTCCGCACCACCCTGGAGGTGTAGGCGGCCAAGGCGCCCCGATCCCCACGCCCGCTCCCACCACCAGTGCCCCCCTGGCCGCCCCCGGGGCCAGCCCCGCCGCCCTGGCTGCCCTCGCCCTGGCCTTCCTGCCGGGGGCGGTGCCCGTGGTGTTTCGCCCCCTCGTCCCTTTTCGGCTTGGGACGGCGTTCCGGCTTGGGCTTGGGCTTGGGTTCCGGAGGGGGCGGCAGGGGTGGGGGCAGGGGGGCCTCCTCGGCCGTCTCGGCCGCGCTCTCCAGCATGGGCAGGGGTTCCTCCGGCTCGGGCTCGGGTTCCGGCTCAGGCTCGGGATCAGGTTCCGGCTCGGGCTCGGGCGAGGCCTCGGCCGGCTGCTCGTCGACGGGGCCGCCCCCCGGCTGGCCGCCGTAGGGATCGAAGAGGGCCAGATCCATGACCGCCAACGTCCGCATCCGCCCCTGGGGCCTGTCCATGGAGGCCAGGGCCAGGCCGCCTATGGCCAGGAGGTGCATCAGGAACGCCGCCGCCGCCGACCACCAGACGACCCGGCGCTCATAGGGCCGGGTCACTGGCCGCCGTCCGATAGGCTTCCGGGGAGGACTCGGCCGCTTCCCGGCGATCGTCCCCTGACAGGGAGACCAGGGTGATCCTGGCGAAGCCGGCCTGACCCAGATCCCCCATCAGCTCGACCATCCGGCCGTACTTTATCTCGACGTCGCCCCTCAGGAAGATCTCCCCGCTCTCGGACTCCAGGGCCAGCTTCCTGAACCATTCCAGGCGGTCGCCCCCCGGCGCCTCCTCGCGGCCGACGAAGAGGCGGCCGGCCGCATCCAGGGTCAGCACCAGTGGCCGCTCGGGCCTGGCCAGGGTCTGGCCGGCCGGGGTCTTCGGCAGGTTTATGTGGACCCCGCCCAGCATGAGCGGGGCGGTGACCATGAAGATAATCAGGAGCACCAGCATGATGTCGATGAAGGGGGTGACGTTGATGTCGGCGATGACCCCGTCGTCCTCGCCGGCCAGGGAAACGGACATGTCTCAGCTCCTTTCCGGGTTTTCGGCCTCCAGCCGCTCGAAGTGCAGCCTGGCCAGGTGGTCGCCTGAGATGGTTATGGCCGCCTGGGCCTCCTGGGCAATCTTCCTCATGACCGACGAGATGCGGTTGTAGGCGACCACCGCCGGGATGGCCGCCACCAGGCCCATGGCCGTGGCGAAGAGCGCCTCGGCTATCCCGGGGGCGACCACGGCCAGGCTGGTCTCGCCGGAGGCGGCGATGCCGGCGAAGCTGTCCATGATGCCCCAGACGGTGCCGAAGAGGCCCACGAACGGGCCGATGGACCCGACCGTGGCCAGGAAGACCGCCCGGCGCCCCACCCGTTCCAGGACCGTCGTCAGTTCCAGCCGCATGATCCGCTCCAGCCTTCCCTGGAAGTCGGCCCGGCTCTCGCGGCCGGCCTTGTCGCTGGCCGCGGCCAGGCCGGCTCGGACCAGGCCCCTGGTCATCTCCGGGCCCGAGAGGATGTCCTGGCCCCCGGCCAGGCCAGAGGCCAACTTCCTGAACGACCCCACGGCCCTGCCGAGCCGCCGCAGGATAACGCTCTTCTCGAAGATGATCGCCCAGCAGGCCAAAGAGGCCAGTAAAAGCAGAATCATCACCGTCTTGACCACCGAGTCGGCATGGACGAACATGTCCAGGGCTGACATTTTGGCTTCCATATCTGACAGGCTCCTTCAGTGTTCTGGTGTTGGCCCCGGGCCGCCGCTCATGGCTGGATGGCCGCCCCGAAGGCCACGGTGAACTGCGGCTGGGGCAATTTCTTGACCTCCAGCATGAGCTCGTCCTCGAGGGCGGAGAGGAGCCCTTGGTTCTGGGCCGGCCCGCCGTCCAGGTAAATCTCGCCGCTGACCAGCCCATGGCCGAGCAGGTGGCCGACCCGCTTGGCGACCGAGTGGTGCAGGCCCCGGATGATGTTTTCGCGGCGGACTCCCTTGGCCAGGAGCGAGACCATCTCGCTCTCGGCGAAGACCACGCAGGTGCTGTTGAGCTCCAGGGGCTGGTCGGCGGCCAGGCTCAGCCGGGCGAAGCTCTCCAGGGGCGTGTCCAGGATCCGGGCGGCCTGCTCGAAGAAGCGCCCCGTGCCGGCGGCGCACTTGTCGTTCATCCTGAACTCGTCCACCAGCCCGTCCTCGGTGAGCCTGATGACCTTCAGGTCCTGGCCGCCGATGTTTATGATGGTCCGGCAGCGGCCCCGGCTCAGGGCGAAGAGCCCCCTGGCGTTGGCCGAGATCTCGTCCACCAGCCGCCCGGCCGTCCCGACCAGCCTTTTCCCGTAGCCGGTGGCCGCGACGCCCGCTATGTCCCCCTCGGCCAGGCCCAGCTCGTCCAGGGCCGCACTGACCAGGTCCCTGGCCAGGCCCGCCTGGCCGGGGGCGGTGGGGGTCTGCCGGCTCCAGACCAGGTCGCCGTCCCTGACCAGGGCCATCTTGATGGCCGTGCTGCCCAAGTCCAAACCTATGCGGTAGCCCATGTTCTCGCCGTCCATGCCTTCCCTTCCTCAGCCCAGAGTGCCGCGGAAGGCTTCCAGCCGGGTCAGGATGTTCTGGCCGTCCTCGGCCCCGTAGTCCGTCTCCAGGCGGATGAATTTAAGGCCCTCGGCCTTGACGCGCCCCTCCAGGAGGAGGCCCTCCAGGTCGAAGGGATGGCAGCCCTTCAGCACCTGGTGGACCACCCCGCGGAACAGCGCCCTGTGGGCCGGGGAAACGATGTTGTTCACCCGCCTGTCGTTGTCGGCGAAGGTCGGGCAGAGGCAGCCCTGGTGGTAGCGCTGGGCCAGGGCCCTGAGGAGTCCGTGCTCCGAGTCGTCGTCGTAGCGGGCGGCCCCGGGGAAGAGCCGCTCCGAGGAGCAGAGATCGTCCATGACCACGTCCAGGCCGGCCTCCTCCAGCAGGCGGGGAATCTTGAGGTTGGGGAAAAACACGGGCGATCCCGCGAGGAAGACCGGCCGGCCCCCGCCCCGGGGCCGGTTTTCCCGAAGCCGGGGGAGGACTCCCTCCAGGCGGGCGGTCCAGGTCTCCACCCGGTCGAAGAAGAAGGAGTTGGCGATGACCAGGGCCCAGGCCTCCGCGACCCTGCCTGCCCTCTTGAGCTCGGCCAGCCCCACCAGGGCCCGCCAGGCCCTCTGGTACAGCTCCATCGAGTTCTTGAGGGCGGGGCGGAGCCTTTTGAGCCCGGAAATGCCCCTCAGGAAATTCCTGAGGCCGTAGACCTCCTCCAGCCAGCGCTCCTGGCTCTCGGCCCGGTCCTTCAGGCGGGGCAGCTCCAGCCGGTGGCTGGGCACGGGTATCTCCAGGCCGCAGCGCTCGAGCATGGCCGGCAGCTTCACGGACCAGTCGCAGGTCGTCGGCAGGACCCAGAGGGCCGTGGTCCCGGGCCCGGCCGTCTCCCCCAGCATGGCCTTGCCCACGGCCGAGCGGAGCATGGGGCACATGATCGCCGGCAGGGACGGCGCGGCCAGGCCGGCGGCGGCCGAGACACCGCCGAAGATCTTGAAGGGCTGGAAGCCGTGGGCGTGGATGAGCTCCAGGGGCGCCTGGAGGCACAGGACGGCCGCCGTCGGCCGCCCCGCCCGGCGGGCCGTCGGCCCCGGATCCCCGCCGTCGGCCAGGATTTCCAGGAAGTAGCCCAGTTCCGGGAAATAGTCGGCCCGGTCCCGCAGGCCCTCTGACTCAAGCCTTATCTCCGCGTCGGCCCTGGCCCTGGCCTTGTCGCGCCAGCGGCTCTTGTCCCTCTGATCGGTCATGATGGCCCAGCCTTGGAGAGCGGCCTGGCCGCATGGGCCCGGGAGGAGGAGAAGAGCCGGAGGGGGCCCAGGGCGACCGACAGCGACCTGTCGGAGGCGCAGGACTCCGAGCAGCCGAAGCAGCCCAGGCAGTCAGGGTCGTAGACCCGGCTCGAGACCCGCTCCCGGTAAATCGTCTCATTGTCCATGGAGCAGTTCCGGCGGCAGTTGCCGCAGCCATGGCAGGCCATGGGGTCCTTGACCAGGCGCAGCAGGTGGAGCCGGCTCAGGAGGTTGATGAGGGCCAGCATCGGGCAGACCAGGCAAAAGAAGCGCTCCTTGAAGAACATGCCGACGACCATGCCCCCGGTGATCGCCATGATCAGCACCGAGAAGACCATCCTGGCCCCGTCGCCGTTAAGTCCCAGGTGATGGATGTCCCCGGTGAAGACGGGCATGATGATCTTGGCCGGGCAGATGTTGCAGAAGGCCAGGACGAAGTCCCGGGAGAGCCAGCCAAACGAGACGGCGATCGGGGACACGGCCAGGTAGGCCAGGAGCACATACTTGACCCGCGACAAGCGCCGCTTGTGGCGGTCCAGGATTTCGGACTCCCGCAGCCCGAGGGCCCGGCGCAGCCAGGTGATCCAGTCCTGGAACAGCCCGAAGGGGCAGATCCAGCCGCACCAGCTTTTGCCGAGAATGGCCACCAGGACGGCGAACACCGCGAAGCCGCCGAGAAAGTAGCCGAAGGTCTGCCAGACCTGGGCCCAGGAGCCCGCCCCGGCGAACACCTGGGCCAGAGGAAGGAAGAGCCAGCCCATGCTCCTCTGGAAGACCATCAGGTAGCAGCCCCCCGAGCAGCTGCCGATGAAGGGGCAGGACAGACACGGGACGTAGGCCCCCAGGGAAATCTTGAAGTGCGCCCCGTAGGTCAGGACGACGAAGGCCAGATGCTGGACGGCCAGCCTGAGATTGCCGATGGTCATGAAGGCTCCAACCTTGCCTGGCGGGACAGGAGCCCCGCGTCCCCCTCCGCGACGGGAAATGGCGTCCCTGCCGGGCCCCCCGCGGATCCTCTATCTTCCGCCATGGGGGGCGCCGCCGGGCCCTGGGCGGGCCGGACCGCGCCCTGCCGCCATGTCGGGGACCTGCGGGGTCCCGGCCTCAGCCGTTGTATTTGAAGTTGCGGCGACGAAGGCCGACCAGCGATCCGATCACCACGCCCGTCCCGGCCAGCACGGCCAGGCCCTGGGGCCTCTTGGCGGCGCTGAAGCGGGGACGGTTCACGGTCAGGCTGAAGCTGATCCTGTCACCGTTACCCGGCTGGCTGACCAGTAGGACAACCTGCCGCCCGCCCCGGCCCCTGGACTCTTCCTGCAGCGTCTCCTCATCCTCGGCGGTGTAGGAGAATTGCCCGGTCCCGGCCTCATAGGCCAGGGGGGCCGGCGGCCCGTAGCCGGCCTCGGCCACGGCCAGGGCCGACGGGGACCCTGGGGCCGCCCCGCCCTCCACGGCCGTCCAGCCGAACCTTACCGTCTCCCCAACCGGGAGGCCCCTGAAGGGCAAGCCGTCGGCCCCGGCCGGGAATTCCAGGCGCGGCCAGGAGGCCGGCAGCTCCGCGGCCTGGTCCGGGGGACCCTCGGCCCCCTCGGGCCGCGGCGACACCATGCAGTTGGTCTGGCCGTAAACCGGGCGGCCGGCCAGCTCGAACCGCGAAAACACCTCGGCCAGGCCGGCGGCCGGGGCGGCGAAGTCGATCCGCCAGGTCTTGCCCTCCAGCGCCACCGAGGCCCTGAGGACCATAGGGGCCGCCCCGCCTTCCTGGCCGCGCGGGGTCAGGCGGTAGTAGACCTCGGGGGCCTCCACGGGGACGGAGGTCCCCGAGACCCCAAGGAACAGGTTCTGGACGCCCATGGGCCGCCCGCCACCTCCACCGGGCCGCCCACCGCCCCCTCCTGGACGTCCCCCGCCTCCGCCGGGCCTGCCGCCGCCTCCGCCAGGCCCTCCGCCGTGGCCACCGCCCTGTCCGGCCGGGGCCTTGGAGTACCACCAGCCATAGGGCTGGCCTACGTCCGGCATGTCCTCAGGCCCGGCAGTGGCGACCTCTGGCCCGGCCACGACCAGAACCAGGGCCAGGCCAAGGCCAAAAGTCAACTGCCAGACACGTTTTTTCCCCATTTTCCTTCTCCTTTGCGCTACCAGCGGGCCCTGGCCCGTGGCCGGGCCTGGGACCGCGACATGGATAATTGTCAATATTGGTAGGTCAAACCGATAACCGCATGCCTGGCCGCCGCGGACAGATTGCTGCTTCTCCCTCCGTTGCTTCGGTTGCCTGATCTGGCCGGGTTGTATTTGGCGTCAAAGATATTGTTGAGGCTGAGGGACACATTGAAATGCCGCTCTTCCCCCCCCATGAGTCCCAGGTTCAGGTTTAGGCACTGCCAACCTGGATAATAAGTGTTCCCGCCACGGCCAGAGGCCTCGTCCGTGGTCGGTGCCGCCCAATTCATGAAAACGTCGCCATAGAAGCTGGAGGACAGGAAGCTGAGATCCCTCTCGTACCTGAGGCCCAAGCGGCCTACGAACGGGGGATTTCTTGTCTTGCTGGTCGCAAAAAGGAAATCTCTGGTTTTGGTCTGCTTGCGGTGCATCCACACGACGTCGGCGTATGGGGTCAGGCCCAGGTCCTGAAAAGTGTAGGATGCCGTAAGCTCGGCCCCGATGGTGCGGGCCCAGCCGATGTTTTCAAACTGCCCAGAGCCAATCCGTACATTTGTGACAGGATCCACAGTTCTGTCCTCCTCGATGAAGTTCCTGGCCCGCGTATGGTAAACGGACAGATCCAGGTTCAAAGACGGGCTTGAGTAGCGGGCACCGACCTCGTAACTGATGGATCGTTCCGGCATCAGGTCAGGGTTTGGTACCGAGTTGGTGCCCCGGCCGGTGTACAATTGCTGCACGGTGGGATAGCGGACGCCCTGTGACCATTGGGTCCTCAGGGCCAGGTTTTCAGACACGGCGTAGACAAGGCCCAGACTGCCGACAAGATCCGAGTACTTTCTTTCGTTTGCGAGCAACCCAAGGTAATATGGGCCGGACTTATCGGTCATTTCTCCCGAATTCCAGGTCTGGCGCAAGCCCATGACCAGACGCCAGTCTTGGGCGAAAGACCATTCGTCTTGGGCGAACAGGCTGTACTCCTGCATCTCGACATTGGCCGTGCTCCTGGTGTATGTTCCTAAAAGAGCCATCTGCTGAGGATTGCTGGCTGTGGTCTGTTTGCCATTTTGTCCCAGCTTCACTTCATCGCGATAAAATTCAAAGCCCAAGATCAGATAATGCTTTCCCAGTAGCCACTCAGTCTGAACTGAACCAGCCAACTGGTACTGTTTGCTGGTCGAATTGGTGTCAACTTCATAAGCGTCCTGCGCATTGTTTGGCTGCACGGTTGGTATTTGCCAGCCAAAGGTTTGCCGTTTAACGTCCACCAATTGATAAGAGAGGGTGGCGGTGAGCTTGCGAAAGTAGCTGCTTAGATTGTCGGCGACAAAGGTCGTCAGGATGGTATCCCGATCGTTTTTTGGAGCATATGATTCTGTCTTTCCGGCAGTATAACCGTTACCGCTAGAGACCAGGGTGTCATTGAGGGAAACCGTTGTGTGTGAAACGGTCTCAAAATGGTCTGCCTGGAGAGTCAGGCTGTAGTCATCCCAGTCGTAACCGATTTGGCCAGAAAAATAACGTTTTTGGTAACTGCTGCCGAAAGCTCTTTTAAGGGGAGCACCATTCGCGTCAACGGTTCCTTTGGGCACCTTGCGGTCGTGCACGTTGGTCGCGTCGCCGGAAAGGCGGTAGTTGAAGCCATTGGCCAGTCTCCCGAAAACCGCCGCGTTGCCATCTATGCCATCTGTGGACGTATCGAAGATCGTGCCAAGACTGAAGCCAATGGGCTTGTCACCCCCTCTTTTGGTGATTATGTTGACCACCCCGCCGATGGCCTCGGCGCCATACAGAACGCTGGCCGGTCCCTTTATCACCTCGATGCGCTCAATCTGGTCCGGAGTGATGTAAACGTTCGAATTGCCTTTCTCGCGGTCAACGGTCTTGACCCCATTAACCAAAATCAGTGTCCGACCAGTGGTTTCGCCCCGAAGGGAAATACCACTCATTCCCACCTCGGGGCTATTGTCGTTGATGTCCATGGAGACATCGAGCCCAGGAACCCTGGTCAGTATGTCGGTAATGCTCGTGGCCGGCATTCGCGCGATTTCCTCTGCGGTAATCACGTTGACCGTCTGTGATAATTCGGAAATATCGCGAACAGTGCGGTTGGCGGTGACGTCTATTCTCCTGACTCTGATTGGTTGGTCTTCGTCGAGCTCATCTTCCTGGGCGACGATCGGCCCGGCAAGTATGGCCCAAACCAGGAGGACAAAGCAGCTAATGAGGTAAAATGACATTTTCGGCCATTTATAACCAGCTGTTTTCATCTATTTATCCCTTCTCCCAAGGCTATTTACGGAGATGGCATTTTGGCAACAGCAATCTCCAAACAGCCACAACGCTTCCTGGCAAAGCAATGGTTGTAACCGTGACTTTCATTCGATTACTTCTATGGCGACTGTTTGAATGCTAGGGTGGACGGCCAATTGTCTCCTGAACAGGAAAAATAATATATCCACATAAATATATATAATTTGAATTAAGTATAGATATTTTATTATTTATACTTAAATTTACTAATAATAAAATTTTATCATTAGCATCTATTAAGTTGCTATATTGTATTAAATTTTGATTGGCGATTTTTGAAAGAAGAAGAGATAAGGAAAAGCATTCACGATTGAGTAAAGTAATTAAGCCATCAGAGAGAGAGAGAGAGAGAGAGAGAGAGAGAGAGAGAGAGAGAGACTCGCCGGCCCGTTCATAATGATCAGCCAACGGCTACCAGCCACCTGGAAAATATAATCGGTCTTTCGGTTCCCAGACTGGCCGACGGCCAAGACTGCTTCTTGACGGGACCTGAATGATCCCGTCAAATCATTGATATGCCAATTTGGATGGTATTCGCCGAGGCGAGGGAGGCCTCTGGTGGAAGAAAAGCATTCACGATTGAGTAAAGCAACTAACCCATCAGAGAGAGAGAGAGAGAGAGAGAGAGAGAGAGAGAGAGAGAGAGAGAGAGAGAGAGAGAGACTCGCCGGCCCGCTCAGAATGATCAGCCTGCGTCTACCAGCCACCTGGAAAATATAATCGGTCTTTCGGTTCCCAGACTGGCCAACGGCCAAGACTGCCTCTTGACGGGACCTGAATGATCCCGTCAAATCATCGATATGCCAATTTGGATGGTATTCGCCGAGGCGAGGGAGGTCTCTGGTGCCGGTGGATCGCATTGATGTGTGAGGGGAACCATTGCTCTCGACTATCCTACTGCCCTAATGGGCCGTAACCGTAACGGCGGGAATGCCAGAAAGTCAGGGACCAGGTGGCAGCTCCACGGATAGCCTGAGTCAACAGCTAATGATTCTCAATATCATATTCGACCAAACCGTGTCAAGCTTTTTTTGCGACGGTTGACTCATTCCCAGGATTAGCGATAGGGCAAGTCTGACCGATTTCCTAACACCCTGACGGTCCGATCTTTGGCGGCGATTGGACGCCATATGTCCGGTGAAGTTGAGGACGTCAAAAATGCAGCCCTCCGCATGGAGGAGAGAAATTGGCGGGAGTAGGAAAAAGCCCGCATCCACCATGGGCCGGTCTTGGGACCTGGATGCCCTTTGGCCTTGGATCTTGACATGTCCTTTCCCTATGTGCTAAAGTGAACCCATGATTAATTATTATTATATAATTTAAATACTATAGGCATTTATGATATATTTTTAAAAGGTTTTTGGATGGGAAAAGTAATCTTATATATATTTATCAGTAGTATTTTTATTTTTTTATCCGCCAATCATGGCCAGGCAGAGTATGTCGAGGCCGAGATAGGATCCTGGTTTGCCCTGATGGACGACTCGGAAGGGAACGGGGCCATCACGGCCTATATCGCCAAGAATTCATATAACAGGCACCAGACAGGTTTCGCCATGGACAGCACCACGCTGCATATTGGCTGCAGCGACAACAGGAATTTCATTTTCTTTGATTTCGACGTCAACCTAAAAAACGACAAAAAAGCCAAACACAATGTCGAGTACCAGCTGGACGAGGGAAAGGCCCGCAAGGCCAAGTGGGAACTCTCGGCCAACCTCAAGGCGGTCATGGCCAGGGATCCCGAGGCCCTCCTGGCCGACTTGCTCAAGGGCGGGGAAATCTCGATAAGGGTCCAGAGGGACGACGACTCGGAATACATACGGTCCTCCTTCAACATCTCGGATCTTGGGGAGGCCTTCGGCTTCGTCAGGGAAAACTGCAAGTGGCGCTAGCGGGGGACCAGCCTCCCGGGGAGGCGGCCAGCCTTTCCCCGGGTCCCGGCCAGGCCCTCAGGCTGATGTCCCTGGCCCTGGACCAGGCCCGCCTGGCCGGCTCCCTGGGCGAGGTCCCGGCCGGCGCTGTCGTGGCCGGGCCGGACGGCGAGGCCCTGGCCCTTGGCCGCAACCAGGTCATCGGGCTCTCCGACCCCACGGCCCATGCCGAGATCCAGGCCCTGAGGGCCGCGGCCGGGACCCTGGGGAACTACCGTCTGACGGGCCTGACGCTGGTCAGCACCCTGGAGCCCTGCCCCATGTGCCTGATGGCCGCCGTGCACGCCCGTCTGGCCCTGGTGCTCTTCGGGGCCCCCGAGCCCAAGTGGGGGGCCGCCGGCTCCATCCTCGACCTTTGCGCCCTCCCGGGCCTGAACCACCGCCTGGAGGTCCGGGGCGGGCTGCTGGCCGAGGAGTGCGCCGAGCTCATGCGCGACTTTTTCAGGCCCCGGCGCCAGAAGGGCCCGCCATCCCCCCAGCCCTCCCCAACCATTCCCGGCCTTGCCATCGAAGGGACGCTGCCCAAATGATCTACGCCGAAAAACTGTCCAGTCTGAGCCCCCGGCGCCGCCGGGCCATCCTGGCCCGCTCGACGGACGACCTCACGGGGACCAGGGAGACGACCCTGGCCATCCTGGAACGGCTCAAGGCCGATCCCGAGAAGGAACTCCTCAGGGAATACGGCCACCTCAAGGAAAACCTGTCCCTCGCCGACTTCAGGGTGGGCCAAGGGGAGCTGGAGGAGGCCCGGTCGGCCACGGACCCGGCCGTCCTCTCGGCCCTCCGGGCGGCCATGGCCAACATCGAGAGCTTCCACCGGGCCCAGCTCGGCAGGCCCCTGGAGATGACCGAGGTCGCCCCTGGAATTCTGGCCGGGCGCGTCACCAGGCCCCTCGAGAGGGTCGGGGTCTACGTCCCCGGTGGCCGGGCCGCCTACCCCTCAAGCGCCCTCATGAACATCGTCCCGGCCAGGGTGGCCGGCTGCGGCCACATCGCCGCCGCCACCCCTCCCGGGCCGGGCCTGAGGGCCAGGGGGGAAATCCTGGCCGCCTGCGCCCTGGCCGGGGCCACGGAAATCTACAAGCTGGGCGGGGCCTGGGCCGTGGGCGCCCTGGCCTTCGGGCTGGGCGGCCTTCCCCGGGTCGACAAGATAGTCGGGCCGGGCAGCTCCTGGGTCACGGCGGCCAAGATGGCCGTCTTCGGCCAGGTCGACATCGACCAGCCGGCCGGGCCCAGCGAGGGCTTCATCATCGCCGACGGGACGGCCCAGGCCGCCCACCTGGCCTGGGACTTCATGTCGCAGCTGGAGCACGACCCCCAGGCCTCGGCCGTGCTGGTCTCTACCTGCCCCGCCCTGGCCTCCGAGGTGGCCGCCCTGGTCCGGGCCGAGGCGCCCCGCCTCGACAGGGCCGGGATTGTCGGCCAATCCCTCTCCAACGCGGCCATCCTGGAGGCCAGGGACCTGGGGGAGGCCTTCGACTTCGCCAACGAGTACGCCCCAGAGCACCTGCAGCTGGCCATCGCCGAGGCCCTCTCCCACCTGGGCCTGGTCCGGAACGCCGGCTCGGTGTTCCTGGGCCCCTGGTCCCCCATCCCGGCCGGCGACTACGCCTCCGGGCCCAACCACGTCCTCCCGACCGGCGGCTCGGCCAGGGCCTTCTCGGGCCTCTCCGCGGACAGCTTCCTGAAGAAGATATCGTTCCAGCAGCTCAGCTTCCAGGCCATGTCCGGGCTGGCCCCCACGGTCTCCGTCCTGGCCCGGGCCGAGGGCCTGCCGGCCCACGCCCGCTCCCTGGAGGTCCGCCTGGGGGGTGGCGCCGAAGACTAACAAACGGGCGTTAGCCTCGCCTTGCCCAGACCTCGTGGGCCTAACATACTGTTATTCATGGCTAAACAGACGCCAACCGTCCAACGGTTTGACAAGCCGGCCCAAAACCAATATGCTTTCAAAGAGTTAACTTTATTTCCGGCTTTACAAGATAAGGCCGGACAACCACCAGGCCCAGCCGGGCCGGCCAGCCAGGAGGCCAATATGCCTGTCCTTAAAGGCACCAAGACCGAGACAAATATCATGACCGCCTTCGCCGGCGAGTCGCAGGCCAGAAACCGCTACACCTTCGCCGCCTCAGTGGCCAACAAGGAAGGCTACGTCAAGGTCGGCTATATCTTCACCGAGACCGCCGATCAGGAGAAGGAGCACGCCAAGCGCCTGTTCCGCTTCCTGGAGGGCGGCGAGGCCACCATAACCGCCGCCTTCCCGGCCGGCCTCAAGGAGGACGTCCAGACCCAGCTTCTGGCGGCCGCGGCCGGTGAGAACCACGAGTGGACCTCCATGTACCCGGAGTTCGCCAAGACGGCCAGGGCCGAGGGCTTCGGCCAGATCGCCGACGTCATGGAGGCCATCGCCGTGGCCGAGAAGTTCCACGAGAAGAGGTTCAACGACCTCCTGGCCGAGATAAAGTCCGGCACCCATTTCAAGAAGCCGGCCAAGTCCACCTGGCGCTGCCGCAACTGCGGCTTCATCCACGAGGGGACCGAGCCCCCCGAGGCCTGCCCGGCCTGCGCCCACCCCAGGGCCTACTTCGAGGTCCTGGCCTAGCGGCCCAGGGCCAAAACCCCAAAAAACAATTCCCCGAAATAAGGTGAGATATGTCGAAAATTGGCAAGATCCTGAAGTGCGGCTCCTGCGGCCAGATGGCCGAGGTCGTCCTGGCGGGCGGCGGTAGCCTGTCCTGCTGCGGCAACCCCATGCAGGAGCTGGTCGAGAACACCACCGACGCGGCCAAGGAGAAGCACGTCCCGGTCATCAGCCGGGTCGATGGCGGCTTCAAGGTCAGCGTCGGCTCCGTGGCCCACCCCATGGAGGAGAAGCACTCCATCCAGTGGATAGAGCTGGAGGCGGGCGGGGTGCGACAGATCAGGCATCTGGCCCCGGGCCAGGCCCCGGAGGCCGTCTTCCTGGCCCCTGACGGCCCGGCCTCGGCCAGGGAGTTCTGCAACCTCCACGGCCTCTGGAAGGCCTAGGACCTGGCCCTCGGCCAGGGGCCGAGGGCCCGAAAGAGGAACGCCCCAGCATGTCCCAGGACCAAGACTGCCTGGCCGAGAGGCGAAGGATCGAGGAGAACATCGCCAGGACCGTCCAGGAGATCCTCTCCAGGGAGCTGGGGCCGGACGCCTGCCGGCGGCTTGTGGCCCTGGCCCTGAGCCAGGCGGCCCTGGACCCCGCCCCGCCGTTCCCCCTGCCCGTGACCATCCTGGCCCAGAGGAGGATCGAGGGCCAGCTCATCAGATACTTCCATCTGGCCATTGGCCAGGAGTTCGGGACCGGGGAGGCCGACCGCCTGATAGGCCTGGCGGTCGAGAGCGACGCCACGGCCGCCGGCCGGAGACAGGCCGCCCTGGCCGGAGGCCGCACCGATCTGGCCACCTTCGCCGGCATCCTGCCCCTCTGGGCCAGGGGCGGGGCCCTGGAGATAGAGATCCTCGAGTCCGGCCCCGGCGTGCTGAGCTACGACGTGACCCGCTGCCAATTCGCCGAGATGTACAGGGAGATGGGCCTGGCCTCCCTGGGCTTCCTCCTATCCTGCGGCCGCGACGCGGCCTTCATGAAGGGCTACGCCCCTGGGGCGGCCCTGAAGCGGGAGGGGACCATCATGTCCGGCGATCCCGTCTGCGACTTCAGATACCGGCTGGCCCAGCCCCAGGACGCCTAGCCGCGCCCCAGTAAGACAGCGGGGGACGTCGCCGGCGTCGTCCCCATGAACGCGCGAGGAACCCATGGCAAGACTCCTTTTCGCGGTCCTGGGTCTCCTGGGTCTCCTGGCCGGGCCGGCCCTGGCGGGCCAGGACGGCCCGGAGGACAGGGACCTGAGGGCCGAGGCCTATTACTTCGGCCGCGGCGTCAAGCGGGATCCAAGGCAGGCCTACGAGCTGGCCCGGCCCCTGGCCGAGCAGGGCTTCCCCCGCTCCCAGATGGTCATGGGCTCGCTACTGTACGACGGCCAGGTGGTGGAAAGGGATCCGTCCGCCGCCTTCTCCTATTTCAGCAAGGCCGCCGAGGGGGGCTCGACCATTGGCCAGCTGTTCTCGGGACTGATGCTCTACGGCGGCGACGGGGTCGAGGAGGACAAGAAGCGGGCCCTCGGGTTTTTCCGCCAGGCGGCCGAGGGGGGCAATCCCGAGGCCCAGTTCCATGTGGGCCTGATGCTGCAGAAAGGCGAGGGCGCGGCCAAGGACGCCGCCGGGGCCATAGAGGCCTTCCGGCTGGCCGCGGGGCAGGGGCACCTGGCCAGCCAGGTGGCCCTGGGCAACATCTTCGGGTCCGGCCTGGGCGTGCCCCAGGACATGGCCGAGGCGGCCAGGTGGTACCGTCTGGCGGCTGACCAGGGCGACCCTGGATCCCAGTACCTCCTGGGGCTGGCCTATTATTTCGGGGACGGGGCGCCAAGGGACATGGCCGAGGCCACCAAGTGGCTCGGCAGGGCCGCCGAGGGCGGGGAGATCGACGCCGCCTACAACCTGGGGGTCATGTACGCCAAGGGCGAGGGGGTGGCCAGGAACGGGCCGATGGCCCTCAAGTGGTTCCGCCTGGCCTCCGACGGCGGCGACGCCAGGTCCATGTACAGCCTGGGCTATCTGCACGACGCCGGCGATCTGGTGCCCCAGGACCGGCAGGAGGCCCTCAGGTGGTACCGCCTGGCTATCAAGAACGGCAACCTGGAGGCCAGGGAGAGGGTCGCCGAGCTGGAACAGTAGGCCCCCTCAGCCCCTCTTTTTCCCCCCGCCCGCCTCTGTCTCGGGCCTGGAGAGCTTCTGGAAGCCCCTGACCAGGGCCTCCAGGCGCTCGACGATGAGCTCGACCTCCGCCGGCGTGGGCCTCAAAAACTCCGGGGCGTTCACGAGCCTCCGGTTTTCGGGGTACACCAGCCCGGAAAGGCCCACCCCTATCTTGGTGACCACGTAGGTGAACCGACGCTGGTTCCAGCCAGTGGCCTCAAGGATGCCGGCCAGCCCCCCTGGGTTCTCCCCCAGGGCCACGATGGCGGCCAGGTTCTCCTCGTAGAAGAGGACCTCCTGCCTGCTGAGGGGCGGCTCCCGGCTCATAAGCTCATACAGGTGGGCCATCGAGCCGGTGGTGATGGGCTTCTCGATACCCTCCTCCGGGACATCCCCGCCTTCTTCCTCGACGGCGGGGGGAGGCACGGCCTGCCCTTCCTGGCCGCGGACAGCCTGGGGCCAGCAGGCCAAGGCCACCGCCAGCAATA
>JAISEK010000144.1 GCA_031264145.1 Deltaproteobacteria bacterium
TCCTCTCCCGCCCTGGCTGAATCCCTGGCCACGGGGCCCAAACGCGACGCGGATTGACGCATATAGGCGCTATAATCTGTCCATTCCATCGGGTGAGCCAGAGTTTTTGGCCCACCATAATCCCCAAACCGGCCATGCCAAGACCCGACCAATGAGTCAGGCGGGTAACAATGGCCATATGCCAGCGAGCATCCAGGAGGTGCGCCAATGATCGGATCGGTCAAACAAAATGGTTCTAATGTTGAAATTTATGATGAAAATGGCAGTTTCAAGGCTTATTGTGGAGGCAATGGAAATTTAAAAGGTTTTTCTTCATCTATTATTGTTAGACAAGATGGTTATAATGTTGAAATTTATGATGAAAATGGCAGTTTCAAGGCTTATTATAGTGGTAATGGAGATGTAGTTGCAGTTGTAGGAGATACTGTACAGCGTCAAGATGGATCAAATCTTTCTGTATATGATAGTAATGGTAGTTTTAAACATTATGTTTAATAATATTTATTAAAAAAATTATAATTTTAAATAGCCTATAAATGGACACCAAGGAGTAATATATATTCTCCTTGGTGTTAAAATTTAATTTTAGTAGTTTTAGAAATTAATATATAAATTTTATATAATTTTTATGTTATAATTTTAATTATACTAATTATTAGCATAATTAATGTCTATTATCATTAATTATTATATTGAATAACACGATAAGATATGCCCTATGGTACGGCCGAATCCACTAGATTGTTCCGTCTTTCCGCCAGGCAAGGGCATGCCAAGGTCAAGAATAAATTGAAAGATAGGGGCATGGGATGATTAGACGAGACAATGGGCAAGGCTGGATCAGGAACAAAATGACTTTACGATCTGGAACTGAACCAGACCAGGCCCATCCTGCGGACCATTTTCCCATACAGGTTTAAGGTTTAGGCCATGAGCCGCAGTTACCGAAAAAAACCAATCTGGGGCTATTACATCTGCCGAAGCGAAAAGCCGTACAAGAGAATCTGGCATAGGCGTTGGCGCAGTGGAGTACGGGTCTTTTTGGCTTCCAGGCGTTCCCTGGAGGCCCTGGAAGGCTATATCCCCAAGATCGCCAGCGAGATGGCTAACTTCTGGAAAAATGATATTGGAAAGGGTTGCAAATATGGCCACAGGGAATTGACGCTGTACGGACGGTGGCGACTGGTCCCGAGAATTTCCCTGGTTCCCAGGCCCTCCGTCGCCTCACCTGGGCATCTTCCGGTACCTGAAGACGAGACCGCCGGCCAACCCGCTCTTCCAAGGGAAGCGTTCCTGGGTCGCACGGTCAGACGTCGAATCGCCTGCGTTAAGCTGGTCCCCGGCCCTGATGACTTCTTGTTCTCTGACAGCCCACTGGAAATAAAGCAGAACTCGCATGAGTTGATGGGCAAATAACGGCCCTGGGCTTGTCCGGCGTTAGACCCGGCGCCAGGGGGTCTGGTCAACGAAAAATGCCCGACGCGGGTTAACCCGCTCTGACCGGTAGGAAGGCATGGCGGTCTCCATGGCCTGTATGACAGGGCCGACATGACGCCGCCAAAGCTATGGCCCAAACAAGGCCGCATTTCGTTGGCCATGGCCAATTGGAAGGCACCAATGAGCCGAAGTTATCGAAAAAGGCCATATTGTGGCGTGACCACCTGCCGGAGCGAGAAATCGGATAAAAGAATCTGGCACAGGCGATGGCGCAGAATAGAGAACGTCTTTTTGGCATCCAGGCATTCCCTCGAGGCCCTGGAAAACTATACTCCGAAAAATAGAAATGAAATAGTGAACCCTTGGCATATGGGAAAGGATGGACGGCAGTCTTTACGCAGTGAAGTGTGTAACGGACAATGGCGCAGGGTCCAGAGATTGTCCCCGGCTCCCAGGCCACATGCGGCCACCCTTGGCCAGCCTCAGGTTATCGAGATGGAAGCCATCGCCCAATGTTCCCTGCCAAAGGAAGCGATCCTTGGCCGCCAGGCCCGAAGAATTATCGCCTGCCTCAAAATTGATCTCAGGTATTGGGACTACCACTGGCGCTCCGGCAACCGAAGAGCCATAATTAATTATCTGCATGACATGATGAACAAATAGTTGGCCTGGACGATGGCTCAGGCATTTCTTTCTCCCTGGGACAGGTCACGGGTATCGAGACCGAAGTGGAGTCCTGCCTCTCAAGGCGATCCCAAATCTGTGACAAAAATGATGCGATTTGGCAAAGCTTGACCAAGGCAAACTCAATGTCTTTTTGTCTTTCGCCCCGCTGGGTGCCTGATGGAAACAAGGGTCGTCCCTGAGAGAAACTCCACTATAACGACATAATACATATGCTAGTAGCATATTATACTTGCTATGACGATTAATTTGTATGTTTTTGCCTATTGGTTCGGCAACCAGACCAAGCAAACAGGGTAGCCATGCGTTCGGCTGGCGGGCGTCAATTTGCCTGGGGATGGGGACCATGAGTCGGAGTTACCGGCATAGGCCCTACAAGTGTCATGGTTCCCGAGCCACCAGGAAGTGCTTAAAAAGAAACTGGCACAAGCGCTGGCGTAGACGCGAGCGCGTCTTTCTGGATTCCAAGACCTTGGATGAATTAGCAAACTATATCCCCAGCGTTGAGGACGAGATCGTAGACGCCTGGAATAATTTGCCTTCCCCGCAAGGGATACTTGAACTGGACGGCACGTTCGTCTGGGATAATGACCTTCTCCGCTATGTCCACTTGAGTAAGCCTTGGCGCAGGCATTGGCGCAGGACGGGACGCGTCATCCGAACTTCCAGGATAGTGGAGGCCAAGGATATCCATCTTCTGGATCCTTATGAGGAAATCATTCCCGAATGGGCTATGGGGAAAGACTTCCCAGGAACATTGCCAGTTCGTCGGCAAATCACCTATGCAAATATAAGAAGTGATTTTATGGCTCAAGGAGTAGATATAAATGCTCAGAATGAGCATATAAGAGCAATACACAAGCAAATGAGTAAATAAATTTTAAAATATATATATATTAATATGAATGCATCGCAAAGTTTATTGAATCTTGGCTAAGATTTGCCTTCCGTACATTAGCGAAAGCCTATAATATTGGCATCAGCGAGTCTTGTCCAGGTCCTGCTTTTCCCTTCCAATACACTGGCAAGCCCAGAGAATCCCCACCTCTAGACATTGTGGCTACCCAGGCTCCCGGTCGTCCACCTGGGACGGCGTTTGATGGTAGTTCCTTCCAGCGACCGGGCCTTGGCGTGTCCTTGGGTCAGGCTGGCCAGGAAATTCCTGAAATGGCCCTTTCCCCCAATATTCCCGGTGATCATTGCCAACTCATTGGCCGCATTACAAAAAACGGACTGGTCTTCTGGAATTGCGAAACCGAGAATAACCCACAACCCGATAACCCGAAAAAAGTCATTGACATCGTATACGGTTCTCTGCTAGCCTGTCCGGCTGGCCTGAATTCCCCTATAGTGCCGAAGTGGAGGTCGGCTTTGAAGGCCACTTTTTGAAATTATTAATGTTAGTATTGGAAAATTAAGGTAAAATTTATTTCTGACATATATCTGATTCTGGAATGGTTATGTTGTATCCTTGGATCAAGCAACCGACAGGGCAGAGATGCCCTGACCGGATCATGGAAGAAACAAGCCTGTGTTTTTTTATCCCAGAGGAGGAAATATCCCATGTTTAAAAGCTCCTTAAAACATGTCGATCCCAAACTGGTATCGCCGGAGGAATTGACGGCCAGGGCCAAGGCGGCTCAGTGGTTGGCCAGGATTATTGAAATTGGTCCATCAATTAATAAAAATATCGGCTTTTTATTGTCTTATATCTTTGATGATATAGATTATATAATTAATAAACTTAAGATAGTGGTTGATTCTGTTCCTAAAAATTTATATAAAAAACAAATTTTATTAAAATTTGATATATATTTTAAAAGTAAAGTCACTAATAATAATGACACAACTATAGAAGATGATGATTGCGACGATGACGATTCTTTAGATATTAAAATTACAAAATTTTTTAGTATAATTAATGAAATTTCATCAAACAACAATATTTTACGAAAACATATTTCTAAATGTATTATTAAAGAATGTAATTTTTTTGTAAAACAATATTGTAATTATTCTGCTAAATTTTTATTTGCTAGAAATAACTTAAAAAAGGTTTTTGGAGTATCAAAAGTAGTGATAGATATATTAGAGTTTTTATATATTAATTATCACTATAGTATTATTTACAAATTTTTTCTAAGTAATTTAAGTATTTTAGAGTATCAAAATAGGCATTTACTTGCTAAGGTATTAAATATAGATATGTTTAAGCTCCAAGAGCACATATCGGCTGCCATATCCTGCTGTCTGATATCTGACAGGTCAGACCTGACACTAAATTCTGAAATCAGCGAGTTTTGGGACAACTCCAGAAACCTCAACGTCGAAAGCCTGTTCTGCAGACCCTTGACAGGTCGTGGGCTGCCACTTAGGAATTTTCGGGTCCCGGCCGAAGACATCGCCCACGTCAAGGCGTTGCTGGCCCGGCCCGGGCCCGCCCCGGTCCATGTCCTCCTATACGGGGCCCCTGGCACCGGGAAGACCTCGTTTGCCAGGAGCCTGGCCTCCGCCTTGAGGGTCAAGGCCTGGAGCGTGGCCAGCCGTTTCGACGACGATGGCGACGCGCGCCGCAGTTCCCTGGTAGCCTGCCTAAACATGGCCTCCAAGTCAAAAGGGGGCTTCGCCCTGGTCGACGAGGCCGAGCGCCTTCTGGACACAGGGCGAGGAACCTTTTCCACCGAGACCCAGGACAAGGCCTGGATCAACTCGGTCCTGGAGGCCCCCGGGAACAGGATCGTCTGGATTACCAACCACGTCGAGCACATTGACCACGCCGTGCGGAGAAGGTTCCAGTTCAGCGTCCATTTCAAGGAGTTGGGGCGTGGCGAGCGCCTTGAGATATGGAACCAGATCCTGAAGGCCAAGAAGGCCAGGCGTTTCTTGCCCGGAGCCGAGGTCGGGGCCCTGGTTGACGGCTACGACGTCCCCCCGGCGGTCATCGAGGAAGCCGTGGCCCAGGCCAAGGACCTGGCCCCGAGGAGGCCCGACTTCAACCTGGCCGTGGAGAGGGTCCTCAAGGCCTATCAGGTCCTCAGAGGCGGTGGCCGGCGGGTCCCTGTGAGAGGCAGGGGCGTCCCCAAATTCGATCTTGGCGGCGTGTGTCTCAAAAGTTCCGTTGACGGGCTCATGGATCATTGCCGGCGCCTGGACTCGAGGCTGCGGGGCCGGGAGGAGGTCCAGCCAGGTGGGGGGACCTTCCTCTTCTACGGCCCCCCGGGCACCGGGAAGAGCGCCCTGGCCAGGCACATCGCCGAGACGCTTGGCCGGGAGTGCCGCCTGATCCGGGCCAGCGACCTTCTGGACTGCTACGTGGGCGAGACCGAGAAGAGGATAAGCCGTAATTTCCAGAATATGGAGGCCGACGGGGCCGTGCTGGTCGTCGACGAGGTCGACAGTTTTCTTTTTGGGCGCGACCAGGCCGTCCGTTCCTGGGAAACGTCCATGGTCAACGAGTTTCTGACCAGCCTCGAGGAGTGCCGGGGCATCTGCTTCTGCACCACCAACCGCCGGGGAAACCTCGACATGGCCGCCATGAGGCGCTTCAGCTTCAAGTACGAGTTCGGCTACGCCACCAGGGCCCAGCTGGTCGCCCTCTACCGGGCCCTCCTGGCCCCCATCGCCGGAGGGCCGCCGGATGAGGATGAGGAGTCAGATCTGGTCTCCATGGCCAGGCTCACGCCCGGCGACTTCCACGTCGTCCGCTCCAAGTATTGGCTGTCGGATCCAGGGAGCGTGGGGCACAGGGAATTGATCAAGGCCCTCCGCCTAGAGGAAGGACTGAAGCTGGAAGGGGCCAGATCCATCGGATTCTGATGGACCAAGGCCAGCCAGGACAAATGGGGAACGCATCCATGCCGGAAAAACATGACCCCGCCAAGCCGGCGGAAAAGATTCTTTCGCTCTACACCATTCTGATGGGCTCCAGGCGCAGTCTTAGCCTGGCGGAACTGAAGGGCAAGCTAAATTGCTCCGGTCAGACGCTCAGCAGGCTGATCGGGCAGCTCGAGAGTTCCCGGATCGGCAAGGTGGTCCGGGAAATGCGCGGCCGAGAGGCCTTCTTCCGCCTGGATCGTCCCAGTGGACTGCCCCGGGTGGCCCTAAACCCCGAGGGCTTGAGGGAACTGGCCCTGTGCCGGGATTTTCTCCGCCACCTCCTGCCCGACGCCATCAGGAAAAACATGGACACGGCCCTGCTCCAGGCCGCCTCCATGGTCAGGGAAGGCACCGACCCTGGCCTGGACGCCAGTCTGGGACGCTCGATGTTCAAGGGCCGGATAGACTACGGCCCCTATGGCGAAATTCTGGAGACCCTGATCGAGGCCATAAGCGGCCAGCGGATCTGCGTGGTGTCCTACCGGCCTTCCCTTGGCGCAGAGGCGCGCCGGCATGACTTTGCCCCCAAGCAGCTGACCGTTTTCCACGAGGCCATCTACGTCGAGGGCTGGATGGTCTCCAAGGCCAACGAGGCCAGATTCGAGGATCACAATACCCTGGCCGTCCACCGCCTGATATCGGTCGACATCACCTGCCGCGACGGCTCCCGCTTGCCGCCACTGCCTCCAGCCGGGAACGGTTTCGGCGTGATGCCGGGGGAACCCTTCATAGCCAAGGTCAAGTTCGACGCCAGGGTGGCCACCTACGTGGCCGAAAGGGAGTGGGACCCAGACCAGAGGAAGACCTCTCTCCCAGATGGCTCCCTGATACTCGCCTTCCACGTCAACGGCCTGGATGAGGCCATTTCCTGGATCCTGGGCTTTGGGGACGCGGCCGAGGTCCGTTCGCCGAAATGGCTTCGCAAGGCCGTCGCTGACAAGATATCGGACATGGCGGCCAGATATGCGGCCTCGAGTGACGGCCTCGGGGATTCGGAACAGCCTGAATAGCCGCTTTGGGCACCGTCTGGCCTCGGCCGGCAGGCCGTGGCCAGACGGCTCATTGCCATCGGGCGTTATACAAATTAGGAAGGGATGTGCCGACATCGCGCGCTAAACGCGTCATGGCGGCTGGCCGTGTCTGTCTTCGGCGTATTGGAGGTAAGCCCGTCGATTCGGCAGGAACCAGCCGTGGCGACAGGAAACGGCGACGTTTCCGGCTCCGTGCGATTACGTCTCCTGTAGGCGGGGGAAGATGCCAAGCAGGCCACCTTGGTTTTGTCGACGTCACCAGGTGATATCTGCGCTGGCGGCTTTCCTGTCCCGCCCAAGCCAGCGTCCCGAAAGGGCAGGCCCCAAGTCAACGGAGACTTGGGGCCTGCCCTTTTCCCTATCCTGGAACGGAGGCTAAGGAGGAGGAATTAGTCAAAAATCCATCGTTACCGAGGAAAATTGGAATCCATGATGCTGCCAGTGGTAATCCGGTCCGCGCTGTGAGTGTCGGGAGTCCGTGGTAGGGAGGCCGGCAGATTGTGGCTATGTGACATGAAAAGTCGCAAATAAGATGTAACATATGGAAAGAAAGAGGTGTGCCTTGGAATTGGCCGGACCCCATATCGGCACCAAGGGTATCGAGATTCGTCATGGGGCATGACGGGCATTGCTTTTGGAGCATAAAAGGCAGGTTGGCGTTTATTGCCCTCAAGCGTGCCCAAAAAATGGCAAGGGGTATTGTCGCAACTATATGGGCGTCGTTTTGGCGTTCAGGCTGTTCACGTTTCCCTAGTTGAGGCCTGGCCAGGAATGTCGCCTGGGTGATTCCCACCGCGCCAGGGGCCTGTCCACGGTGGAAAATGGCCCTCCCGGCGGAAGACGCGAATGACTGGCCAATTGCCGCCCCAATCGCCGCCGGCCCTCGGGTCCAAGATGGTCGCTGGTTCAAAACCGGCATTTGGGCAATGGCCGCGGAGCCGCTGGGCGACACATCCTGCCCAGCGCGGCCGTGGATGCTCCGGGACCAGGCCGGTAAAGCCCAGGACACTCATTTGGGCTAGTCCCATAGAGGTCTATAGGAGAAAACAATGTCTCGTCTGATCTACGATTTCGGCAGCGCCATGGCCAATAGGGGAGAGGCACAGGCCCGTGATTGGCGTCAATCTTCCGCAGGAGCCGGGGTTGCCCTCGCCCGAGGCATGGTGTCCTGGCCCGGGTTTGGCGCCAGCTTGCCGCCAGGGGTGCGGCTGTCACCCACCGAGGCCATGTATCAGGCGGGCCTGGCCTGGAAAGTCAGGAAGGAGAAGGTTTTCCTGGACGGCGGCCGGCTGGTCGAGGACAACTTCGCCATAGTCCGGCAGGACACCGGCGTGGCCCTGGGCATAGTGGGCAACAACTACGAGGTGTACCAGAACGCGGAGATGTTCGGGTTCATGGACAGGTTCTGCCGGGCGGCCGGGACCGGCATCGAGACCTGCGGCTCACTGAGGCAGGGGCGCACGGTCTGGGGGTTGTCCAGGTCCAGGGAGACCGAGTACGTCAAGGGCGATCCAGTCGAGAAATACTTCCTGGTCAGGAATTCCCATGACGGGAGCTCGACGCTGGACGTACTTTTCACCGACGTGAGGGTGGTCTGCGTCAACACGCTCTCGGCCGCCATAGAGGGCTGCCGGAACAGGGTGGCCGTGCTGCACACGGCCAACATGCGGGCCAACATAGAGGCCATCGGCAAGGTCCTGGCGCAGTATGCCAGCAGGCACCAGCAGGCACTGGCCAGCGCCATGGAGCTTCTGGCCAAGACCAGCCTGAGCAGCCGGGAGATGAGGGAAATGGCCCTGGCCTTGACCAGGCCCAAGGCCAGGCCCAAGGCCAGGCCCGGCCAGGGCCAGGTGGGCGAGGACGAGAGGGACTCCAAGGCCGCCGGGCAGATCCTGCGCCTGGTCGAGACCGGCAGGGGCACGGACATTCCCGGGGTCAGGGGCACGGCCTACGGCTGGCTGAACGCCGTCACCGAGTACGCTGACCACTACAAGGTCGTCCGTGCGACAGGCAAGGACAAGATGGAGGCCAGGTTCGAGGCTTCCCTGTCTGGGAGCGGGGCCAAGCTTAAGCAGGAGGCCTTCGATATGTGCCTCCAAAGGGCCGCCTGACTGTCGTCCTTGGCCTTGGGTGCCCCGAGGGCGGCATCCTGATCTCTAGGGGGGCATTTGGCATGGGCATCAAGTCTGATGCGACTTGGCGGCTGAGCCTCGTCACGCCAAGCGAGTCCGCAATGGTCACGTCGTGAGCGCTGGATCGTCAGCCAGCATTCGCAAGACGCCTCGTTGCTTCCCACTTATTCCAGAATTTAATCCGAAGTTTAATCCGAAGTTTATTCCGAAATAGGAGTCGCGCAACGTCTTGTGTGTTTGTGTAGTTCACATTGTTAAGCGCGCCCGTAAATGACGGTGCCATAGAAATAAACTCCGACAGAAATAAATCTGAATAATATGCAGTTTATCTTCTCGGCTTTTTCAGACATCTGTGGAAGGGATAAACCAATAAAGAGGTGTCATTATTTATCTTTTTCATATTTAACGATCCAGTGACCGTTCTTTCGAGCACCCTTGCGCTCTACTATGCCGGCCATTTTCAGTTTGCTGATATAGTTCTCCACATTGCGCCTCGTCACGCCAAGCGAGTCGGCGATGGTCTGTGTCGTGACCGTTGGAACGTCAGCCAGCATCCGCAAGATGTTTCGTTGTGTCTCATTTATTCCTAAATTAAATCCGAGGTTCATTCTGAAATCAGCGTCCTGGGCAACTGTTTGTTTGCCAATGTAGTTCACGTTTTTCAGAGCGACGGTAAACGACGATGCGCTAGAAAAAAAAACCGGCAGAAACGAGTCGGAATACCCTGGCAGTTTTCTCGTCTCGGCTATTATCTTTCTTAGGCCACTCCCCCGCCGCTCCATATATTTCATGCGGTGGAACAGGTCGGCTATGACCGGGTTGCGCCGCTCGGACTGAAGCCGCTCAATGTTCTGCTCCTGAATCATCTTGCCACTGTACATCCCGCCTGGTGAGGAAATTTCCAGATGGTCGTCGTAGATGTCGATGTGGATCTCACTGCCCATAATCAGATGATCGCGATGGATCAGGGCATTTACGAGAGTTTCGGTCACTGCCCTCTCAGCGTAGTCTGGCTTATCGATGCGCTCTATCGCTTCTTTTGTGAAGCGAACTTTAGTATTGTTCTTAACGAAGTCGCAACCACTGTTGAGAAGGTAAATCAGGTTGCCCGCATACTCTTTGTCATCTAGCGCATCATCGAAAATCGAGCCCTTGTCGAGGCCGTTCCACCTTGTGCAAAATAGTCGCGAGTTGTATACGATATGCTGGTCGGCCAGCAGTGAGCCGGCTCGGGTTAGGAAACCGTCCTCGTTAACCAGTCCGAACGATAGGTAGTCAGTTGGCTCGAAACGTAGGCGTGCCCTCTGACGATATGTAGCCTCAAGGAGCGTAAAGCTATAGTCTTCTTTCCTGTAACTAGTGACTATTGAGTCAAACGTGCGGTTGCTGCCTTTGAGAATCAACTCGTTAAGGATGTGGTCAGGTGCGGGGACACTCTCATTCCCGATTCGGACATAGGCACGTTTTGTTCCGTCAGCTGAGTAGTAGTAAGGCGCTGTGCGCCCGGCTTTCACGATGAGCGTCAGAATATCCTTGCCGCCTTCGGAGTGGGGCGTGAGGACAAAATCAGGGTAGGGCGTTATGCGTTCCTTGATCTTGGAACTGATGAACTCTGCGTCGGATTGGGCATCGGCAAGCCCGATAATATGACAGTCGTTGCCCACTCCAAAAAAGAGAGTGCCACCGATCCCGTTGGCAAATGCGCTCACGCTTTTTAGCCAACTTACAGGCTTTTTGCGTTCCAACTCGCTCTTAAAGTCACATTCTGTGGCCTCTGCAATTAACGACAAGATCATGATTTTCCCTCTGTTACAATGGCTTGGCCATTGCATCTTTGGACTTCGTCCCCGACTTGGAAGAGAAATGTATCTCGCAAAGGATATAACAAGAGATAGGTCGGGATAATTTATAGATTCGTTCTTCCAGGATTTTTCCGTACAGTTCGGGGCATAACAGGCGATGGCGGAGTGTCTTTTTTAATTTATATCACATTTAATTTAATGAATGAACATTAACAAGTCAATGTGGATACAAGCGATCGGTTGCCCCTACTTATCCTCGGCTTTATCGTGTGATAGCTGATTAGGTGGCAAAAATTGTTCGTTCGCGGTGTGCTTGCCAGACACTATCTGACGTCATCCCAGCCATTTTTTGTTGCGCCCGCTGCCTTGACACTGCAGCTTTTCACCCTAATCCTCCACTGATTGAATTACGGCTCATCTATAAATAGCTTTGGTGAGTTGTCAGGATAATATAGCTTCTTTTGTATCTCTGGCTTTATAAATCCAATCCTGGCAGGGGACAGACTAAACTGGATGATCAGATTAATATTGTCACGATTTATCTCTTGTTATGATTTATATTATATATATTTATGTTAAAAGTAGGGATAAGCATATTTTTTGTTCTTAGTATTTCGAGATGTTCTGACATGTCGCCACTTCCTTTACACTCCTGGAATACCGAAATATATACCATGCCATTATAGTGGTTCTAAGCAAAAAAATATATAATAAAAAAATAGATGTACATCCACAACTGTCCAAGAAAATCTGGGTCCCCAGCTAAAAATACCGAAAACAGTGGCCCATATCGGCCCAAAAAGTCGGTTTTAAAATCCTAACCCCCCTCTGTCTACAGGCCGGATGCTGACCAAGAACCAGGGCCTCGCCAGGGCGCCCAGGGGTTTTCAGGGAAGTGGTGGCATTTCCTGTCAATGCCCTTATATAGAGCTAGTTTTAGGCAATCATATCACTTAGTTACTCAGTAATGCTTTGTCAGGGTATTCTCATATATGCTGTCCAACAAATTTGGCCTGCCACTACCTGGGCCTTGACAGCCATGCCCAAGCCGCAGGTCCTAGCCGGCCGGCTGGCTGTTTCCGCGGCCCCACCTGGTGGCTGCGTCTGTTGCGAGGAGAGCGGGGAGAGGCGCCATGATCACGGTCAAGCCAGGCGGACAAGCTTCCATGGGGGGTGAAGAATCAGGTGGATCATGGCCAACATGTGAGGGACGCACCACTGGATCTTGAGGCTCACCTGCGGATGCCTCAGGATGGGGACGGCGCTCAAGGCCTCGTATATTTGTGTCTTCACGGCGTCAGTGCTCGTGACCATGAAGCTCTTGATTTTGAGGCTCTGACATATGATTTTAAAGAAAGACTCAACTTGGCATCTTGATTTATATATATTGTCAATCATGGAGGCGGACAGCCTGAAGTCATTGGTGAAGAACCTGGCCTTGTGGCGTATGCGTCTGTTGCCTTTCTTCATCATGGATCCAGTATGAGACGACCAGCAGCTTTTCCGGCTGGTCATCTTTCGCCGTCCTCCCAACCAGCATTATGGCTTGGTGGCAATGACGTAAGACCTGGGCTTTTGCTCTTCCGCTGGTTTTCCCTCTTTTAGCGGGCACTCAAGATTTTCCGACACGGCTTGGCTCATGTTGTCCTTTGCCCTGCGGACGAAGTTGGTTCCCTTCCACTGCCGGCCCAAAAGCATTGCGTAGTCGTCATTATGTGCGGCCAACGTCCACGAAGGAACCATTTGGCAGGCAATGTCAACAAATTAAGCCGTCCTGCCTCTCTGATACAAGAGCAAACGTATTTTCGTCATGGCTCGCTGACTGGGGAGAAAGACGTTTGGTATTTTACTGTGGTCCGTGACCAGGGTGCCGAGATTGACTCAATCTGTTGACATTGGCGACGAGCATGCCGGCCTCTGCGGGCGTCGGCATCCGGCGACGTTTTTGGTTTCATCCGCCATGGCCGATGGATGGCCGCCAAGCCAGCCGAGCCTCTTCCAGTTTCTTCCCGTTACCGAGCGGGCACTGGCAACGGGAAGCGCCTCCTGGGGGCTCGGGAACCCGGGAGTTGCGGGCAAATCCTGGCGAGGACCGTCAATTTGCCTTGCCTTTTGGGGCAGAGTGGCTATAATCTGGACGTCGGTATCATGCCAACTGGACTGGCCTCGATGATCGGTTTTCGCTACAGATCGAAAAGACCCGGAGCTTTTTTCGTGGCTTGGGCTGTCCGGTAATTGAAAAAAGCGTTTTTTAGCGTCTTTCAAGGAGCCTACATGTCGGACACCTATCGGCCTTCTGGCAATTTTTCCCCGGCGGCAATCATCTTCGTTCCCTTGGTCATGGGCGTCGTTTCCATCGTTCTTGGGTTTGGCTACGCCTACGCCGCCTGGCACAACCCGCTAATCTACATCGGCGCGTTCCTGCCCTGGGTGTATGCGGCTCTGCTGTCTTTTCTCGGTGGGTGGGCGTTCAGGCTGACGCCCGTTCGCAGCCCCCGCCTGGCCGGTTTCTTGGCCATACTGGGCGGCGTTTTCGGATACCTTTTCCACGCCCTGGTCTGGCTGAACCTGTACCTGTCCCAATCCGAGAGTGTCCTCTCCCTTGGCAGCGGGCGCTCGGAAATGAGCGTCGTCGGCTCGCTCGTGAACTGGGAGCTGCTGAAGATAGAGATTTTGAACCTAAAGGAGACCTTTGGATACCTCCTTGAGGTAATAGACGAGGGCGTGTGGTCGTTCAAGGGCACCGAGGTCCGGGGATGGGCCTATAGGGCCATCTGGATCGGCGAGGCCCTGTTGTTTATCTTCACCCTGGCCTCCAGGACCTCCGACAAGGCCAGGGAGCCCTTTTCGGAGGAACAGGGAAAATATCTGAGCAAGAAGGCCCTCCCGCAGATCCTCAGGGTCCCCTTCGAGCTGGGCGACATTCTGTCCAGATTCGAGAACGGGGACTATGGCTACGTCATGGTGGCGGAGCCCGAGTCGGAGAGGAAGAACAACCACCTGGAGGTGGTCCTGTACCTTCTTGAGGAACAGCCCACTGGCTACATCTCGGTGACCCTTGTCACCCATGAGAATAAGAAGACGCTGAGGCGGAAGGTCGTCGAGAAGGCCTCCATCCCCAGTCTGCAGGCCGAACAGCTTTTGTCCCGTTTTGGCGGCCGGTGACGGCGGTAGGCCCCCTGGCCGCGCCCTTGGCGGCAGACCACTGGCTGGGCGCTTTCCTGGCGGGCGGGATCGGGGCGCGTTCCCCAATCCCGCCCGCCCTTTGTCCTCTGGAAAGGGAAGGGCTGGTTCTCGTGGCCGGCGGGGCGGTCTAGGCCACGCCCGTTGGACCGTCATCAGGCGGGCCGGATCCGGGCGCCTTCCCCGGTCTGGCCCGCCTTCCCCTGAGCCTCAGGGCCAGGCGCCTGAGCGGGGCCAGGTGGGGGCAACGGAAAAAGATTGACAGGACGAGGTAGATGCCCAGCCCGAGGGCCAGGCCCAGGACGACCTGGACCAGCCGCCCCTGGGAGCCCGCGGCCGGTCTCAGGAACAGTGGCCACAGGGCCAGGCCCATCAGGATGGACCACGAGAGGTATCTGGCCATCTCCATGGCCAGCGGCCGCAGGGCCAGGTGTCCCTGGCGCCTGAGGATGGCGGCCAGCCAGGCGAAGTTGGCCATGCTGGTCAGTGAGCTGGCCAGGGCCAGCCCGACGTGCCTGAGAGGCCCCATCAGGACCAGGGCCGCCAGAAGGCCCAGGGCCAGGGAGACCGCGGCGACCACCGCCGGGGTCTTGGTGTCCGAGACGCTGTAGAAGGCCCGGGCCAGGATGGTCACCGCGGACATGAATGGGAGGCCCAGGACGTAGGCCCAGAGGGCCCTGGCCGTCTCCCTGGAACTCGCCGGGTCGAAGTTTCCCCTCTGGAACAGGAGCTCGACCAGGGGCCGGGACATGGCCATGAGGCCGACCATGGCCGGGAAGGTGACCAGGAACTGGAGCCCCAGGGACGATCTCAGCGTCTCCCTGAAGCCGGCAGGGTCATTGGCCGCTATTTTCCGGGCCATGTCCGGCAGGACGGCGGTGGCCAGGGCCAGGGAAAAGATGCCCATGGGGAACTGGACCAGCCGGTCGGCGTAGTAGAGCCAGGAGACGCTGCCCTCGGGCAGGAACGAGACCAGCTGGGTGTTTATGAGGACCGAGACCTGGTAGGCGGCCCCACCCAGGGCGGCCGGGCCCATCAGCCTCAGCATCTTCCAGATGGCCGGGTTCCGGAAGTCCAGGCTTGGCCTCAGAAACGATCCCGCCCTCCACAGGAGGGGCAGCTGCAGGCCCAGCTGCAGGACCCCGCCCAGGAGGGCCCCGGCCGCCAGGCCCATGATGGGCCTCTCCAGCCTGGGGCTCAGCCAGACGGCCCCCAGGATCATGGCCAGGTTGAGGGCCACCGGGGCCAGGGCCGGGACCGTGAAGTGGCCCAGCGTGTTGAGGGCCCCCATGGCCAGGGCGGTCAGGGACATGAGGAGGATGTAGGGGAAAAGGATCCTGGCCAGGGTCACCGTCAGGGCCATCTGCTCTGGGTTCTTGCCGAAGCCGGGGGCCAGCGCGGCCACGATCTGGGGGGCCAGGACCATGCCCAGGGCCGTCAGCCCGGCCAGGAAAAGGGCCAGGAGGGAGAAGGCCCCCCTGAAGAGGCCGGCGGCCCCCTCCGTGCCCCCTTCCTTCAGCTTTTGGGCGAAGACCGGCACGAAGGCCGGGGTCAGGGCCCCCTCGGCCAGGAGGCGGCGCAGGAAGTTGGGGATCCTGAAGGCGACGAAGAAGGCGTCGGCCACCGGGCCGGCCCCGAAGCAGTAGGCCGTGACCTGATCCCTGGCCAGCCCCGCCACCCTGGAAAGGAGGGTGAGGCTGCCGACCACGGAGGCGTCCCTGACCACGCCATTTTGGCTGCCGGTCCCTGTTTTTTTTATTGACAAGCTGGACTCGCTTTAGTATATTCCCAGGATCGACTTGGGCGTAGCAAGGGCCCTAAGTTTAAGGCAACGGCTCTCAAAATCCAGGCCGTCCGTGAATTAATACCATAAGGAGACTCCCTTGGCCAACCATAAATCCGCCTTGAAGAGGGCCCGCCAGAGCCAGACCCGCAACAGCCGCAACAGCATCGGCAAGACCAAAGTAAAGCATGCCCTCAAAAAGGCCAGATCCTCCATGGGGCTGGCCCCCGAGATCACGTCCGAGGCCTTCAGGAAGGCCATGAGCACCCTGCACAAGGCCTCATCGAGGGGCACCATCCATCCCAGGAACGCTGCCAGGCGCATCTCCAGGCTCGCCAAGCAGTTCCATTTGGCCTCCTCCGCCCCGGCCATGTGAGGCCCTAGTGCGGCTGGCCCCTCACTTCCTGGGGCTTCACCCAAGACGGCCGGAGGACCTGTCGCGTCCTTGCCGGCTTATCGGGAAGGCTGTCTGGCCGTTTGCCCTGGCCATGCGAGGGTGGGCGGCTTTTTTGTTTTGAGCGGGAGACACCCGCTTGGAGTTCATCTAGGGGTTGGACGATGGCCACTAAGACGAGGGTGGCCCTCTTGATGGGAGGGAGAAACAGCGAGCGCGAGGTGTCATTGTCCACTGGCCGGGAAGTGCTGGCCAACCTTGATCCCGACCGCTACCAGGTGGAGGTCTTCGACCCGGCCACCGACCTGGGCCGGCTGGTGGCCGAGGCCGGGAACTTCGATCTGGCCTTTCCGGCCCTCCACGGGCGCCTCGGGGAGGACGGGGCCATCCAGGGGCTCCTGGAGCTCCTGGGGCTCCCCTACGTCGGCAGCGGGGTCCTGTCCTCGGCCCTGGCCATGGACAAGAGGATGGCCAAGGAGGTCCTGCGTGCCCATGGCCTGACGGTGGCCACCGATATGCTGGCCATCAAGGGGCAGGAGCCGCATACCGTGGTGGCCAAGGCCGCCCAGCAGTACGGCCTCCCGCTGGTCATCAAGCCGATTGGCCAGGGGTCCTCGGTGGGCCTGGCCATAGCCGGGACCGAGGGCGAGGCCGTGGCCGGCCTGAGGGCGGCCTGGGAGCTGGAGGACCGGGTCATGCTGGAGAGATACATCAAGGGCCGCGAGCTCACCTGCGCCGTCCTGGGCAACAACCTGGCCCGGGCCCTGCCCCCCATAGAGATCAGGCCGGCCAAGGGCCATGCCTTCTTCGACTATGCGGCCAAGTACGAGCCGGGCCAGGCCGAGGAAATCTGTCCGGCCGGACTGTCGGACAAGGAATGCCACGGCGTCCAGAACCTGGCCATCGCCGCCCACAGGGCCCTGGACTGCCGGGGCATCTCCAGGACCGACTTCATCCTTGACGCCAGGGGCATCTACTACATCCTGGAAGTCAACACCCTCCCGGGCCTGACTCCCAACAGCCTGGTCCCCAAGGCCGCGGCCGCGGCCGGGTGTTCCTTCCCCAAGCTTCTGGACGAGCTCGTCAGGCTGGTCTTTGAGAAAGAATAGCCCAATATTCGATATGCAAGAAATTTGTTGCTTTTAGTTTTGGTCAACATTAAAAGAATTGTTTGTCGCTGAACGGTAATTTTTTATTTACTTTGTTTGGTTTCTATTGTTGTGCCCTGACATTATAATTTAGCCACACATGCCTCATATGGTGTTGCGATGAGAAAAATATATCTGCCATTGTTGCTCCTCTCCGTGACCATGGGCTTATTTTTTTCAGGCTGTGGCCCCAAAAGGCCTCCCTCCGGACTGGGCATGGACGTGGCCAAGACGGCCCACGACTACATCGGCACACCCTACGTCTACGGCGGGCGCTCGCCCAAGGGCTTCGACTGCAGCGGCCTGGTCTGGTACGTCTACAGGCAGTACGGGGTGGACCTGCCGGACGCGTCCTACAAGCAGGCCAAGGCCGGGGTCAAGGTGGCCCGGGACGAGATGGTGCCCGGGGACCTCATCTTCTTCCAGACCAAGGGCCAGATACACCACGTGGGCCTCTATGTCGGGGGGGACAAGATGATCCATGCCCCTGGCCGGGGCAGGAGGGTGGTCAAGACCAGCCTCAAGGACAAATACTTCAAGAGCCACTACGCCACCTCCAGGAGGGTGGCCAACTAGGGGGCCACAGGCTGGGGCCACGGCCATGCCCCGTCTGGCGGTCAGGATCCGACCGGCTGACCAGAGGCATGCCCGAAAGAACGCGGCCTTGGCGGCCCTCCCCGCAAGAACACGTGGGCCACGAGAACTGGCGTGATACGCCAATACTAACCTTGCGGTAGGCAACCGCGCCGTTGCCACATCTCAAAGTGGGCCTAATTTCTCAGGGCCTCAAGTTTGCTCAGCCATGCGCTGAAATGGGGACAGGCCCGGCGCACGGCTGTCAAATTTTCGCACTTGCAAATTTTTCC
>JAISEK010000190.1 GCA_031264145.1 Deltaproteobacteria bacterium
GGATGCGGCCAGGACATGGCCCGGGGTTCATTTCCTGGCGCAGACTATCAACGTGCGGCCGGTCAGGAGTCTCCACGACATGTGGCCCTTGACGATAGCCCTGACCCTCTCGTCCCTGGTCCAGGCGTTGGTGCCCTTGAGTCTGCTTTCCTTTAGCCAAAAAAAGGGCCACAGGGCCAAAATGAGGGGCCACAGCAGGGCCAGCCAGAGCACGGACGTCTTCTGCGCCTTGTCGGTGGCCATGTCCAGGGAACGGAAACCGGCGCAGTGGAGGCCATGGGCCAGGTAGAAGTAGCTTACCGGCGATATGTGGCTGTTGGCCGAGAACTTCTCGTCCATCCCGCCTGGCAGGGGCAACGGCCCGAACAGGTTGAAAAAGCCGGAGCCCAGATAGCGGACCCGGCTTTTGAGGTTAAGCACGTTGGGGGTGCTTAGGATCGCGTGTCCCCCTGGCCTCAGGACCCGGGCGATTTCCCGGAGGAAGAGCCTGGGGTTCTCCAGGTGCTCGATGACCTCGGTGGAGGTGACGAGGTCGAACGACTGGTCTGGGTAGGGCAGGGGCTCCTGGTTGATGTTCGTCCTCCTGATCGGGACTTTGCCCGACAGGGGAAAGCGCTCGACGTGGAAGTCGCAGGCCTCGGACCTCAGCCCCACGTGCCTTGAGAGCTCGACTATAAGATCCCCGGTCCCGGCCCCTATGTCCAGATGGGCCAGGTCCCCGTTTCCCGTCCCCTGGCGGATGGCCTTGGCCATATCGACGACCGTCTCGTATATTCTTGGAGTTGACATGGGGATCCTGGCCTTGGGAATGGTTTTTACCCGCCTCAAAAATGGAGGCAGTCTTCGTCATATTTATTTATGGCACGTCCATTATAGGCGATGGCGGCTCAAAATCCAGCGGCCGGCCGTTTGCCCGAGCGGGGCGGCGAGAGGGCCCGCCAGTTGGGGCGGCCTGGCCGGTAAGGTCCCGGTCCCCATCGCCTGGCCCAGGGCCCTTCCAGGAGCCTGGCCCCCCCCAGCCAATAATGGGGGTCAGTGGCCCCATTTTCGCCGGCATGGCCGCCAAGGGACGCCATACTCCTCCGGCCCCTCGCCGGCCCGGCGTTCGGCTCGACGCGCCTCGAGGCCCCCGCCGTCCCCGGGCGGGGGTGGGGTCAATCGCCAAAATAGCCGGCCAGGACCTCGGAGGCCAAAAAGTCGCTCCCGGCGTTGGACAGATGGTGCCGGTCGGAATAGAGGGGCAGGCCCCCGTCGGACATCACCCGGCACGGGTCACCGGGACAGAAGGCCTGGTCAGTCCTGATGACGGTGGCGTCCCTGAGCCCCGCCAGCCTGTCAAGGTAGCCCTGGTAGAACTCGAGGGCCTGTCCCCTGGCCGGAAGGGGGGCGGCCCCCTTGAGGGGACGGCCCAGGAAACCCCGGGGATCGGTGGCCAGGCCGGGCCAGTCGGCCAGGACGTAGACCTTCTTGCCGGCCGCGGTGAGCCTGTCGACTGATTTCTGGATTGACTCGGCGTACAGGTCCAGGGCCGTGGCCCGTCCCCCGGGGTCGGATACCGGGTCCGGTGGGAGCCTGTCCTGGCTGGCGCTCTCCTGGGAAAAGCGGAGCACCAGCAGGACGGTCTCGATGTCCCGGTCTTCCTCTAGCAGGCGGTAATACCTCTCGGTGAGATCCCTCCAGTCCCCCAGCTCCCTCCCGGGGATGATCCTGTCGGCCCCGACCATGGGCCGTATCTGGGTCTCCAGGCCCAGGGCCAGGGTCCCCAGCCCCTTCCGGGCGTTCAGGGCGGCCAGGCCGGGGAAGACGGAGACAGCGTGGCTGTCGCCGAAAATGGCCATGGTCTTGCCGGAACCACCCGGGCTCAGGCGGCAGAAGACGCTCCTGTAGGGCTTGAAGCCCAGGCTTCCCAGGCAGCCCTCGTCGGTGGTCGGGGGGGCCTGGGCAAACTCGCGGAAGACCTCCGGGGGATACCCGCCCCCCTCCGCCCTGGCCCCCGGGCCAATGCCCGTCCAGACCGAGAGCCCCAGGAGGCCCATGAGGGCCATGGAGACCAGGAGGACGACGTGCTTTTTCCCCCTGTGGGCGGCGGAAAACCTGATGGGCCTCTCCACGAGCCGGTGGGTCAGGGCGGACAGGGCGAGGGAGGCCAGGACGATAGCCAGCCTGGCCAGGCCGGGGAGACGGGCCCCGAAGGTCATGGTGTTGGCCAGGGCCACCATCGGCCAGTGCCAGAGGTACAGGGGATAGCTGACGAGCCCCACGTACCGCATGGGCCCGTTGGCCAGGACGAGCCGGCTGACCGGGTTGGCCGCTCCGGCCAAGAGAAACAGGACCGTCCCGAGGACGGCCAGGAAGGTCCGCCAGATGGGGTAGCCATGATCGTCCGCGGCCACGGCCACGGCCAAAAGGACCATGGCCAGCCCGAGGAAGGCCGAGAGGGCCTCGAGGGGCCGCCACTGGCGGCCGCCGACGGGCCTGGCCACCCAGGACCTGGAGCCGACCAGGGCCTTGGCCAGGGCGGGGCCGCGGAAGACCGAGAAGGCGGCCACCAGGACCCCGGCCAACAGCTCCCAGGCCCTGGTAAGGGGCAGGTAGAAGCGGGCCACCCCGTCGGGCACCAGGAGGTTCAGGGCCAGGGAGGCCGCGAAGGCCGCCGAGACGGCGATCGCCACGATCCTGCCCGGGCCGCCCGGCGATTTCCGGCCCAGGCGATGAAGGAGGAAGACGAAGAGGGGGAAGGCCAGGTAAAACTGCTCCTCGATCCCCAGGCTCCAGAGGTGCAGGAGCGGCTTCAGGGAAGAGACCCGGTCAAAATAGCCGCTCTCGCCCCAGAGCAGCAGGTTCTCGACGCTCAGCGTGCCAGCGAGGACGTGCTTTCCCAGCTCCCGGAACTCGTCGGGAAACAGAAGCAGCCAGCCAGCCGCCGCTGTGGCCGCCAAGATCAGGACCAGGGCCGGGAATATCCTCCTGGCCCTGGCCAGATAGAAGCCGGAGAAGCTGAACCGCCCGTCCTCCAGGGACCTCAGAATCAGGCCGGCGATGAGGAAGCCGGAGATGACGAAAAAGACATCGACCCCGGCGTAGCCGCCCATGAGTCCCTTGGGGGCGACGTGGAAGGCCACCACCGACAGCACGGCCAACCCCCTGAGACCATCGATATCCTGGCGGTAAGGCTGCGTCCTCGTCTCCCGTGTCTTTGTCTCCTCTGACATTCTTTTGGCATCCTTTTAAAATTTATGATTATTGATCTTATTAAGTAATTATTATATATTTATAATAAAATATTGTTTTAATCAAAAACTTGATATAAAGTATATCTCAGGGTCCGATCTCACAGGCCAATCCGAGTCACCCGTGGTCCGTTTTTTGGTCGCGACAGACAGGACAGTCATAGCTCGACGGATCGGCTTCCCCTTGCAGCCTTCTGGCGTGGTGGCCATCCAAAATGGCCAGGGCCAACACAAAAAAAAGGCCTAACACCAAAGCGTGCGTTCTTTGGTGTTAGGCCTCGCGGTGTTCCCGTGGTCCGCAATGGACACGGGAAAAATGAAATTCAAGACTACATAGTACCCCAGAGAGAGAGAGCATTATCCTAAATCCTCCAGAATATGCCTTTTAGCCTATTGGAACAATTAGAAACATATAATATATTTTTACAAATAATAATATTAAACATATTATTATGACAATGATTTAGGCGTAGGCGCATATGGCCAGCGCCGCCAACGGGCTGATTACAGCGCATGTGCCCGGCTAGACCCTGGGACGGCCAGCCCAGGGGTGCCGGCCTGGCGGCCAAGTCCCTGGGGACGTCTGGCCAGCCAATGCGGACAGGCTCCTGGCCCCCGCCTGCCCGACTCGACAGGCCGGCCATGAAGTCGCTCTGGTCCCACGTGGATGCCCAAACCAGCGCATATGATACTCTCCGGCCTGGCCTGATGCAAGGGTTGCGTTGACGCATGATAGCTATATAGATGAAATAAATTTATGTGCAAATATATTAATTGATCTACAGGTCAAATTGCCTGCGTTTTATGGCACGAAGCCTCAGGGACCACTGAGTCAGCCTGGCCCCGTGGTGCGCAGGATGGCCTTCGCGGGACCATGCCAGGGTCCAGCGGGACGATTGGGGCCAAAGACACGCCACGGTCGTCCGCCTGGGACCTGGAGCCTACCGGCGAAAACGTCTTGGCCAAGGGCTGGCCAAAAGCGGCCATGGCCGGGCCATCCCTTGGATGGGGCCGGGCCAAGTTCTTGGCCCTGGCCATGGGCCGGCTGACAGGGGCGCAAGCCCGATCAAGGTCCAGCCGCGCCGGCGGCCAGCGGCCCGGAAGATCGGGGAAAACCTAGGCCATGTCCTCGCCGCATCGCCGGGGTTTTCGCGGGCCGCCGGCCAGGGCCGGGAACCTGGAATGATCGGCGGTTATTTGTTGGCACGTCCCTTGCGTTAATCTCCCACGGACTGTTAGGGCTTCCGCCGGAAAGGGTGGGGCCAGGGCTTCGCAAACAACGGAAAACACCGAGGTACGGACAATGAGCGCTCCAGATCACCCCAAGGTTACGGCCCTCATCTCAACCTTCAACCGCCCCCAGTACCTGGCCGAGGCCATCACGTCCATCGTGTCCCAGACCATGGACGATTGGGAACTAATCGTCCTGAACGACGGGGGCGTGGACGTGGCCCACGTGGTGGAAAAATTTGCCGACCCCCGCATCGTCTACGTCCCGGACACCGAGAACCGGGGGGCGGCCATCCGCTTCAACCAGGGCCTGAGGCTGGCCAAGGGTGACTACGTCTGCTACCTGGGCGACGACGACGCCTTCTATCCCAACCACTTCGAGCTGCTCTCCAAGGCCCTGGACGAGAACCCCGAGGCCGGCCTGGCCTACTCCGACCTCTACGCCGTCTCCTCCGTCTCGGACAACAAGACCGGCAAGCGCCACATCATCGACAAGCAGATGCTGGTCTCGAGGGACTTCAACCGGGAGTTCATGTTCCACTACAACCACGTCCTCCACGTGAGCCTCATGCACCGGAGGGAGGCGGCCATCCGGGTGGGCGGGTTCGACGAGGAGGTCAAGGTCCTCATCGAGTGGAGCCTTAACCGCCGCCTGGCCTTCATCTACGACTTCGTCCACGTCGAGGTGCCGACCGGCGAGTACCACATGGCCGTCTTCAAGTCCGACCGCATCTCGGTCCGGGAGAGGCGCAACAAGGAAAGCTACAACCACAACCTCAGGCGCATCCGCTGCAACCTCCCCGACGAGCCCTGGCCCAAGGTGGATAAAATCGATCTCCTCTACCTGGTCGACCACTGGGGCGAGAAGGTCAACGCCCACCTGCGGGAAATCATCGACAACTTCGACCATCCCATGCGCATCAAGCTCATCGGCAACGGGGCCGGCCTGTCCCTGGACGAGGCCTGGGACAGCATCAAGGAGCTCAGGGATCTGAAGAACATCGAGATCATCCGCATCCCACAGAAGCTCAACCCCCTGCTGGCCTTCAGGCGGGCGGCCCGGTCCTCCTCGGCCAAGTACCTGTTCCTGGTCACCCCGGCCCTCCAGGCGGCCAAGGCCCCCAGGCGCCTCTTCAGCGCCATGGACACCTTCAGGAAGAACCCGGAGATGAAGTCCATGCGCTGGGCCGTCCCCGGCGAGGAGAAGGAAAAGACCATCTTCGAGTGCCTTATCGAGCGGGAGTACTTCGTCAGGGAGACCAGGCCCTGCCGCCACAAGACCGTCAACATCCCCTCGGTCGTCTTCAGCCCGCCCAAGGGCTTCACCTTCGACCTCATGTACGGGGAGTTCCAGAGGCTGGCCAAGGCCAAGGAGGACGACAAGGCCCTGGCCATGCTGGAGAAGATCCTCCTGGAAAAGACCGGCTTCCCGCACATCCAGTTCCTCATAAGCGATCTCTTCCCCCTGTGCGTCAAGACCGGCGACTTCGAGAGGGCCGAAAGGGAGCTCCTGGCCCTCATCGACCGGGGCTACCTGGTCGACAACTACATGCGCCTGTGCCAGCTGCGGGTGGCCCAGAAGCGCTGGGACGAGGCCATCGGGGCCGGCCTCAAGGCCATGGAGTCCATGAGCCTCTCCCCCGACGACCTGGACGCCGACTGCTTCCCCTTCAAGCTGGCCAACGAGCTCAACTGCTTCAAGCTCTTTCTGTCCATGGGCGCCTCCTTCCTGGAGATCCGCGACTTCGGCCAGGCGGCCCGCTTCTTCCACATGGCTTCCAAGCTCAAGAGCGACAGCCACAAGCCCTTCCTGGGCTTCGCCAAGACCTACCTGGCCGCCGGCCAGCTAGACCGGGCCGAGGGGGCCATGGCCAGGCTGCCCCAGCCGGCTGGCCAGAACGACCCCGAGACCCACCGCCTCCTGGCCAGCATCTGCCGCAAGCGCAAGGATCTCCCCCTGGCCTTCGAGTGCCTGAAGCGGGCCTTCGAGAAGGGGCCCGAGGACGAGCTCAACGTCGAGCCCTTCTACTTCACCGGGGCCGGCCTGGCCCGCTGGCGGGAGATGGTCGAGCCCCTGAGGAACTTCGTCCTCCACAACGAGGGCCACGCCTCGGCCTTCGCCAGGCTCGCGGCCGTCCACTTCAACCTGGGCGAGGACTATCTGGCCCTGGAGGCGGCCAGGAAGGCCCTGGCCATCGACCCCAGGAACCCCATCGCCCGGAGCATCGCCGACAGGCTCGAGCCGCAGGGCGAGACCGAGAACCTGGCCCTCCAGATCAGCCAGGGGCAGAACGGCCTGACCCTGGACCTGGACTCCAGCCTGCTGCCGGGCCTTTTGGACAATTCGCCCATCGTCTGGTGACGGGCCCCGCCGGCCTGCCCGTCCGGGACGCCCCGGCCATGGCCGGGCCGCAATCACTGGCGGGCCCTCGCGGGCCAGGTCCAGGCAAGGCCCTTCGCCCGCACATGTTTCCTGGAAAAACGTCCAGCTTGCCTTGACCATCCTCGAGGGGTTCTCCGGGACGCTCTGGCGGGCCTCAAGGACCGGATTAATATTTTTCCAGCTTTCCGCCGATAAATATAATGACTCCCCTAGGGGGCGGCGCGCCACAAGGTTTTTTGGAGGATCGGCATGTCCAGCACCAACGGCGTCATCTCTGGCAGCATCAAGTGGACCGGCCTGGCCTCGGGCACGGACTTCGCATCCGTGGTCGAGAAGCTGGTGGCCATCGAGCAGCGCACCATCACCAGGCAGGAGACCTGGAAGGCCGAGTGGCAGGAGAAGATCAAGGCCATCTCGGACCTGAACACGCGCCTGGTATCCCTGAAGCTCGACGCCCAGGACAAGGACACCAAGAGCGAGATGCTCAGCCGCAAGTCGTCCATCAGCGACGAGAGCATGATGACGGTCATCAACACCTCCACGGCCTCCCTGGGGTCCTACGACGTGACCGTGGGTACCAACATCCCGGAGAAGCTGGCCTCCCAAAGCTACATTTCCAACGCAGAATTTGGGCTCGACAGCGAAAGTCTAACAATCAGGATCGGGAACGACCTGAACAATACCATCACGATTGATGTCGTTAACGGAGGAACTCCAGGAGTCGGGGAAGTCAATGCAAAAGGCTCAATGGAAGACCTGGTAAAGGCCATAAACGACACCGCCGCCGCCCAGGTACCTCCATTTGCCCTGAAGGCCGAGATCATTCCCGACAAGACCAGAGAGGACGGAACCTACCAGAGGCTGGTCCTGACCGCCCTGGACGGGGGCTCGGCAAACCGCATCACCATCGACAGCTCCATTGACAATCTTAACCTCGAGGACGCCTTCATTGACAAACCGGTCTACACCACCTTCCTGGGCTCCAATGCCAAGGTCGATGTGGCCGGGACCTACACGGGGACGGTCAACAAGACCATCACCTTCGTCTCCAGCACGACCGGGACCCTGGGGACGGACGACATCGAGCTCCAGTGGGCCGACACCGAGGGCCATACCGGCAAGTTCACCATCACGGCCTCCGAATACCAGTCCGCCCCGGACAAGGAATGGGAGATCATCCAGGGCGTCAAGGTCAAGTTCTCCGGCCCCGACCCCGCGACCAGCGGCCGGTTCGTCAAGTCGGAGTCCTTCACCATAGACTGCCAGGTCCCGGTCCTCCAGAGGGGCCAGGACAGCGGCCTGGCCCAGACGGCCAAGGTCGTGCACTCGGGCTTCGTCGACCAGATAAGCCCCATCCACATCGGCTCGGCGGCCAAGTTCAAGTATGAGTACCAGGGAGTGGAGCACTCCGTCACCGTGACCGACCGCATGAGCCTGGGCGTCCTGGTCAACCTCATCAACGAGGACGCCAACAACCCCGGGGTGACCGCCAGCATCGTCAACGACGGCCAGGGCACGTCCACCTCCTACCACCTGGTCCTGACCGGGAACCACACCGGGGCCGAGTCGACCATAAAAATCATCGACGACACCGAAAACTCCGAGCACCCCAACGTCATGCTCAGCCCCGAGGGTGCCTTCTCCACGGCCAGGGAGGCCAGCAACGCCATGCTCAAGGTCGACGGCTTCCCGGCCGGGGCGGACAACTGGATCCAGAGGCGATCCAACGAGGTCTCCGACGTCATCGACGGGGTGGTCGTGACGGTCCTGAAGACCGGGACCTCGACCCTCACCGTCTCCAACGACCACGAGGCCATGCGCGACAAGATCGTCCAGCTGGTCCAATCCATCAACTTCTGCAAGACCTTCATCGTCGAGAACACCAAGTGGGGCGGATCCAACCTGCAGGTGCAGATGAGCGACTCCGGGGACATCTCCACCAGCCGGGAGACCGCCAACGGGCTCATGATCGGCAACTACGGCTTCCAGATCGCCCAGACCAAGCTCGACGCCTTCATGAACACCTCCCTGGTGCCCTTCTCCACGGATCCATCCCTGGACACCAAGGGCAGGATTGACAAGAGGGAAAAGTATTGCCAGGACAACGGCCTGGTCTACACGACCATGGCCGACATAGGCATCACCTCGGATCCCGACAACCAGGGCCTCTACAAGGTCGAGCAGTCAAAGCTCCTGAGCTGCATACAGCAGAACCCCGAGGCGGTCATCAAGCTCTTCACCTTCTCCGACGAGTACACCGACATCGGCCCCGACGGCAAGACAAAGCCGGTGGTGATCAGGGGGGCGGCCCTGGCCTTGGGCGAGGAGATGACGCTCCTCACGAGCACCACGGACGTGACCGACTCAAACGGCGACGTCATCCAGAAGGGCAAGGGCATAATGGTCACCCTCCAGGAAAACTACGAGAGCATCATCGCCAACATCGACGCCAAGATTGCCCGGGAGGAAAGGCGCATAGAGGCCGTCAGGCAGCGCCTGACCGACCGCTTCAACAGGCTCGAGCTGTCTCTGCAGACGCTCCAGGACAAGCAGAGCCAGCTGGAGTCGTCCCTTTCCTCCCTGAGCAGCAACAGCAGCTCCTAAGATTTCTTCCGGTGCCGCCTCCGGGGGGCACCCATGGCCAGGCCATCCACCCGTCCGCGGGGGGCCGGGGCCAAGACCAGCGGGCGGGCCGCCCAGCCGGCCCCAAAAATAGCCAGACGAGGGGACAACATGAACGCCTACGGCAGCGAGATTTACCGCCAGACCCAGGTCACCACCGTTGACAAGGGCAGGTTGATCATCATCCTGTACGAAGGGGCCATCCGGTTCATCCGCGAGGCCATCAAGGCCCAGGAGACCGGGGACATCCCGACCAAGGCCTCCTCCATCAACAGGGCCATGGACATCATAACCGAGCTGAACCAGTCCCTGAACATGCAAGAGGGCGGCGACATCGCCCTGAACCTAAGGCGAATCTACAAGTTCTGGAACGATCACCTCCTCAAGGCCAAGGTCAGCCGCGACGGACAGGGCCTGGCCGACGTGGAGTCCATGATGGTCTCCCTGGCCCAGGCATGGCAGGTCGTCTGCCAGGACCCCGAGGCCTCCAAGGTCACCCCCAAGGAGTCGCCGGCCGTGGCCTCCAGCGTCCCGGCCAGGACCATGTAGCCCCCCCCTCGGGCCCGGCCAAGGCCTTGGCCGGGCCCCTTCGCCAGCCAGCCCTATCCTCACCTGCCCAGTCCCAGGCCACATCCCCTCCCCACGCCCAGGTCGGCCCCCCTCCTGGCCGGGGGGGAACGCCCTGTAGGCCCTGCGGCCATATTTTTACCCTTCCGCCAGTCAGACAAAACGTCGCCAGGCCAATCCTGGGGAGGGCCTTGCGCCAAGACCGGCAAGATCAAAAGCCTCCTCCGTCTCAACCCGGAATAAGGAATCGCCTGACGAGGCCGCCTCCCCTGGGCCAGGACATCCTGGATGCCCCCCTTTACTCCACCGCCGCTGGCCCCTCTTGGCCCCGGTGCCCTGAATCTCCCTCCCCCGCTTCTCCCTTGCCCAAGCCGCCGCATCCATTTCGCTCCCCGGGGACCGGCCCATCCTTACCTGCCGCCTGGCCCAGACAGGGAAGCAAAAACACATTTTTGCCCGACACGCCCACCTTTTGGCCCCGGCCTATGGGCAACGGTCTGAACACGAAGGCATTTCCTGGCCCATGGGCCAGCCAGCCCGCCTGCCCTTTTTTCCAGGGGGGGGACTAGCCAAACGCGAAACAGGACTTACCCTTTACCTGGCCGGATCCTGGACCGCTAACGCCCGTTAGCCCCGGCCGGGACGGGAAAGGCCGGGACGGGACCACGGGAAGGGAAGACAGGATCGCGACGACCTTAGAGCGGCGGGTGCCGCGTAATGGGGGGGCATGTAAGATGGCATTCTTCAAAAATGGCCTTTTTGGCGGGGGCGTCCCTTCTGGACGCCCCCGCCCGGGGGTCACGGCCGGGGGCGGATCGCCGGCCGGGCCCTGGACGGCGACCGGCCTTGGCCCCGAGGAGGAGGCCCTGGCCTTCCGGGAAGGGCTGGCGGCAAAGACAGAGGACGAGTTGATCGCCAGCCTGCCCATCCCCCTCCATCACGTTCTTGACTGGAAGACCAGGTTCTACGTCCTGAAGACCCTCGACAAGGTGGACGGGTTCTTCCTGAGACTAAGGGGCATGGAAAAGGGCCACCCCTACTATGGCGGGGGAGCCGAGTTCCTGCTGGGCGACGACCGGAACGATCCCCGCCCAGTGCTGGAGGCCAGGCTGGCCCTGCGCCGCAGACGCTACCCTGTCCCCACGACCCTGGTCCTGGGCGGTTTTTTCTGGTTCCCCTGGCAGGACAACCCAGGCCCAAACATCTTCCTGTCCCGGGAGGACAAGCTCGGCAAATGGCGGGATCTCTCCTTGTCGTTCCTCAGGGAGCGCTTCGGCCCCCACCTCATGAACGTCTCGCTCCAGGAGACCATCCGGCCCCACATGGCCTGGATGGTCCTGACCACCGGCCCGGAGGGGCAGCCCCTGGCCAAGACCGTCTGCGGCCCCAACACCTATTTCAGGACCATCCTGAGGGACTACGGCAACCACGTTTTCCGAAGTATGGGCCTGATGGGCCGGTTCGGCCGCGACGGGCCAGCGGAGATCCACGGCAAGGCCACCCGGGACACGATCGCCGAGTACTGCCGGATCACCGACTGGATCAAGGAAATCGGGGACGGGTACATCAACCTGGCCGTCCCCATCCCCGGAAGGCGCCTGGACCCACGACCCGACGCCAACCCCGTCCCCGGGCCGGAAGGCGCGCACGGCTATCTCGTCAGGCTGTGGGAGGCCGGGCTGGCCAGGGGCCAGAAGGCCCTCTCCGTCCTCCACACCCAGGCCAGGAGAAACGCCCAGCTTAACATGTTATGGAAAAGGTCCATCGAGAAATATCTCGAATACCCGGAGACGTTCCCGGGAAAGCGCCAGCCATACTTCGGCCTCTACGACCTGGACCTGGGCGACGTCCTGGAAGGCCTCTTCGAGGCCAAGCCGGTTCCAGGCCTGCCCAATGGCCAGGGCCTGGCCGAGGCCGCCGCCGAGGGCTTGGGGGCCATGGCCCGCTACGACCCGCCCCGGCCGGACAAGATGTTCAAATACGACGTGGAGCTTATGGGCCTCCACGCCGCCCAGGCCAAGTGGCGTCAGGGCCGGGAAGAGGATCCCTGGGAGGAGGCCTTCCTTCGTCACCTGCTGGACGCGCACGGCCTCCACGGGCGGGTCGTCAGGCCCTCGGAGGGGGTGCCCGACCCCTTCGCTCCCCATGAGGAGAGGCGGGGCCCAGAGCCGGCCAGCTTCGTCCTTCCCCAGGGCCGCCACGTGACGATAAGCCGGGCCAGATGGTTCGACCACCAGACGGCCAAGGCCGGCGCGGGATCGGCCGCCATGGTCGGCCACCTCCTGGGCTATGGCCTCGACGAGCTGGATCTGATCCACGAGGCCATCAAGGGACGCTTCGGCATCATTGGCGCCTGCAAGGCCATGGACTACTACGTGAGCAAGATCCTCCCGGTCAACTCCCTGGCCCAATGCCGCTCGGGCGCCCGAAGCCGCCTGCCGCCCCCGGATCCCGCCCTCTGGCCCGAGGTCAGGGAGAGGCTGGCCCAAAGGGGCCTGGAAAGGCCGGTGGTCGACCTCTTCCACCAAAAAGGCCTGGTCTTTTCCAACAGGCTCGGCTTCCTGGTCTTCCCCTGCCAGGGCCGCGGCAAGTTCATCCTGGTCTGCGGTCTCGATGGGCCTGCCCAGGACGCCTGGTGGCCGCCCAGCGCCTTCGCGGGCCCCTTCCTCCTGGCGGGCACCATGGGGACCATCCTGGCCGACAACCCCTTGACGGCCCTTAAGGCCAAGACCAGGGACTTCCACAAACAGATCCTGGCCGTCGGCCTGGAAACGCCTCCAGGACTGGTGGCCCCCTTCCTGATCGACGGTCCCCTGGAGGTGGAGGCCCAGGACGGGACTGGACGCTCCAGGCTGGAAGATCTGGCCGGCCTTCTTTCCCGCGCCGGCTAGGCCTTGGGCCTCTCCCAGGGCCAGCTGGGCCGGCAAGGGGAATCCCGTCCACCCTATCCAGGGCCCAGGGGCCAGCCAGGGATCCCAGAGTCGACGGCCAGGCAGGATGGCCCAGCCGAGGATTCTTCCCCCCATGACATACGCCAGGCACCGCCTGTCCTTCGCCTCCTGGGGTGTCCGCCGGCAGCCCTCGAGGGTCCCCTGACCCGTTAAACGGCCAGCCAACTGGTCTCATGGGCCAACTCTCCCAGGGCCAGGCCCCTTTTCCCCATCGGCCAGAATACGAATACACGGCCAGAAATGGTATGGGCTCGCCAGCCACGACGAAAGGTCAGCCCGGACCTACAGACGAAGCCGCTTTCCCAGACTTGCCAGACCGCCTCCCCTGGCCTTTCAATCGGCCAGTCACCAGGATTAGGTTTGGCTAAGTGGTATTGGGCCTATGCCCGGTGGCATCGAACCTTTTCAGGGGAGATGATTTCGATATCCTCCAGTGAGTTGATGCTCAACCACCACGACGTTCTTTCCCACCAGTGCCTTGTTGTCTTGATTTGACGGGTGTGGATGCCTCGGACAAATCCGATTGAGCCGCCGTTGACGCCTGAGGAACTTGAGCCGATTTTATCAGCCATTCCCAGAAAACAAGGCACTATGGAGGGCCGGTCGGGCCGTCAGGTGGGGACATCTGCCCATTGGAAGCCAGTCCATGCCATTGAAAACCGACCGATCACCCGCATGTCTGTTCTTTTTTCAGCCGGGTAATTTATCCAGCTATTGTCAAATGTTATCTGGTAAATATTGAATATTGCTGGTATTTTTTAGCTGGATAAAAATTCTATTGGCAGTATCAAAATTTATCAAAAATAAGTCTTGACAAAAACATGTTAGTTCTGTATTTTAGCCACCTGACTGGGTCAGCTGGTCACTTTAACGTGGCTATGCCAATATGGATATTTATTTTTAATGGTCTACGCCAACTTATAGCATCGTCTAGCCTGATACTTGACCAAAACAAAAAGCTTGTATTGCGCTTTTATTCTGTCAAGTAATTTTATGCTGATTTGATCCCATGAAAATGGTGACTAAATTTGGTTTGATTATAAATTTCAAGTCAGCCGTCAAGTTTAAGAAGACTCGTCTCTTTAAGTAGAGCTTTATTTATTATCAGGATCCATAAATGACACGCTTGGCAGTAATAATTATTGCCTAGCTGGTTTTCTATGTGCCCAAGCAGGTCCATAGCCTGCCTAGGTGGACTGATTATCCCTCGGTGATCATCACTGATCCCTGAGATTGTCCATTTGGCTTGGGAAGACCGAAAGAATCCCTGGTCCCTGATTTGCCTGCGCCTCGGTTTATTGCCTTGGACTATTGATTGAGTTTTCGATGAATTTAGCAATATTTACTTTGTTTTATATATTTATTACTGGCTTTAAACTAGTTTTATCGGAAAAAATAGAGATTTTATCTTACTTATGCCAGATAAAATCTTAAACTATAAAACTAACACCAAATATAGTATATAAGGTGTTAGTTTTTTTTATCCCCCAACCGTTCTTTGGTTTATCCTTATCTTACGGTTCCGAGAAAGCCATTCATTTGGAAAGACGGATAATAGATATAATTTATTATAAATATGTTATCATGGCTATCTAATTTGTTCACATATTTTATTCCTTACTTTTGCCAAAGGAGCAACTCAAATGCTAAAATATTCTACATTTAAATATGTATTTTTGTTTTTATTATTTAACTTTATTAATTTCAAACACATCACTAAATATTTATATGAAAATATGCATTTATTATTTTTTACTTATCTTAGTGATAAATATAACTATATTTGTTATAGTTTTTCTTATAATATAACTACTAAAATTACAGCAACTATTACGCTTCCTAAGAAATTAACAGTTTTTGATTTTACTAAGGCACTAATGATACGTATAATAGTTCCAATTAAGGAAAAAAATTTATTATTTTTTATTATTGCTAACCCATTGCAAGATATAGAAAATATGTCAAAAAATCTTAAAACAACAATTTTAGATATACAATTAAGACTTAAAAATCTATATAAAATTTTTGGTGTAGATAATTATAGCAATTTAATCTTTTTATTACTATCTAAAGAATATCATTACAAACCATCTAACAGATTAACATATAAAGAAAATAAAATTATTGAACTATTATTTTATGGAATACCTAAAAATATAATATATAGTTCTTTAGATATTACAAAAACTACTTTAGCAACTCATCTTCGTAATATATACAGAAAATTAGACGTTAATTCTAAAAATAGTGCAGTGTTATCAATCCTACAAGAGCATGACATTCTGAAAAAACCAGAAGAATTTTATACAGATATGAAAAATGTTAGTATTCAAGTCAAGTAAAATACAAAACCTGTCTCAGCCTTACTAACCTCGCCGGCGGCTTGTTCCCAAGCTGCCGGCATTAACCCAGGCTGACCCGGTCAGTCTACGGGCACTGTCAACAACTTAAGGAGACCGCTTCTCCCGAGTACGAAATACTTGGTCTGTCCATAGACTGCTAATTGATGACGATTACACGTTTTTTGTTCCGGGTGCCAAAGTAGCCGGGTTGTCAGATCGCCTTAAGTTGTTGACATTGAGTCTACGGGGCCTTTCCTCCTTGCTTACAAACATTTGGATACCTTTATTAGGAGGCTTTAATGTCTTTTTTGTTCTTAATTTTATCTGTAATCGGGTTAGATTTACTTGATGAA
>JAISEK010000068.1 GCA_031264145.1 Deltaproteobacteria bacterium
TAGCTATGGCACCTCATAACATTGTACCATCATATACAGAAAAATATAGCCAGTTTGGCCTTCAACCATATGGGAGCCTTGGCGAAGGTAAGCGACTTACGGGTCAAATTAGGGGTCAAGCGAGCATCCCGGAGGCGACAGCAGATACTTGAGACATTGTCACTGGCCTGAGGCATTCTATGTGCATTGAGAGGTGTATGACAATGCGCACTGATATCATAATTGACGATGAGATCATGTGGGACGCAATGGAAAATTCAGGTATTCGCACGAAAAAAGGTGTTGTGGAACAGGCGATGCGGGAATTTATCGCCAGACACGCCAGAAAAGATCTGGCCCTTTGCCCTTCTGGCCTCTGCTTCTGCCCTAGCCTCTGAAAAAAAGGGAAGAGACTGTAAAAGGATGAAGAGGCGGAGGAAGAAAAAGAAATGATTTGAGGAGGAGGAGGAGTTAGGAGGAAGAGTCTCTATGACAGATTTATCGTCAACAAATGGACAAATTCAACCGGCAGTATATGGTCATTTCAAGTGAGCACTAACACCCCAAGGAGTTATTCCATGCATCAAATATTCTTTTCGTATTAAATAATTAATAGTTCCCGAAAGTATAATAGGCCACGCTATCCAGGAAGATTGCGTCCGAAAATACCTCCTATATCCCCGGCCACAACGTCAACAGCGAAGAACGTTCCTCAGTACATCAAAAATGACGGCACTAAGTGCCTCGCCCAGAACAGCCAACGCAAGGTGTTTCAACGCTCTCGGCGGCATGGACGCATTGCGGAAAACACCAGCCATCATGATTTCTAAAGGCTACGCCAACCGAAGCCACTTTGGGGGTGGCAACGGTTCAGGGCAAACCACCAATAGCGGGGACGGGAGACTGGATGCCGGCCTCATGGGCTGGCCAAGTCAGCCATTTTTATTGGCCAGTATCTCATTGGCCGCATCGACCATCCTGTTGGCCTCAGCAAGGATTTCCTCAAAGAGCCGCACCTGGGTGAAGACAGGCTGGTCCTTTTGCATCTGGCCCTGCCGGAAAGAGCGCTTGCCGCTATTTTGGCGGCCATCGACGTACTCGGTCTCCGATCGGACGGAGCCATCGGGATAGTATTCGGTCCCCGGCCCATTGGGGCGGCCATCCCTGTAGACGACGGCCGAGACGAGGTTTCCTTCCAGGTCGAAGCCGAGGACAGTCCCGCTGACCTTGCCGCCGTCTATCGGGGCCAGCTCGGCAATCTTCTGGTAGGAGGATCCCGGCTGCCGGGGATGGAGGTCGAAGGTCAGGCCATGGACAGTCCCCTGGCTGAAGTTCACTACCCTGGATATGGCCATGTCTGGGTCGAAGTAGACCATGGGGCCGTGGGGCCGGCCATTTTCGTACTGGCCGATGAAGCCCAGGCCGGACTGTCCGCCGGGTCCGTCCCGATACCCGTATACGAGCCCTGAGACCGGACCAGTCCCGTCCCGGCAGCGGTCAGGCGGCCTGCCGGAGCAGGACAGGTCGGCCGAGTCGTAGGCCCCCTGGGCTACCGTCGTCCTGGCGATAACTGGGGTGGCCGTGGGGTCCGCCCCATCGCCCGTCCCACCGTGGGCCCTGAGGCCCTCCTCCCTGGCCGGCCGGGAATCTCGCGACGTGAGGTCGGAAAACCAGTCCCCAACGTTGAGCGAGAAGACCAGGATGACCATGGAAACCAACGCCAGGAGGCCCAAAAGAAGGAAGTCGTGGTCGGTCCTGGCCAGCAAGGGCTTGGACGGGGGTCGGCTGGCCTCCAGGAGCTGGCGTCGCTCCTGGTCGGGCAGCGGGCTGGAGGCGTCGGACAGCTCCAGCCGCTTGGCGGCCAGGGAGGCCTGGCGAAGGGCCTTGGAAAACTTGGTTATGGAGCGGGACCTCAGCTTGGCGAAAACCAAGGTCAGCCCGGCCGCGACGCACATCGGGACCGGCGTGACGAATCTGGCCTTCCCAAGGTAGACGAGGGCGAGGCAGGCGGCCCCGGCCAGCAGGGTCAGCCAGAACGGGAGGTAGCTTTGCGACTTGTTCCGGCCCCTGTTCGGGTCGACGGGAAAGGCGTCGGCCAGGTAGCACGCCAGGGCCACCCCCTCGGACCAGATGGCGTAGCTCTTGCCCCCGTAGGAGAAGACGAACTTGGCCAGGGGTATGAAGCCGGCCTTGACGGGGACATTGAAGTTGGCAGTCGCCTCGATGGACCAGTCCTTCTGGTGCTGGCCCTGGGCGCGCCCGTGGGCGGCGGCGGCGGCGTCAACGCTCCGGACCAGGCCCTCTATGGCCGTGGCCGCCTGGTCAGGGCCAAAGGCGAAATCCAGGGCCTGGATGCCGCCCATGAGCGACTGGTCGAAGACGATGGGCTGGAATGGGACGCTGGACTGGAGGAACGTGGCGACCTTGGGATCCAGGGAGGCGGGGTCGCTGGCGCAGAAGAGGCGCTGGAAATTACCAGAGCCGGCCCCGCTGGCCGGCCGCCAGTCGGTGACCGTCCTGTACCTGGTCACTGCCTCCTGGTAGCGGCGGCCTTTGCTGTCGGTCTTGGTGACGAAGTCGGTGTAGCTCTCCTGGCGGTCAAAGCCGAAGGTAGCCGACCATTGGTAGGAGAACGTGCCCTGGCCCATGAAGCAGGGCACGTAGAGGAAGGACTCCTCCTCGACCTGGCTCTTCTCCAGTATGTCGTCGGGCACGGTCTCCGGCTGGACCATCAGGGTATGGGCCAAGGCGGCCAGCGAGGGCTTGTCCACCCCCACGGGCACCAGAAACTCGATGGAAAGCGGGGGCTCCTCCGAGGGATTGACCAGGGAGATGACGCTCCCGCAGTAGGGGCAGTCCAGCGAGAGCGCCCCTGGCACCAGCTCGTTGTCCGCCCCGCAGTTGGGGCAGCTTATGTGGGTTAGGGCATCCATGGGCTCATCCGGGGTCTGAAAAACAAGCCAGGGGGAAAAGGCCTTCTCAGAAACCGCCCCGCCTGGAGCCGGCGGCCTCGTTTTGGCGGACCCTGGCCAGGACCTGGATCTCGTCCAGCAGGCTGGCGGCCCCGGCCGGGACGTCGCCGCCGGCGACGGGGAACAGGCCCTCCAGCTGGGCGATCTTCTCGGAGATGGCCAGATCCGAGGGCACGGAGGCGCCACGGTCGAAGAATCTGATTTCCTCCACCAGGCAGCCAAGCTTGGCCCCCAGCTCCGGGCCCAGGGAGTCGAGCTTGGAGAGCCTGTCCAGCCTGGCCTGGAGGTCCATGACGGTGCCCATCCGGCCGGCGGCGGCCCTGTCGCCGGCCGCCACGCCCCTGGAGGAGACGAACAGGAGGGTCTCGGCCGAGAACAGGAGGACCAGCAGCACCAGCTCGCCGACGATCAGCCAGGACGGGCCCTGGGCCACCCCGGCGGCGTGGACGATGGCCAGAGCCAGGGCCAAGATGGCGTAGATGCCGGCCGAGGAGTACGTCCCGGCCCTCAGGAGGGGGCCGGCCGTGGCCACTTCCGGGAGGGCCAGGGCGGCCAGGGTCACGGCCTCGGAGAAGAGGACGAAAAAAAGGCCCAGATACTGGGTCCTGGAAGGCTCGGCCGTGGCCAGGAGAAAAATGGCCAGCGACAGGGCCATCCAGAGAAGTCCCAGGCCGAGAATGACCTTTAGGCGGGTGTTCGAGAAAGCCATCGTTGGCCATCCTTAGTCATGGAGGACGCGCCCCAAAGCAAGGGGCCGGGGTGCCTCACTGGCCGGTCAGACCTTGGCCCCACAGCCGGGGCAGAAGTTGACCGAGGGCGGCAGATCCTTCCCGCAGCCAGGGCACTTCTTGACCAGGGAGCCGCCGCACGAGGGGCAAAACTTGGCGTCCGGGCTGACCTTCTTGCCGCAAAGGGGACAGGGCTGGGGCATGGACGCGCCGCAATCGGGACACTTGGCCGTGCCGGCGGGCAAATCCTTGGCGCAGTTCGGGCAGGGGTTGTAGGGATCGCCGCAGTTGGGGCAGAACTGGGCGTCCCGGGACATGTCCATCCCGCACTTGTCGCAGGTAATCCGGGGAAGGGCCTGGGGCGCTCCCCCGGAGGCCGGGGACAGGGGGTTGCCGCAGTCGGGGCAGAAACGCTTGCCGTCGGGGACGATGCCCTGGCACTTGGGGCAGCGGGTTCCCCCTGAGACGCTCAGGTTCTGGGCAAGCCCCCCAAACTGGCCGCCCATGGCCCCGCCGACGCCGAGGCCCATGCCCAGGCCCATGCCGGCCCCCATCATGCCGGCCTGGCCTGCCCCGGGGTTGGTGGCCGCCCCCTCCAGGGTGTCGAAGGTCCTCTCCTGCTGGTAGTTGTAGCCGATGATGTCCATCTCGGCCTTCTTGGCCAGGGCCGCCTTCAGCTGGACCACGGCCGGGTCGTTTTCGGGGACGCTAACGTCATTGACGTAGAAATTAACCAGCTCTATGCCGTACTCGTCCATGACCGGCTTGACTCGCTCGCAGATGTGGACGGCCAGCTCATCGAGGTAGGCGTTTATCTCCAGGATGCCAATCCTCTTTTGGACCAGGTAGCTGGCCAGGGTGTCCTTGATCTTGTTCAGGTATAGGCCCTTGAAGTAGCGCAGCAGGGTGTCCTGGTCGAAGACGGGGATGGTCCCGACGAGCTTGATCAGGAATTTCGAGGAGTTGTTGATCGTAATCCCGAACTGGCCAAAGGAGCGGACCGGGACCATGATGCCGAATTTGGGATCCTGGAGCTGGATGGGCGTTGGCGTTCCCCACTTGATGTCCAGGGAATGGACCTTGTTGACGAACCAAATCTCGGCCTTGAAGGGCGACTGCCCCCCGAAGGGCAACCTGATGAGGCCGGAGAGAAGCGGGATGTTGGCTGTCTTGAGGGTGTGGCGACCGGGTCCGAAGACGTCCAGGGCCTGGCCGCCCTTGAAGAAGACCGCCTCCTGGGACTCGGCCACGATGAGCTGGGTCCAGGTGCCGAGCTCGTCGCTGGGGAACTTCCAGGCAAAGACGCTGTTTGGTCCGCTATACTTGACTACATCGACGACAGCCATGTCTCGACTCCAGGGGCGGGGCCTTCCAGGGAATGGTTTTGGCCATGAAAGCCCAAATCCTGGCCCAGACGGCCGGGTCGCCTGCCTGAGTCCAAGATTTGAGATTCAACAAATCTAAATCTTGTATATTTTAGTCCGCTGGCACCATTTTTACAAGGGATAGTTTTACCCTGTTGTGGATTTTTTTAGGTTGTTTTTTCTTTAATTTATCTGATATAATTTGTCCCACGATATGAAAGGGGGGCAGATTATGCCAAAAAAAATATCAAATCTCCAGTAAGCCGTGAAGATTAACACGAGACGTTGAAGACAATGCCGGTAATTTTAACAGTGCAAGTACTGAGAAAATATAAACAAACAATAATTTTAACTTGACGTAATAAAATATCAGAAAATATCAGATAAATTTAAATAATAAGTTAATAAAAAAACATATAATATAGACAATTTTATGATCATAGCTTAGTTAGAGAAAATTATAGCGATTTTGATTTATATATTTTAACTATAAATAAAAAAATAATTAATAATAATAGAATCAAAATCATCTATAAAAAATAGGTAATCAGTCAGAAAAATAATACAAAGATAAAAAAAGATAATTTAAATAATATATAAATCAATAACACGGAAGATATTAACTAAATAAAGTTTTATAGAATTTTCAAGATATATTTTACGCACAATAATGCCGTAAATAGTGATAAATTTTTTAGATGAAAAGTCATTTATTATCAATCTAAATGTACTAGACAAATTAAAAAATACACAAATGAAACATAAAATTTGGCTTATACCAACATATTAATACAATATTTAGAATATAGATTATAAAATTTAAATTAAAAAACTTTTTATCGGTAATGGGGCAATTGAAAGCGAAAATAAAGTTGTTCTGCAAAGCAGATTGAAATGGCAGACGTTGCGGCGAAGCGTCCCTGCCCTCTCGTCCGCTTACCGCTTGAATACTAGAGAGCGGAAGCCACCCTTCACTAGTGGTGCTTTTTTTACGGGGCAGCCGATCACTCCACAAAACGAAGTTCCCAGAATACCTGTCGTGGTGTCTGCGGGAGCCCAACGTCGGGGCAACTAAATACGTTCTTTCGTCTTTTACCAGATTATAGAAGACGACGCGCCACTCCTTATTCCATCTCCAATCATGTGAGGAGGCTCTTTTCGTAACCCCGCCCCAAATTCAAGAAAAGCCCGGCTCCAAAGCACACTGCTTTCGTAAGGGTCATCCGCCAATTGTTCAGGATAGTGATGGGTTTGAACGTAGGGGTATCGAGAGGTCACACATTTTGGATAGTCCTGAGGAATCCCCTTGGAATCAATCGGACACCATTGACGCCTGGCCTCATTTGGAACCCAGGCCACGCCATTCTGAAAGCAATGGATCGCCCGATGCTGCGGTTTTACGACAACGATATCATTCTCATCCGCCATACCCCATAAGTCGCCGCTGGCCTTGTTCGGAATTATTCTCAGTCCTCCCGGGCAGACCAAGAATTCTGCCAGATCAATAGCCTCCTGCTTCGGTTTGGCTTGCTCAACACCTTGAACATTAATCCAAGATTCTCTGCCGGCCAAGGTCGCTTTAAAAACACCCTTTTCGACATATGATAATTCATCATAAAGGGGGAGGACGGTGAATTTTCCCTGCTCACTGATGATGCCCCATTTCTTGTTCTTCTGAACAGCGGCATAGCCATCAGTAAAAGCATATTGGTTGTCAAATTCCGGCGGGTCAAAAAGTAACCGCCCGTTTCTGTCAACATATCCCCATTTGCCGTTATATTTGATGGAATTAATTTTATTGCAATCAAACGTAAGCATCGACATTGTATCAAGTAAAAATGGCACTGTAGGCTTACCGCTCATATCCGTAAACTGTAATTTGCCGGAAACATAGACCAGTTTGAGACCCGAATGACATTCCTTGAAAACTTTATTCTCTCTCGGATGAGCGACAATATTTCCCTGTTGGTCAATGCCATGCCACACGCTGTCAAACATCACTTCACCAATGCCGTTTTCCCCACGGCTGACTTTGTCGAAAAAACGTCCGCCCACCAGGTTGCCGGCCTTATCAATAAGCCCTTCCTTTAGTGTCTCCGAGTCTCTCGCAAGGGCAAAACCGTTATCCCAATAGGATAACCACAAAGGACGCAAAGGAACAACAAGTATTCCCTCCGGATCAACCGCTCCTCGCAGATTGTTCACGCCGACGACAGCCCGTTCATCACGTAAGGTCTGGACATGGTCGTATCTTGGTGGGGCTTGCCAGAGTCCATCAGGAGCCATTAGTCCATAAAGAGAATCTTTCTCTTTATGCTTCGCCCATATCAGACTGATTTCTCCAGTGTGGTCAAAAATCTCAAACTCCCATTCGGGTTCTGTAATCCAGCCAGACTGCACTGAATACAACCCGTACAAGCCTGGGCTGAAACTAAGTAGGCCCTTGATATTGTCAAGTTTTTCACGACCTCGGAAATAGACGGAGCGCCACTCTCCCGGTGCCGCAATAACAACATTTTCTGCAAAAGGTATGGCCCGGGCAAATTGAGGTTTAATCACCAAGTCGCCATGACGATTAATAACCCCAACCTTTCCATCGATAAGGACTTCCGCCAGATCATGGGCAAATGAACCTACCAGATCAAATTGAGGAGCGATAACGATCTCTCCACTCATATTGATAAAGCCCCATCTCCCTTTGAGGCGAACACCGGCCAGGCCATCATAGAATCCTAATGCCGCTTCATAAATTTCTGGTATAATTTCTTCCTTCTGTTCAAAACCTACCATGCGAACGAAACCGCATTTATCAAATGGCCCGCCACAAGAGGGCATAAAACGGACAGCACTATCTTGTGCAAAAACAGCCTGATGATTTGTGGCAAAAACGAAAAATGCAACTACGACCGCAAATACTTTTTTCATCTGAAATCTCCCTGATGTCTCCAAAACCATGCTGGTCTATTTCCATGAACAAACCCTAGCGGTCAACAACCCGGTGTCATTTCAAATATGGTCAGTGACATTGGTGCGCATTGCGGGGGTGATTTTTCCATGCATTTAAAAGTGCTCTGTAGCCTGATTAAGTCTTAAAATACTACATATGACATAAATCTAATCTTTAATGACTCTGATTATTCATGACCCGTAAAGGACAGACCTGGGGAACTGGTCCTCCGACATGCCGACAATGAACCAAGAAAGATGGGCGGACGAGGAGCCCTGGGTGTCCAGGACAAATCCTTAGCGGGGGAACAGGCGTCGGCTACCGCTTTGTGGCTGTCATGGGAACGAACTCTCAAACTGAAAGGGCCACGGTAAAATAATACGCCAGGCCCTGGATCACGCCCACGACCTTCGTGGCCTCCGCTCCCCTATTTTGCCGGGCGAATAGAGATAGCCGATGGAATAGTGCCCCGGACGAGTCCGATCCCATCCTCGAACACGATCTCGCCACGCCACGTGGAGACGACCAGTCAGTCTATACGCCGGATATAGTCAAGACCCTGGCCATCTATGATGAACCTGTAGAAAAGCCCCCTTGTCATACCCATAACAGATCGCTGTGCCAGATCTCGAAGGAGTCATCCCCGGTATACCTTAGTCTGGGCTACGGACGGATCTGGGAAGGCCAGGACGATGGGGACCAGCATTATCAAAAAACAAACAACTATTAAGGTGTTTTGGTTGCGATGGGTGCTGATTTTAGTCAAAAATATTATTTTATATTTAAAATATTATCATATAATAAAAACATCTTATTTACTTGTTGATAGTTTTTTTCTTTTCCTTTTCCATAGACTTAAGTCTATCGATCTCTAATTTAGTCATCTTGTTATAGGAATAGCAGGTCGAGTATGGGATCTTGAGCAACTTGGAAGCAGAATATACGGTCACCCCGGAATCGACCAGTTTCTTGAGCTTGAGATACACCGGATAGCTCTTGCGGGCAGCGACCCTCGATCCGGCCTTGTAGGCCAGGCCCAGGAGGGTATCCTGGGAGCCGGGGATGTAGGAGTCTATCTTCTTCAATTGCCGGAAAAGCATCTCGCTCAACTCATCGTCCTGGTCAGAGGCGCTGGCCTGGAAAACGGAGGCGCCTTTCGGTGTTTTCGCCAAAGGGCCTGGCAGGTCGGCAGTTTTCTTGCTCACTTCAATCTCCAGTGGCTTGCGGTCTCGCGCATCCAAAAAAACCCGCCACGAGGGCAGGCCGGGTCAGGCGGCCAGGGCCGGCCGCCGCCATGCTCCCGAGGCCCGGAAGAAGCCGCGGGGCCTTGCCGGGGGCAAGGAAGCACGGGAAAAAGACGCCGCGGGGTGGTTTCGCCCGGCAGCCGGTAAAGAACGATTATCCGCCGAAGCCGGCTAACTGGACGCGTTCAGGCCGGCAAGCCCGGCCACCAGGCCCGGGGCGCTTTGGGCCGTGACCCTTATGACCTTGCCGGCCCGGCCATACTCGTGGAACTGGCTGAAGCTCTCGGCCGAGGTGATCCTCAGGTCGCTCCCGCCGCCCATGAGCTCCAGGAGTTCCCGCTTGGCCGTCTCCAGGTTGTAGGAGGAATTGATCTTGCGCCGTCTGCCCAGGGTCGGGACGCTCATGAGGCCATGGTCGGTGTCGGCGTACAGCTCGGCCTCGAATGTCGGGCGGGCCAGGGCGGCGCCCAGGGCGTTGGCCGTGGCCGCCCCCGGAGGGGCCAAGGCCGGGAAACCCAGGGCCTCTCCGGCCAGGGGGGCCAGGGTCTCGGCCGGGCCGCCGAGGAAGACAGCCCTTTTCGGCTCCAGGCGCCAATCGACCAGAAAGTCGCTGACGGTGTAGACCGGCTGCTGGTTTATCCTCTCGACGAAGGCCCTGGCCTCCTGGGCGACCCTGTCCAGAACGGTCCCCAGGGCCTGGCGGGCCAGAGGCTCGGCCCGGCCGGGGGCGATGTCCTCAAGGGCCTTCCTGGAGACGGCCGGATCGCCAATGGAGCAGAGGCCCAGGACGTTCAGGGCGTCGGTGAGGGTCGGGGGCCTCCGCCCCAGCCCGTCTGGCGACAGGGCCAGGGCCGGGCCCCGCCTGATGGGCCTGGGGATCAGCCTCCCCCCATCCGGCTCGAGGTCGGTGTCCCCGCCCAGGGCGATCGAATGCGTCAAGAGACCCCTGACGAGGGTCGGCCGGCCGGCCAGCGTCAGGCCAGCCGAGGTCAAGAGCGGGTGGCCGCGGCTCAGGACGGCCAAGTCGGTGGAAGTGCCGCCCATGTCGATCATGAGGACGTCGTCCCCCTTCTCCCGGGGCGAGAGGGCCCACAGGCCCAGCAGGCTGGCGGCCGGGCCGGCGGCCAGGGCCAGGACCGGCCGTTCCCTGGCCGCGGCGAGGTCCATGACCCCGCCATCGGCCTTGAGAATGTGGATGGGGCACCTTAGGCCCTTTTTTTGGGCTATTTCGCCAAGATCGTCAAGGAATTTGTCGTAAAGGCGCTTGACGGCCGCGTTCAGGACCGCCCCGCCGAGCCGGCGGGGGAAGTTGAGGGCGCCAAAAAGCTTGGAGGCGGCCATGGCCGGGCCCCGGGAGACCTCGGAGGCCGCCTTGAGCATGATGTCCTCCAGCTCCGGGTTCTTGGGGCCGAACTTGGCGCCCACCACCAGCGAGACCGCCCCCTGCGCCGCCAGGTCCCTGGCCGCCGCCAGGGCCTGGCCCGGATCGACCGTCTCCAGGACGTGGCCCCGGTGGTCCTGCTGGCCAGGGAGGGACCTATAGAGGGGTCCCCAGTCCCCGGGATCGAGCTCCAGCCCCGGGCCGCCGGAAGCCAGGATGCCCACGGGATCGGCCGTGCCGGTGAGCAGGCTGTTAAGGCCCAGGGTCGAGGAGACGGTCAGCCTGGTCAGGCGGGAGGCCCGATCGCCGTCCAGGAGCTCGTCGAGGACCCGGGAAAGGCTCTCGAGGGTCCTGGGACCGGTCTTGGCCTTGGCCGCGTCAAGGGGCCTGGCCAGGGAGTCAGGGGTCTCCTCAAGGAGGACGGCATCGGTGTGCGTCCCCCCCACGTCCACGCCTAGAAACACCTCAAGTCCTCCCCTCCCCCACTCGGGCCCGCCCCAGGGCGGCCTTCCCACCGATGGGGGCGGCTGGGTTACCGGCGGGAGAGATCATTGTAGGAAAAGGCCAAGATGGGCCTGTCCTCCTGGCCGCCAAAGGCCGGGGGCAGGGGCGGGAAAATGGAACGGCTGATGGCCTGCTCCACGGACTGGTCGAAGCCGGACGCCCCGCTCGCGACAATCAGGCGCCTGGCGGAGACGCGGCCGTCAGGCTGGATGACGATCCCGAACTGGACGGACAGGTTCTCGGCCCCGGCCCCGGCCGGTGGGACCCAGTTGGAGCGGACGATTTCCCTGATTTGGGCGTAATACGGGACCTTGGCCTGATCGGCGAAGTTGCCCCGGCTCGATGGGCCGACCCCGTCGCCGGGAACGCCCCGGGCCAGGCGACCGGCTATCTCGCCGACGGCTCTGCCGATGGCCTCGTCGGCCAGGACGGCCTCATCCTTGCCGCTGATTCCGGCGCCGTCGTCGGCGCCGGCCGCGGGGTTGGCGTCCTGTGGGCCAGGCCTTGGCCTGTCAGCGACCGGCCCAGGCGGGACAACCCTGGGAGGGGGCTCCGCGGCCCTGGCCACCGGCTCTATCGGGCGATCCCGCGGCCTTTCCCCGATGGGGATGGCCTGGGCCGGGATGACGGGGGCCGCAATCCGCTCTAGGGACATCGGCCTGGGGACGATGGGCTCCGTCTTGGGCAACTCGACCACGCTGGGGCCAGGGAGGGACGGATCGGCCGGGGTGGACGGGGACTCAAGGCCGCCAGCCAACTGGACGACCATGACCTCAAAGGGCAGATCCCTGGAGGCGCCAGGGTCCACCAGGCCGGGCAGGCAATAGGCCCCGGCGAGGACCAGGCCGTGCAAGAGGACCGAGACGGCCAGGACCAGGCTGAGGCTTGGATCCCGGGGGAACTCGTCGTGGGGGTATGGGTCTCTGGGTGTCAGCATACAACACCTGGGAGGCGGGCGGCCCATCGGACGCCAGCGGTCCGCCGGGACGGTCTCCCACTGGCCCCCATGGCCACGGCCGCCCGGCCATGGGGGACGCTCTGGCGGGCCCTAGGGGAAAACCGTCACGTCCCATCTGGCCGCTTGGCCTGTCTGGCCTGGGCCCCGGGGTCATCGAAGTCGCCGTGCTTCCTCGACGTCCGGGAACGCCCGCCGATCGCGGTCACGGTGACCATGGGGCCGTCGGTCTCCATGACGCCCACGTCGACCTCGCGGGATCGACTTCCCGCTCCTGGGCCAACCCTGCGTGCCGCCGCGACAAAGACTATCAGGAGAACTGGCGCGGCGTCAACCGCCGCCATGGGGTGACGTCCGTCCATCCGGGTCATCAGGGCCCGGCCCCGGCTCGGCCGCCATTGGGCCCGAAAGCCCCCCGGTGCTCCCCCGTGCCCTGGCGAGCCAAGGGATGACTGGGATATCAGCCCGAAGGCTCTCGCCTGGAGGCCGGTCTCGGTCCCTGGCCACGTCCAGGGGGGCCTGGCCAGGGAGTCCGTGGTCGCCCACGGGAGGACCCATCGGGGCGTGCCCCCAGCGTCCGGGCCCGGGGAGACGCCCGAGGCCGTCCTCCTCCAGCCCACAGGAGGGGCCGAGGGGCTACCGGCGGGAGAGATCGTTGTAGGAAAAGGCCATGATGGGCCTGTCCTCCTGTCCGCCGAAGGCCGGGGGCAGGGGCGGGAAATTGGAGCGGTTGATGGCCTGCTCCACGGACTGGTCGAACTCCGACGTCCCGCTGGTGCGGATCAGGCGCCTGGCGGAGATGCGGCCGTCAGGCTGGATGACGATCCCGAACTGGACTGACAGGTTCTCGGCCATGGCCCCGGCCGGCGGGACCCAGTTGGAGCGGACGATCTCCCTGATTTGGGCGTAATACGGGACCTTGGCCGGATCGGCGAAGTTGCCCTGGCTCGAGGAGCCGACCTCGTTGCTGGAGGTGCCGTTGCCCCGGCCCTGGCGCTTGGCGATGTCGCCGATGGCGCTGTTTATGGCGTCGTCGGCCTTGTCGGCCTCCACCCTGCGCCGGATCTCGTCGATGCTCCTGTTGAGGTTGGCCTCGGGGTTAGGCCTCTGGGCCCTGGGCTTTGGCTTGGGCTGGTCCTCGACGACCGGCTTGGGCGGCGGGGCCACCTTGGGCGGGGGCTCGGTGGCCTTGACCACCGGCTCTATGGGCTGATCCGGCGGCCTTTCCCCGATGGGGATGGCCTCGGTCGGGATGACCGGGGTAATCATCTGCTCAAGCGGGGTCGGCTGGGGGACGATGGGATCGGTCTTGGGCAACTCGACCACGTTGGGGCCCTGGAGGGACGGATCCACCGGGGCCGCCGGGGCGGCAGGGGCCGGGGGCTCAAGGCTGCCTATGAGCTGGACGGTCATGACCTCAAAGGGCAGCTCCCTGGAGGCGCCAAGGTCTATCAGGCCGGGCAGGTAGTAGGCGCCGGTAAGGACCAGGCCATGCATGAGCACGGAGACGGCCAGGACCAGCATGAGGCTCGGATCCCTGGCCAGCTCATGGGGGTGGTATGGGTTTCTGGGTGCCAGCATAATACACCTGGGGGCGATCGTTGGTCGTTCAGTCGTTCAGCCGTTCAGCCGGCCGCGAGCGGTCAGCCGGGTCGGTCACCAGGCCGACGTTGGTGATGCCGGCCTCCCTCAGGGCCCCCATGATCCCGGCCACCCGGCCGTAGGGGACGCTCTGGTCAGCCTTCAGGAAAAGCCGTTCCGTCCCCTTGGTCCGCATGACCTGCCTGACCTGGGCATCGAGGTTGTCGATGTTGGAGAGCGTCGTGCCGTCCAGGGTCACCTGGCCTCCAGCGGTCACGGTTATTATGACCATGGAGTTGTCGGTCTGCATGACGCTGGCGTCGACCTTGGGAAGATCGACGTCCAGGCCCTGGGTCATCATCGGCGCCGCCACCATGAAGATTATCAGGAGAACGAGCATGACGTCAACCATGGGGGTGACGTTTATGTCGCTCATGAGGGAGCGCCCCTCGAATCCGCCGCCGTTGGAGCCGAAAGCCATCTCAAAACTCCCCCGCGCCTTGGCCCGAAGGCGTCTTCTTGACCAGATCGCGCTCCAGGATGTTAAGAAAATCGTTCATGAAGTTGCTGACGTCGCTCTCCAGGACCCTGAGCCGGCTGTTGAAGTAGTTGAAGAAGATGACCGCCGGGATGGCCGTGGCCAGGCCGGCGGCGGTGGCCACCAGGGCCTCCGAGATGCCCGGGGCCACGTTGGCCAGGTTGGCCGAGCCCTTGAGGCCAATCTCATGGAAGGAGCCCATTATGCCCCAGACCGTCCCAAAGAGGCCTATGAAGGGAGTGGCGTTGCCGCAGCTGGCCAGGAAAGGCAGGAACTTGAAAAGCCGCGTGCTCTCCGACGTGGCCGTGCGCCTGAGGGCCCTCTGGACGTTGTCGAGGGCCGAGGAGGTCTCCAGCTTGGCCTTGTAGACCCGACCCAGCTCCTGGTAGCCCACGCGGAAGACCTCGGCGATGGGGGAGCTGGGATAGTCGGAACACTCGGAGTAGAGGGTGGCGAAGGTGCGGCTCTTCCAGAAATTGTTGAGAAACCTGACGGATTGGCCGGAGGCCCGGGAAAACTGGAAGAGCTTTACCAGAATTATGCCCCAGGAGAAGACGCTGGCCAACAGGAGCACCAGCATGATGGCCTTGACCATGGGGCTGGCCAGCATGATCATGGCCAGAACGCCTGATTGCGAAGAACCGCCGCCCAGGGCTACCTCGGAAACGGCCGCGGCCGTGACTTGACCGGCCACGGCCAAGAAGGGCAAGAGGGACATTTAGTTCTACCTTCAAGGAATCGGCTATCTGGCCTCGCCCCATATCCTGGGTCGGGCCTTGCCTTCGAGGTTCCGGGGCCGGACTTACAGGCCGCCGGCCGACATGGGGAGGGGGCTGGCCAGGTATCTGGCGCACATTTACGGTTGACTAGCCTACTCTATTCTATATCTTTTGTCAACTGTTAAATAATCTATAATCTATGTCCAAAAAAGTCACGCCGTGCCCATGACGCGATCAATTTCCCAGGCTGTCAAGATGGCCAACCCTTTGAATCGTGAGGATTTCTTCTAATTAGGCGATAAATATACGCAATACAGTTAAAAAGTAGGTATAATTATTTTATTATTACTAAATAATTAAATAAACAATAATATAAAAAATAAGATATATATACTTAATAGAATATTATTACATAGTATTAAGTATATAAAATTAAATATATAAGTGATTTTATAAATATTACTTATAACATTAAATTATTGTGCTATATAGTAAATATGGCCTTGAATAAGGTCTTTCCATGCCAACAAGATGAATTGGAAGCCAATAACCATGTCCTGGTCATGCAGCGTTCCGCCGCTTGCCTCTGGCGCCAGTTCCGGCCAGCGGACTGTATCGCCCGGCCATCCACTGGCCGAGACAGAGACACCGCTGGCCCCACAGAACTCCCCTGCCCTGCGGGCGTGGGCGTCTTTTACCAGGGCCGCCATACCGGCCCCGGACCAGTTCATGGGGCCAGGCCCATGTCAGTATCATGTACAAAATCTGTCCAAAAGGGGTTCAAATCACCGCCGTGTCGATGTTTTGCCGGAGTTTTCCGGGGTTGTCCTTCAATATCTCCCGGCTGTCAGCTGACAATAGAAATGACCAGGTTCACATATATCGCCACAATAAAAATGACGTTCTGCGTTTTTTAAGCTCATAATAGAAATGAGCTGTTTTTTATCAGTTATTTTACAATAGAAAGGAAGCAGGGTACCAATCAGGAGATTCCCTATGACAAATAAATCTAATATTTTATAGCTCTAAAAAAAAGATAATTACGGTTTAATTTTCTAAAAAATGATACATATTAAAAGTTCTATTCATATTCAGAACGATTCAAACAGAAATCAAAATTGGTGGGGAACAAGAGTGGCCGGCAATCGTGGGTTGATGCCGCCTATAGCAACATTCAGCCAAACGCCGATTTTAGGAACAACAGGGCGGTCGATGTGGTAAAGTGTAAATGCGTGGTCAGGAGGCCGGCCAAAAGACATCAAAGAAGCGGTGGCATAAATAAAACTTTTTTCCACTACTTAGGGTATTTTTAGTGAACAAGATCGTTGACTCGCATTTTTATAGCCAGATCAAGGCCATTCTGGCGGAGGCTCGTAGCAAAGCCTATTCCGTCGCCAATTTTGCTATGGTTGAAGCCTATTGGCTCATCGGAAAAAATATTGTGGAAAAGCAGGGCGGAGAGGCGAGGGCTGAGTATGGTGCGGGACTTATCTCCGAACTTTCAGTACAGATGACCACCGATTTCGGCAAAGGCTTCACTGTCACAAATTTGCAGAATATGCGCCTGTTTTACTTGAACTTTCCGAATGCCTACGCACTGCGTACCGAATTGAGTTGGACGCATTATCGCTTGCTCATGCGTGTCGAAAATGAGCATGCCCGGCAGTTCTATTTGGACGAATGTGCAAAATCTGCTTGGAGTACGCGACAGTTGGAGCGTCAAATCAACAGCTTCTTTTATGAACGGCTCCTGTCCAGTCAAAATAAGAGCGAAGTGGCGGCGGAGATTCAATCTCTTGCCCCCGGCAAAACACCGGAAGATATCATCCGCGATCCGTATGTTCTGGAGTTTCTCGGGCTTGAGCCGAACGCTTCATTTTTCGAAAGCGACTTGGAGCAGGCGCTTATTGAGCATCTGCAAAAATTCCTATTGGAATTGGGGCGTGGATTTTCCTTTGTGGCCAGGCAAAAACGATTCACTTTTGATGGCCGGCATTTCTACATCGATTATTCCGATTCAAGATTTATTCCGATTTTATCAAGTTGATGCTAAAATATCAAGTCAATTCTCATGTCCACGAGATTTTCAAGAATAAACTTCGGAATAATATTTTGCTTGATGTGTAGTATGCAGATCTCTTTTAGTCTGAAGTTCCTGACCTAACTTCAGATAAGATGTGATAATTATTTATTAAAGTGATAATTTG
>JAISEK010000083.1 GCA_031264145.1 Deltaproteobacteria bacterium
TTGGAAATCCCAGGGCGTGTCAAAAAAAACTTGCGTTATCTAGGGCAAAGTCATATAATGTATCCAAGGTCATATAGATGAATACCGTATTTACACTGACCCCTGCCTTAATAAACAAGAGCCGGAGGCCTATCTGACCTAAGCCACATCCGGCCTCAACATTTTCCGCCAAAGGAGAGAGCCACATGTCCATCAAAGACGTCTACCAGGCCGTTATCGATTTCGACGAGGATGCGATGCCCGATCTGATCAAGAAGGAAATCGAGAGCGGGACCGACATCAACAAACTGCTCCAGGAGGGCCTCATCTCCCCCATGGACTATGTCGGCAAGCAGTTTTCCGAGGGCGAGCTCTTCGTCCCTGAGATGCTCATGGCCGCCCAGACCATGAAGAAGGGCCTGGAAATCCTTAAGCCCAAGCTGGGCGCCGGCGGCAGCGCCTCCGCCGGGACCATCGTCATCGGCACCGTCAAGGGCGACCTCCACGACATCGGCAAGAACCTCGTCGGCATGATGCTCGAGGGCGGCGGCTTCGAGATCATCGACCTGGGCGTCGACGTCGAGCCCAAGGCCTTCGTCGAGGCGGCCAAGAAGAACTCGGCCAAGATCGTCGGCCTGAGCGCCCTTCTGACCACGACCATGCCGGCCATGGAGGAGACGGTCAACGCCCTCAAGGAGGCCGGCCTCACTGTCAAGACCATGGTCGGCGGCGCCCCCGTGACCAAGGCCTTCGCCGACAAGATCGGGGCCACCGGCTACTCCGAGGACGCCCCCGGCGCCGTCGAGCTGGCCCGCAAGCTGGCCAGCTAAACCGCCATCCGGCGCCCGGAGGGGCGCCGGATCTCTCCGGCTGGGCCATGCTGGTGACAAGGTCCTCTCCGACCCCCACCCGCGTGGAGGCTAACTTCGAGTGAGCCCTAAGTTTCCTCGCGCCAAGCTGGGAGTCGTCATTCATGCTATTATTGGGATTATTGCCGGGCGGGCCACGCCAAAAGCCCGCCCCGGCACCCTTCTAGCCCGCCAGCCGGGCTAAATAACTACGAGTGTTCCTGGAGGGACCATGATAATTGTCGGAGAACTCATCAACGCCAGCCGCAAGGCTATAGGGGCGGCCATAGAGAAGGGCGACGCCGAGTACATCAAGTCCGTGGCCGTCGACGAGGACAAGGCCGGTGCCCACTACATCGACGTCAACGCCGGCATCTTCGTCGGCCAGGAGGCCGATTACCTGAAGTGGCTGACCACCACGGTGCAGGAAGTCACCGAAAAACCCTGCGCCCTTGACAGCCCCGACCCCCTGGCCATCGAGGCGGCCCTGTCAGTCCACAAGGGCACCCCCATGATAAATTCCATCTCCCTGGAGAAGGACCGCTGGGAAAAACTCCTCCCGGTCGTGGCGGGCACGGACTTCAAGGTGGTGGCCCTGTGCATGAGCGACGCCGGCATGCCGACGTCGTGCGCCGACCGCCTGGCCATCGCCGACAAGCTGGTCGAGGGCCTCACGGCCAAGGGCGTCAAGGTCGAGAACATCTACGTCGATCCCCTGGTCCAGCCCCTGGGCACCAACCACACCTTCGGCCTGGAGTTCATCAACACCGTGGCCGCCATCAAGGAGCGCTACCCCGGCATCCACTTCATGTGCGGGCTCTCGAACATCAGCTACGGCTTGCCGGAGCGCAAGTTCGTCAACCGCATCTTCATGGCCCAGGCCATCTACGCCGGTCTGGACGGGGCCATCATGAACCCCCTCGACAAGCCCATGATGGGCACCATCGCCGCGGCCGAGGCCCTGGCCGGCCGCGACAAGATGTGCGTGAAGTACCTCAAGGCCTTCAGGGCCGGCCTGGTGGTCTCGTAGGCTCCCTTCGTCCCCGATAGCGCCAATGGAAAGGCCCCCGGGATCTCCCCGGGGGCCTTTCCCGCCTCCAGGTCCGGAAAAACGGAGACCCGCCCCTATTCGGCCGCCGGAAGCGGCCCATATAGCTCCCTGGCCATGAAGTCCAGATCCTCCGCCCCAGGCAGGGGACCCGCCGTCACGGTCTCGCCGAAGAGGATGGCCCTGGGGTTGGCCGGATCGTAGAGCGGCCACTCGACCAGCGGCGGATCACCGTCGCCCCGGTTAGGATCCCCGGTCTTGACGAAGTTGACCCACCTGGCCCGCATCTCCCTCCCCAGCCGCTCCTCCCTTGGGCCCATGGTCACCTCCGGGCCGAAGGTCCCGAAGACGAAGGGCAATTCCAGGGAATGGCAGGCCCCCAGGCCCAGCTTCCTGGTCTCGGCCGTCTGGTACCCGAAGCGGTAGAGGAAGGTGTCGGCGTGGCGGGAGTGGAGATCGGCGAAGCGTTTGGCGCCGGCCGAGATGAGGGCCATGGCGAAGCCTTCCCTGGCCCTGGCGACCAGGCCGTGCTCCCCATCGACCGGGAAGCGCCGCCAGAAGGCCCTGGAGGCCCCTGGCCCCATGGCGATGGCCAGCGCGTCCAGGTAGGACTGGGGGGCGCCGCCGTCATCGGGTATGAAAATTGAGCCCTCATCGGCGTTGAAACCCAATAGGAGCCTCACCTTCGCGCCCCGACCAAGCGCCAGGCTCTCCTGGGGGGCCTTGGGTATGACCCGGCCGTCCCTGACCGGGACAAGGCCGAACCGGCTGGGATCCCTGAAATCGCGCAGGAAGGGCGTCAGGCGGGCCAGGAGACCCGCGTCGGCCTCCTGGAGCCTCGCAAGCCCGGCCGCGTCGTCCCCAGCCCCGAACACGGCGGCCAGGATGGCCCCGAGGCCCATGGAGAGGTCCATGTCGCCGCGGACGAAGGGGGACAACTGGCCCAGAGCCAAGACGGTCCCGCTCTCCATGATGGCCCCCCGGAAGAGGCCCTTGGCCAGGGGGCTCACGATTAGGGCCGAGACGCTGAAGCTGCCGGCCGACTCACCCCCTATGGTCACCTTCCCCGGATCGCCCCCGAAGGCGGCGATGTTGTCCCTGACCCACTCCAGTGCCTTGATCTGGTCCAGGAGGCCCCAGTTGCCGGTGGTCCCGTGCCGCCGGAGTGTCTCCCTGAGGGCCAGGAAGCCCAGGGCCCCCAGGCGGTAGTTGATGGTGACCACGACTATCCCTTCCCTGGCCAGGGCCTGGCCGTCGAACGCGGCCTGGCTCCCCGAGCCCAAGCCGAAACCGCCCCCGTGGATGAACACGTAGACCGGCAGCCCCCCGGCCCCGCCGGCCGGGGCCCAAACGTTCAGGAACAGGCAGTCCTCGGAGTAGCCTGGGCTGGCCTTGTCCTCGGACACCGACTCCTCCACCATCGCCTCGGGCACCTGCATGGCCATGGGCCCGGGCCTCAGGGCCTCCAGGGGCTCGGTCCAGGGAACGGCGTCCCTGGGTGGGGCGAAGCGGTATTGGCCGACCGGCGGGGCGGCGAACGGGAGTCCCAGGAAGATGGCCACGCCATCGGAGACCGTGCCCACCACGGGCCCCAGGGGGGTCTCCACCCGGACCCTCCCGCCATCGTCGGTGGCCTTGGCCGCCACCGTGGAGCCAAGGAGCAGGACCATGGCCAGCGCCAGGGAGACCAGCGAAAGCACCCTGGATGGGGAAATTCTGTCGGACATATGGGCCTCCGTTCTAGACCGCCATGGGGACTTGCAGCCACAGGGCGCGGTATTTTTCGCTTCCGGCCTGGCGGCGTGCGGGCCACCGCCAGGCTCGGGGCCGGGTCAGACGATGCCCTTGGCCTTCTTGCCGGCGATCTCGTCGAACAGGGCCTCATAGTTCCTGACGACCTCCTGGCGGCCCTCGATGGCCGGCCCGTGGCCGCAGATGACCAGATCCACGTCCAGCAGGCCTCCCAGGAGGCCCACGCTCCTGTACATGTCCGCCGGGGACGAGCCATGGAGCTCGATGGAGCCTATCATGCCCTGGAAATACACGTCCCCCGTCACCAGGAGGCCCCTTTCCGGCCAATGCAGGCACAGGCCGCCAGGGGAATGGCCTGGGGTCAGGAAAAGCCTGAACTGCCGGCCACCGTACAGGAAGGGGCCGGGAAAACCCTTTATGAAGAGGCTGGTGTCAGGGACGTCGAAGACGGGCATGTTCCCGGCCAGGGGCAGGTATTCGCCGTCCTGGGTGCGGTAGTAGAAGCAAACCCCGCCGGTGACCAGAAAATCTAGCTCTGCCAGGGACATCAGGAGATCGGCCCCGACCTCCCTGGCCACCCTGACCGCCGACTCGGCGTGGTCGGGGTGGCTGTGGGAGCACAGGACCAGGCCGATGTCGGCCGGGTCGAGCCCGTCCGCGGCCACCTGGCCCCTGAGCCTCTCCCAGTGCCTGGAAAGGCCGGGGTCGATCATGATGTGCCTGGGCCCTGAGACGACCACGGTGTTGGAGTTTATCTCCCCCGTGAAGTCCAGGCCCGCCGGGGACGGGTAAAAATAGATGTCGTCTCGCAGCTTCATCGTCTCCATGGCCCGCCCACCCCTGGCGCTGGCCAGGGAAGGAGCGGCTCTCCTCTCATGTATTTGGCCCAAGGGCCGCGAAGCGCGACCTTGGCCGCCAGACCGTCGGGCGGGGGCGTTTTTTGCGACTGGCAGTCGTCAGGCCAGCTCTTGTCAGAGCATCGGGGCATCGGCTTGGCCTCGCGGCCGCCACCCTGCCGGCAGTATCCCCCTCAAATCCGCCTTCCGTCCACGACGGCCTTGACGATATCGCCAGTCCGATGGCCGAAACGCTGTTTCCGGCCTGGCCGCCATGGGCCCTGGGCGCGTCAGCCGGCCCAGGCGACGGTCAGGCCCGCGCGCCGACGCTGGCCTGACGGGCGTCCTTTCCGGCCGAGCGGTCAGGTGGTCTCGATGGACACCGGGGATTGTAGCCCAAAAGTCAGGTAAGGGAAAGACCGCCCACGCCAGGCCCATGGGCCTGGCGTCCGTTCCCCGGGCCACTTGGCCCGACGGTTCCCCGCGGTGCCCCCGCATGGTCCCCATCCAGATCGGGACGGCATCTTCCCTCGCATTTTCCTCGATGGCCTGGGCCAGTAAATCCACGTCATGGCCAGCGAGAGGGCAGGCGACAACCGGGCCAGCGCCCAACGTCCGGGATTTTCCTCGTCCTGGGCGTTCCCAAGGCCATGCTGGGGACGAGAGGGCTTCGGGCCACCCTGGACCGGGGGCCGGATCAAACCTCTGGTCAAGAAATAAGGCGATATGGTATAACACGGTCTATCTAAAACCAAAGCGCAGAACCTAGGGCTTCCGAATCCGGAAGTGGAGTGGTCCTGCGCCCAAGGGGCCAAGGCGGAAATCGCCGGGGCCCGCGATAACTACGGCAGGCCAAGGCGCCCGCCACCCGGAGGCTGGCCGTGGATGACGTGGTCATAGTGCACAAAAACGACGCAAAGGCGACCGATCTGGCCGATCAAACCGAGGCCAGGCTAAACGGCCGCTTCCGCGTCCACCGGGCCCTCTCCAACCCCCAGGCTCCCTCCGAGCCGGGGCCGCCGCGGGCCCTGGAACCCCAGCTGGTCATTTCCCTGGGCGGGGACGGCACCCTCCTCTACGCCGCCAGGTCCTGGGGCCTCAAGGGCGCCCCAATCGTCGGCGTCAACATGGGCCGCCTGGGGTTCCTGGCCGAGCTGGAGCCGGAGAGGTTCTTCGAGGTCCTGGACTCCGTCCTGGCCGGCGAGGCCGGGATCCAGGAGCGCAAGGTCATGGACTTCTCCATCCGCCGCGATGGCCGGGAGATCCACAGGGCCACGGTCATAAACGACGCCGTCATAAACAAGGGGGCCCCGGCCAGGATCCTGAACCTCAGCCTCTCCATAGGCGGCACGGACTACTGGACCTACCGGGCCGACGGCCTCATCCTGGCCACCCCGACCGGCTCGACCGCCTACAACCTCTCGGCCGGCGGGCCCGTGGTCTATCCCGGGCTTGAGGCGGTCCTGGTCACCCCCATCTGCCCCTTCACCCTGGCCACCCGCTCGATCATCCTGCCCCTCTACTTCAACGTCGAGGTCATCATCGGCGAGAAGTCCAGCGACGTGCTCCTGACAGCCGACGGCCAGCAGATGGTGAACCTCAGGCCCCTTGACCGCATCCAGGTCTCCCCCTCGATGGCCGTGGTCAGGCTGGTGGTCAACCCCCACCGCCACTACCTCGACACCCTGAGGATGAAGCTGGGCCTCTTCCACGAGCAGCCCTCCTGAGGAGGGAACGCCCCCGCGAAGGCACCCTCAGGCCCTTATGTTTATGATGGTCCCCAGCATCTCGTCGGCCGTGGGGATGACCTTGGCATTGGCCTGGTAGGCCCGGCTGGTGACGATGAGCCCGACCATCTCGGTGGCCACGTCGGTGTTGGAGGTCTCCAGGAAGCCATGGATCACCCCCGAGCCCGGGCCGCCTGGCGGCAGGCCCGGCGGGGCCGGGACCAGCGGGCCCTGGGGCGAGGACAGCCTCTGGGTGGTCACCCCTGAGCCGGACCTCTCCGGCAGGTCATAGTAGAGGGCCCGGCTGGCCTTGAAGCCGTCGGTCAGGACGTTGGCCAGGTTGTGGGCGATGACCTGGGTGCCCACCCCGAAGGAATGGAGGGCTGTGCCGGAGGCATACATGGCACCCGAAACGCTCACGGCCGGTACTCCTTTGTCCCAATGGCGCTAGAAAAGACACACCCGGGTCAGGCCAGATGGCCCTGGGCGGCCGGGTGGATGCCTTTGGCCCCATGATAGCACATTTGGGCCCGACCGCGCTTGGCCCGGTGACGCCGCGTGGTTCCAACTTCTATCCCCCCATGCCCGCCTCGCCCTCTTCCCGGTTGGAGGAGGGCGAGGCGGGCATGGCCGCACCGCCAAGATGGCCGCAGGTCGCGGACATCCCTGCCTCCCGGGATATGGCCCAATCCCACACGATCGGCGACATGGCCATCTTTTCCCGGGCCCCCGGTTGGCCATGCCGAACAGACGCCTGGGATGAACAGGGAAAGGTCGGGCCAGCAAGCAGCGGCGAGGAACGCCGGCATCAGGCCAAAATAAATATAAATGAGGCATGCCCGACATACTCAGGCACCCGGCGGAATGCGCCCGGCCATATGCGGGATTGGGACGGTTGCTGCGGGTGGCATTGCCCAACCATGGATTGACGCCGAGGATTGCCGCAAAATCCGGAGGGGACGCCCCAAGCTCCCGCATGACCGGGAACGGCGGCGAGGCCGACGGGCAGACGCTGATAACCGGCAGAATGGCCAGTCTATTGCCTGACACGTTCAGGATTCCCCTGGCTATTTCCTGGGGCAGTTGCCAGAATACCAGAACACGGGCATTGGTCGTGACAGATAAGGCACTACCGCCAAGGAGCCCGTAGTGGCCGCAGCTTTTGCGACGCCTCTCGATGCCGCCCCAGGTGGTCTCACGATCGGCGTGACGGCTGGCGATCATCACGCATATGATCCCGGACACGCGGCCTCGGCCGGCGTCGCGAAACAGCCATAAGTGCCGCCTTGCCGAGGCTGGCTGCATCGGTGCCAGGGACGCTTTTCTGGCGGAAGGGACAAATCCCGCCACCCTTTCACGTGGAGGCAGCTGTGACGGCACGAACGACTTCAGCATACAGAAGCCTTGCGCTTTTCGGGCCATTCCATTTGCAAAGCAAAGATTGATGTTATGGCAATAACTCCAGATCGATGCTAAAATGTTGGATAGATTGACAGTGCCAGAACCTTCCGTCATTTTTACAGTCCTGAAAAAAGAACACCATGGAAGTGACGCCAGCAAAGCACCTATTTTCCACCACCAGGAAGCTGGACTTTCAGCATTTGGATTCCGGCGTCACCGCCCCCGTCCAGAGTCTGCGCCATGATTAGGGCCGCCACTTCGTCCATGGCGATACAGAACGGACGGCCAGGGCCCAGCAGCAACAAGTTCGTTGCCAAGATGTGGATTCTTTTGGCCAGCCACCGTGCCTGGCAAGGCCAGGGGCTGGAAACAGTTCAAGCACCGACAAATCCGTGATTGTCCCGTCACCGTCCACGAGGCCCCCCTGATCCGGCCCGGACGGCCACAAGCGTGTGAGATATTCCAATGAACGCCCTGCAGGACCTGCCAAGCAAAGGCCAGACCTTTTCCTCCATAAGGAGGCAAAACCTCCTGTACGTGGACAAGACCAGGCCTATCCATGAAATAATCAGCACCGGGGGCTGCTGCTTCCTGTCGAGGCCGCGCCGTTTCGGCAAATCACTCCTTCTGGGCACCATGGCCGAGATCTTCAGGGGCCGCCGCGAGCTTTTCCAGGGCCTCTGGATCGGTTCCCCGGAATGCGGCCATGACTTCATCGAATACCCGGTCGTGCACATGAGCCTGGCCGTGACTTCCGAGACCCCGGAAGGGCTAATGGCGAGCCTTGCCTATAAAGTCATAGCCGCGGCCAAGGAAAACCAGCTTAACCTTTCAAAGATAGCCACAAGGGATGGGCTCAATTTTGAAGCCATGTCCCCCGGCGACATGCTTGACCTGCTGGTCCGTTCCCTTAGGGAGAAAACCGGCCAAAATGCCGTGATCCTGATCGACGAATACGACGCCCCCATCCTGGGCGTCATTGGCGATGTCGGCCAGGCCATGAAAAACCGCGATGTTCTCCGGGGCTTTTATTCCGCCCTCAAGACCCTGGCCGATCAGGACTACGTCCACTTCATGTTCGTCACCGGCCTGACCAAGTTCGCCAAGGCCTCCATCTTCTCGGTCTTCAACAACCTCAAGGACTTGACCCTTGATCCCCGATACGCCGACATCTGCGGGTTCACCGTGCCGGAGTTCGACGCGCGCCTGGCCGCCTACCTTCCAGGGGCCCTTGAAAACGTCAAGTCAAGGGGCAAGTTGCCCAGGCAGACCTCCCTGGGGGAGTTCCGGGGGATGGTCCTCGACTTTTACGACGGGTACTCCTGGGACGGGGAGACGAGGGTCCTGAACCCGTTCTCGCTCGTCAATTTCCTGGACGA
>JAISEK010000158.1 GCA_031264145.1 Deltaproteobacteria bacterium
GCCGCCCCCAAGGCCCCGGCCAAGGCCGCCGCCCCCAAGGCCCCGGCCAAGGCCGCCGCCAAGGCCCCGGCCAAGGCCGCCGCCAAGGCCCCGGCCAAGGCCGCCGCCAAGGCCCCGGCCAAGGCCGCCGCCCCCAAGGCCCCGGCCAAGGCCGCCGCCCCCAAGGCCCCGGCCAAGGCCGCCACCAAGGCCCCGGCCAAGGCCGCCACCCCCAAGGCAGCCGCCGCCAAGGCCCCGGTGGCCACCGGCGACGACTAAGAGGCGCCGCCCTTTTTCGACGATGGCGAGTTTTCTCCCTCGGGGCCCCCTGGCCTCGAGGGAGGGGCTCGTTTTGCCCTGGCCTACCTGCGTCCCCGCCGTCCATGGCTTACCAGCCACCTTCTGCCCATGCCCGCCTGACATGATTTCCTGGATTTTCATCGTGTTCCGTCTTGGTTAGCCAATTGCCCTTAACTGACATGGCCTGAAAAAAAAGTGTTTTCGATTTATTTTATTATTCAACAAGTTAGATGTTTGTGATATCATGAATCATGGGCCAGGCCAGGCAGGACGGCCTCGGATCGGTCCACCAGGGCCCCAAGTTGGCCGTTTTTTCCCGTAATCAGCGAGGTTTGGCCGAAAGATCGGGTAAGATGATCAGATTGTTGACATTTGCAATGGAATTTGTATAAAATTCTGAAGTTGTTGACTGGGACCTGGCCTCACTTTTGGCCTCTTCCTACCATGGTTTGCGACCCTTGACCCAGCTTCCAGGGCCTGGTTTCCAGGTTCGCCGTCCCCTTCCAGGGGCCCGATCCCAGCCCGGGGCGGGCGGGCCCGGCCAGGCCGTCCCGGTCTTGCCGGACTGGCCCTTATCGTTATGTTTCCGTCGTCTCCCCGAGTTTTTGTGGCTCCCTGCTGCTTGACTTTGGAAGTCCAACGATTGACCGCCGGCCCGGCCAGCGTCCTTTGCCCGCCAGCCGGCCTATATCAGGATTGCCCTCATGACCGTTACCAAAGAAAAAATAGTCTCCCGCATAACCGACGGGACGTCCTTTACCCCCGTCGAGGCCCGCAGGCACGTGGAGTCCGTCATCGACATCATAAAGACCACCTTGGCCTCCGAAAACCATGTCCTCATCAGCGGTTTCGGCAAGTTCATGGTCCGCAGGAAGAAGTCGAGGCAAGGGCGTAATCCCCAGACCGGCCAGCCCATGAGCCTCAAGGCCCGCCAGGTCGTGACCTTCAAGATTTCCGGCGTTTTGCGCAAGAAGATATCCCCGGACGGCTGAGGCCCTGTCCCTTGGCCCCTGTGAGGGACCGGCCTGGTTCCCATGGACCGGTCCCCTCTTTGGTTGGCCGACCATGCTGGCCGCCATTCTGCAGCCCCCAAGATCCCCCTGACGATTACCCTGCCTTCCCATATATTCAAGTTCCATCAATATAATTCAAATATTTTATGTGAGTATTATATTTTTATTTTCAGTCTAATAATTTTAAATTTTTATTTTGTTAAATATTTTATATAAATTTAAAAATTTTTTTATTTATTGATGCGCTTTATTGTCGTGTTTTTCCGGCCCGTCCCATTCGCCCGCCCGGCCTGGATGCCACCGATCCGTCAAGTCACCTTCCGAGATACCCGCAAATTTGCGGCCTGTATTTTTTAACTGTTTGTAATATCAGGTAATTTTTCTGGGAGGCAGACGATAAATTTCTTTTCTTGACATTATGATTTTGTCTGGTATCATATAGATCATTCAGCTTGACTATTTTGGCGGGCCATCGCGTTTGCCTTCCGACGAAAAAGCCGTTCGGGTTCATTTGGTTTATTCCATGCCCCGCGGCGGTGCTATCGTCCATCCGCCTTTAGTCCGGGCACCAGTCTCCCTCCCTGAGGGCCGGAGAGTTCCCTTCCGGGGACACCCGCCCGTTCTTTTTCCTCGCCCCCTTGGTTTTTGCCGGGAGCCCTGGCGACGGGCCGGACGCAGGCAGGCTGGTGCCGGGTCAGTTTTCCCAAGAGGTGCCATTTTTTTGTTTTTCTTCGTGCAAATAATTTTAATGGTTTTTAAGTTTATTATTTAATATATAGTATAATATCCATCAGCTTGTGGCCAACAAGACGGCAAGATAATTCTCCGCCGCTGCCTCCCGCCAAAGCGAGACAAAGCCAGCCTCCGGATCTACATTGAAGCCTTTCAGGAGGATTTTCTTAAAATGCTAGTTTCTCTCTCTCTCTCTCTCTCTCTAGACCGAGACGCTGTTGTAATTTCGCATATACCTTCTCGGTTCGTTTTTCGGAGCGCGAGGAAGACTGTCAGGCCTAACGCCAAATCCAATGCGATTTGGCGTTAGGCTTTTTTATTTGATTCCTTCCGACGCCTCATGGAATTGGTCCTGATGTCAAGGGCGGTTGCGCTCAGCAAGACAGTCGGCGCTGTTTGGCCTTGAGGAGGCCTTCCCGCCGCCAACACCAGATGCTCGCTGGCTGGCCCGTGGACGCATCCAAACACAGTCTTAGTTTTTTCCCGTGCCTGGCCGACCGGCCGCGCCAGCAGGCTTTGCCGTTCCTTTTTTAGGGGGCTCTGGGCCGTGTCTGGCCAGGACCGACATGAAAAGGGGGCGCGAAAAGATTTTCCGCCCCTGCCATACCAACCGCCCCAGGGCCCATTCGGCCGGGGGCGAATAGACCGCGCCCGGAGGCCAAAGCCCCGGACGCCCAAAGGGAGACGCCCAATGAAGGGTTTCGCAATGTTAGGGCTCAACAAGGTTGGCTGGATTGAGAAGGACAAGCCGGCCATTGGACCAATGGACGCCATGGTCAAGCCTCTGGCCGTTTCGCCTTGCACCTCCGATGTCCACACCGTCTGGGAGGGGGCCATAGGTGACCGCCATAACCTCATCCTGGGCCACGAGGCCGTGGCCGAGGTGGTCGAGGTCGGCGCCCTGGTCAAAGATTTCAAGCCCGGCGACAAGGTCATCATTCCGGCCATCACCCCGTATTGGGAAACCGTGGAGTGTCAGATGGGCTACCACCAGCACTCTGGCGGCATGCTCCTCGGCTGGCAGTTCTCCAATGTCCGCGACGGCGTCTTTAGCGAGTATTTCCAGGTCATCCAGGCCGACGGCAACCTTGCCCTCCTGCCGGAGAACGTCTCGGTCGAGGAGGGCGTCATGCTCTCCGATATGGTGCCCACCGGCTTCCACGGCGCCGACAACGCCGAGGTCGCCTACGGCGAGACCGTCGTGGTCATCGGCATCGGCCCTGTCGGGCTGATGGCCGTGGCCGGCTCGAACCTCCGTGGCGCCGCGCGCATCTTCGCCGTCGGTTCCAGGGAGATCTGCCAGAACACCTCCAAGCTCTATGGCGCGACCGACCTGATCAACTACAAGAACGGCGATGTCGTCACCCAGATCAAGGACCTCACCAAGGGCAAGCTGGTCGACAAGGTCATCATTGCCGGCGGTACCCTGGAGGCCTTCGAGTGGGCCCTCAAGCTGGTCCGCCCGGCCGGCACCATCTCCAACATCAACTACCTCGGCAGCGGCGAGTACATCAAGCTTAACCGCATCGACTGGGGCCTGGGCATGGGCCACATCAAGATCATCGGCGGCCTGATGCCTGGCGGCCGTAAGAACATGGAGTATCTCTCCAACCTGCTGAAGTACGGCAAGCTGGACGTCAAGCCCCTCTTGACGCACCGCCTCAAGGGCCTCAGTGAAATCGAGAAGGGCCTGTACCTGATGAAGGACAAGCCCCGCGACCTCATCAAGCCCGTGGTCACCATGTAACCACGTGTGACCGTCGACGCCACGGCCCGCCGCCATGGGGGGGTGGGCCGTGGCCCCTCTGGATCCTGTCTGGAAAAGCCAAAGAGCCTGTGCCCTGGGTGAACGAGCCGTTCTCCTGGGACGCCAAGTTGCGGCCTGACGGGCATGGCTGCCCGTTCCGTCAGCTCTTGCTGTCAAAAAAACGTCTGCCCTCCTGAAAGCCCCTTGAATCAAACCCTCCTGAGTTTCATTTTGGTCAAAAAAAATATTGACACATCGCCTGGTAGCTGCTATATTGTGCTAAATTTTCCCGCCCATCCCAATTTTGGTCCTGGACCTCTCCCTTTTAGGCATTGTGATACCTCGGGAATTGGATTGTTCCATTATATATTTGCCCTGAATGAATTTTCAGGTTGTTTTGGAAACGTTTTCCCTGCGTTCCCTGGACACGATTTGGGGGCTTAAGAAAAATCCGCGCCCATGGCGGATTAGTTTCCCGGCTCCCCCAGGGTGATGGCCAGGGCCTTCCCTTCCGAGTGGATCCGCATGCCTTATTCTGGCTGGCCGGCGCACGCCGTTTTGTCCTGTGGGCGGGCCAGCCGGGGCAGGGGCCCGGAAGGCATGAAAAAGACCAGAATTATCCTCTTCTTGGCCTTTCCTGGGCCAAGGGAACCCATATGGGTGTCTCAGGCGCCGGCCCGGTATTTTGGGGTCCAGGGCTGGCGCTGCCGGGTCTTCGACGGGGCCCGGCCATCGTCAACAGAACGTCAACAGCACCACGCAAAGCGAGGAAACCATGCAGGAACTGACAGAAGGCCAGGTTTTGAAGATCATGGAGAGCTACGGCAATGATCCACAGCAGCTCATTGCCGTCCTCCTGGACATTCAGGAGGCCTCCGGTAGGAACGTAGTTGAGCAGAAATGGTCGATTCTGGCATCGAGGGTCTTGGGCGTGCCCCTGTCCAAGATCTACGATATCTTGACCTTTTACGCCATGTTTAGCACAAATCCGCGCGGGGAGCACGTCATCGAGATCTGCCAGAGCACCCCCTGCCACTTCACCGAGGCCGAGCGGGTCGTCGGCTGGTTCGAGGAGGTCCTCGGGGTCAAGGTCGGCGCCACCACCGACGACGGGGCCTTCACCCTGTTCCGCACCAGCTGCGTCGGGGCCTGCGACGTCGGTCCCGTGGCCAAGATTGGCGATGACGTCTTCGGCGACCTTACGCTGGACAAAGTCAAAACCCTGGTCAAGAGCTTTCGTGACGGCCAGCCGAATCTGAGGGAGGCGCTCATATGTCAAAACTGATGTCCCTGGTTTCCGAGGGAGCCGGCAAGGTCAACCCGGTCTCCGTGGCCGAGTATGTCGGGATCGGCGGCTACGCCGGCCTGAGGAAGGCCGTCGGCATGACGGCCGAGCAAGTCATAGCCGAGGTCAAGAAGGCCAAGCTCCTGGGCCGCGGCGGGGCGGCCTACCCGTCCGGCAGCAAGTGGGAGCACCTGCTGCACATCCCCGAGACCCCCAAGTACATCGTCTGCAACGCCGACGAGGGCGAGCCAGGGACCTTCAAGGACAAGCTCATCCTTGGCCGGCTGCCCCTAAAGCTCATCGAGGGCATCACCATCGCCGGCTTCGTCTTCGGGGCCAAGGCCGGCTACATTTATGTCCGCGGCGAGTACCGCAAGATCCAGAAGCAGCTCATCCAGGCCATCGAGAACGCCAAGAAGGAGAACTTCCTGGGCCAGAACATCCTGGGCCGGGGCTTCGACTTCGACATTCACGTCATCTCTGGTGCCGGCGCCTACGTCTGCGGCGAGAACTCGGCCCTTCTCAACTCCACCGAGGGCAAGGTCGGCCGTCCGCGCATCAAGCCGCCCCACCTGGCAGAGGTCGGCCTGTTCCTGCAGCCCACGTTGGTCAACAACGTCGAGTCCCTGTCCAGCATCCCGGCCATCGTCCTCAAGGGCGGCGACGAGTTTCTGGGTATCGGCCATCCCGACAGTGGTGGCACCAAGCTCATCTGCCTCTCCGGCCATTCGGCCAGGACCGGCGTCTACGAGATTCCCCTGGGCAAGGTCACCTTGCGTGAGGCCATCTACGATCCCGAGATGGGCGGAGGCATCAGGGGCGGCAAGAACCTCAAGTTCTTCCACCTTGGTGGGCAGAGCGGGGCCATCGGCTCCCCGGCCCAGCTCGACACCCCCTACAGCTACACGGATCTGCGCAAGGCCGGCCTCTCCGTCGGCAGCGGCGCCATCGTGGTCATGGACGAGAGCGTTTCCATTGTCGAGTACCTCAAGGGCGTTACCGAGTTCTTCATCCACGAGTCCTGCGGCAAGTGCGTTCCCTGCCGCGAGGGCAACAAGCAACTCTACGCCATCCTGCAGAAGCTCTCCGTGCCCGGCGCGGCCAACGAGGGCGATTTGGCCAACCTGCGCCGGCTGGTCACGACCATGACGGCCGCCTCCTTCTGCGGCCTGGGCCAGACCGCCGCGATGGCCCTCAACACCGCCTGGAAGCACTTCAAGGCCGAGTTCGAGGCGAACGTCTCCAAAACCGCCGCGGCTGCGGCCGCCTAACGCGAGGTACCCCCCAATGAGTCACCACAAGCCAGATCCGAGCAAGAGCGTCAACCTGACCATCGACGGCCTGCCCGTAACCGTTCCCGAGGGTACCACCATCCTGGAGGCCGCCCGCAAACTTGGCATTTACATTCCCGTCCTGTGCGACCACCCCGACCTCCACAAGAGGGCCGTCTGCCGCATCTGCGTGGTCGAGTGCGACGGCGGCGGCAAGCTCAAGGCCGCCTGCGCCAACGACGTCTGGGAGGGCGTGAAGGTCGTCACCAACAGCCCCAAGATCCAGGCCATCCGCAAGACCATAGTCGAGCTTATCCTGGCCGACCATCCCCAGGACTGCCTGACGTGCATCCGCAACCAGAAGTGCGAGCTCCAGGCCCTGGCCATCCAGTTCGGCCTCAAGGAGCTGACCTTCCCCAAGGCCGACGTCGTCTCCAGGCCCAACATCGACACCAACACCCTGGTCCGCGACATGGCCAAGTGCGTCAAGTGCGGCCGGTGCGTCGACGTCTGCCAGGAAATCCAGGGCGTCAAGGCCATCAACACGGCCCATCGGAGCGTGGCCTACGAGATCACCACCCCCTATGACCAGGAGCTCATCGAGGGGCCTTGCGTCTACTGCGGCCAGTGCGCCGCCGTCTGCCCCGTCGGGGCCATCTATGAGAACGACCAGACCGACACGGTCTGGAAGGCCATCGACGATCCAGAGCGGCACGTGGTCGTCCAGACGGCCCCGGCGGTCCGCGTGGCCCTGGGCGACGAGTTTGGCCTACCCAAGGGGGCCATCACCACCGGCAAGATGGCCACGGCTTTGAGGCGCCTGGGCTTCACCAAGGTCTTCGACACCGACTGGTCGGCCGACGTCACCATCCTGGAGGAGGGCAACGAGCTCCTGCACAGGCTGAAGAACGGCGGCAAGCTCCCGATGATCACCAGCTGCTCCCCAGGCTGGATCAACTTCTGCGAGGTCTTCTACCCCGATCTGCTTGGCCATCTGTCTACCTGCAAGAGCCCCCAGCAGATGTTCGGGGCCCTGGTAAAGACCTACTATCCCAAGATCTCGGGGGTTGACCCCTCGAAGATCTCCAGCGTCTCCATCATGCCCTGCACGGCCAAGAAGTTCGAGGCCCAGCGCCCCGAGATGAACTCCAGCGGCTTCCAGGACGTGGACGTGGTCCTCACGACCCGCGAGCTGGCCCGCATGATCAAGCTGGCCGGCCTCGACTTCGCCATGCTGCCAGAGACACCCTTCGACCAGCTCATGGGCGACTCCACCGGCGCCGCCGTCATATTCGGCACCTCCGGAGGGGTCATGGAGGCGGCCCTGCGCACGGTCTACGAGGTCGTCACCGGCGAGGCCCTGGCCCCCTTGGATCTGGAGGCCGTCCGCGGCCATCAGGGCCTCAAGACCGTTGACGTGGACCTCAAGGGCACCAAGGTCAAGATCATGGTGGCCAACGGCCTGGCCAACGCCCGCCTGGTCATGGATTCCATCCGCGAGGGCAAGTGCGACGCCACCTTCATCGAGATCATGTGTTGCCCAGGCGGCTGCGTCGGCGGCGGCGGCCAGCCCTACGGCAACAGCCAGATCAAGCTCCAGAGGAAGGACGGCCTCTACCAGGCCGACCAGGCGCTGCCCATCCGCAAGTCGCACGATAACCCCGAGGTCAAGGCCCTTTACGAGAATTACCTGGGCCAACCCCTGGGCGAGAAGTCCCACCACCTCCTGCATACCCACTACAGCTCCTCGGGCAAGAACCACTGGGCCAAGGCCGGCCACCAAGGCTAGCCCCCTGCCGGCTGGTGCCTGATGGTGGCGCCTGCCGATCAATGCCCTGTGAAGCCGGGACCCTCCCCTGGGCCCCGGCTTTTTTTCGTCGTCCGCCTGCCGTCCTGGTCTCCGTCCAGGCGGGCCGAGTGGGCTCGTGGACAGAATTGACTCTTGCCTGGCCCGTAACTTCAGCCTTCACTGGTATTTTTGGTCCAGGGCCATGTCTGTCCAGGCAGACGGCCAATTCCACGTGATCCCGTCGATTGTCGGCACTTGTTGGATATATTTTTTAAGTAAAAATATATCCAGTGAGTAAACGCTGTTATTGTATCTACTTGTACCTAATAATTTTTATCAATATTGGATAAATGCCAGTAAGATCTAGTCCCCAGCCTTGGCCTGGACTGGGCTAAACCGCGGTGGGGCTTTTATTTTTTGGTTGGATGTGCAATAATCTCTTATCATTTTTCCCGCTTTGGTCACCCAAAGGATGGCCAAGGCCCGGCCGGACGTCTTTAGGGAGCCTCAGGCCGGATATTGTTCCAATTCGCCGGGTTAGAGGGACGTGCCGGCTTTTGCCAGCAAACGATCGTTTGTTAGCCCGGTTTTCAGGCCCTTGGGTCACGCGAGAGCCTCATAATGGGCAAATTAAGACCGGTAATAAAGACGATAGAGAGCAAATGCGTCAATTGCCAGCGCTGCATCGCCGCCTGTCCCGTCAAGTTCGCCAACGACGCGACCGACGGCAAGATCGTCAAGGTCGTTGATGACCTGTGCATCGGTTGCGGACACTGCGTGTATGCCTGCCAGCATGGGGCCAGGGTGGGCATCGATGATTTTGACGCCTTCATTAGGGACTCGGCCAACGGCACGCCCATGATAGCCATAGTCGCCCCGGCAGTGGCGTCCACCTTTCCAGACCAATACCTCAACTTCAACGGCTGGCTGAAATCTATGGGCGTCAAGGCCATCTTCGACGTCAGCTTTGGGGCCGAGCTTACCGTCAAGAGCTACTGGGAGTTCATCAAGTCAAAGAGACCGCTGACCGTTCTGGCCCAGCCTTGCCCGGCCGTGGTCAGCTATTGCGAGATCTACCAGCCCGAGCTTTTGAGGTTTCTGGCCCCGGCCGACAGCCCCATGCTCCACTCCATCAAGATGATCAAGGAGTTCTACCCCGAGTACGCCAAATACCGGGTCGCCGTCATGTCCCCCTGCTATGCCAAGGGCCGCGAGTTCGACGAGACGGGCTATGGCGACTACAACGTGACCTTTAACAGCCTCTATGCCCACATATCGGAAAACGCCGTCGATCTCTCCTCCTTCCCCGAGGAGCCATACCTGGGCCCCTTGGCCGAGAGGGCCGTCAACTTCTCCAGCCCAGGCGGCCTGATGAAGACCCTTGAGCGCTACAGCCGCAACGTTTATTCCTTCACCCGGAAGATTGAGGGCCCGGAAATCGTCTATCCCTACCTCGAGACCCTGATCCGTTCCATCAGGGCCGGCGTGTCCCCGCTTTTGATAGACGCCCTTAACTGCGACGCTGGCTGCAACGGGGGCACGGGCGTCCCAAACCTTCACGAGAGGAGCTTCGACGAGCTGGAGTTCAAGGTTGTCCAGAGGGCCAGGGAAATGAGGAGGTACTACTCGGCCAGAGGCAAGAAAAAAACCGGTGGGCTCTCGGGGCTCTTTAGCCGCTTTCGGTCAAAAAAGAAGGAACACTCCGTCAACGAGCTGGTGGCCGAGTATTGGCGACCCGGCTTGTATGACCGCTCCTACGTTGACCACAGCGGCAACTTCAGGCTTGGGGCCATGACCACGGGCCAACGGGACGAGGTGGCCAGGAGGCTGGGCAAGGAGGACAAGGGCGACTACTTCAACTGCTCCGGCTGCGGCTACCATTCCTGCGAGAAGATGATCGTGGCCATACACATCGGGGTCAACACACCCAGCAACTGCCAGCACTATACGCTCAAGCGCATGGGTAAGGGCCGCAATCATGTCCTGAACATTCTTAACATCACCGAGAGCGCCCACAGCTCAATCGTGGCCGCCGAGGAGTCGATAAAGAACATGGCCGTCTCCATGGAGGAGATCAATGGCCTCTCCACCAAAATTGGGTCGGTCCTGAAGTCAATCGAGGACATTTCCTTCCAGACCAACATTCTGGCCCTGAACGCCGCGGTCGAGGCCGCCCGGGCCGGCGAGGCCGGGGCAGGCTTCGCCGTGGTGGCCGACGAGGTCCGCAACCTGGCCTCCAAGAGCGCCAGTGCCGTGGTCGACACCCGCAAGATGATTGAAAGCACCATCTCCAACGTCGAGGAAGGCTTCAAGAGTTCCCGGATCGTCCAGGACCAGTTTGATCATATATTGAAGAACTCCAATGATATTTTAGATATATCAGCCACCATCAAGGATGAGCTGGAGTAGCTGGCTGGCCCCAAAGTGCCATCCACCCAAAAGCCGCCAAGCCACGCTTGGCGGCTTTTGGCTTTCCATGACCAATCGCCTCGCGGTATCTGGTTTAGGGCTATAAAATTCCTCAAGCCGTGGGTCAGGAATGGCACGATTCCATTCAGGCCAATTCCGGTTCTGGCTCAGGCAGCCTAGCTGTTTCCAATCGCACAGGTGGAAATTTTCAGAAAGCCGCTTTCCCTGCGCTGGTTATCGACCCTAGACAACGCAGGGGCCCAAAAGGGCCATTCCCCTGGCGATTGGCAGGTTGGCCCGCCAGGTGGCCTGCTCCCCCTTGGGTCCAGCTTGGCCCGCCGAACTGGCCGTGACCCAGCCAGGCCATGACAGGCAATGGACCAAAATCCCGATTACAGGGCCTTCGCGTTGTGGTGCTCCCGTGACCCATGGTTGCGACCAGACCGAATGGGAGACCAACCAAACGAACCGTTCCAGGTTATTCTCGTCAAATAAACGGGGAAATCGACAATCCAGCCGCCAGGGCCAAGACCACCGGCTTCTTGTCTATTTTTTGAATGGTATTGAAGTTTGTAATTATGTCGTATTTATGTTGATATATATATATCAACATATTATTAAATATTTTACAATAAAAGAACCTCTCAAAGAGAATTCAGCAGATCTTCCATGCGATGTCTGTGGCGGTTGTCGGAGCGAAGTTTTTTCAAGTAGCCCCGCCACTCTGTTTTGCGTTTTAAATTCGCCATCAGTTGGCCGGCTTTCTTCAAATATGGCTTGGCGTCCATGACGTCGCCGATCCAGTTATTTTCTATCTTCTCCTCCGCCAGTCTTTTCCAGATCGCCAGTGCCTTTTCGGGGGCGAGTTCCTTGAGCGTCTCGGCGATTTTCGACTCCAACTTGTCGTTACAGTGCATGCCGTTTTTTGAAAGGTCATCGTGCAGCCTTATGACTTCGTCTGGATTATCCTCAACGATGGCCAGGGCGATTAGGATGTCTGAGGCCGGGAACTGTCTTTGGAAGCGCCTATTGTCTCGCGGCCACTCGAACTTGTCCGGACCTGGAAGGTTCCAGCCATCCATCTGCCATGGGAGGGTCCCTGATGACAGATACTCCATGATCAGGCCCTGGATTTCAGGCCATCGCTTGATCTTCTTGGCCGCCGCTTTGAGCTTGAGGTAATCATCAGTCGAGAGTGTCTCTGCGAACTCACAGACCCAGTGGACGACCACTCGGGGCCAATCCTTTTCGTCGGTCAGAATTTTGAGCCAACTCTCTAGCAGCCAGTGGGCTACGCCGCGTAGTGTATAGCGCGTGTCCTCGACGCCGATCGCAATCCATTTCTTGGCATCGTCAAGCCTGCCTGCGGCCAAATGTAGATCCACCAAGCGATTGTACTCAAGAACCTGTACGGCTTCGCGTTCGCATAAGGGGATTATCTCGTCGTCCCTTCCGGAACGCGTCAGGGCAATGATGGCGAAATTGCCGAATTTTCCTCTTTCGTAATTAAAATCCCTGGTTGGCCCCTTGTCGTTTTCCAGGCGTTCCAAGAGCAAATCGGCCGCCTCTGACCAGGCCTCTTTGGGATGCTCCTCTTTCAGTATGTAGTCGTCCAAGACTTCCTGAAAACTCTGCACCTCGGCCACGGTTTGCTCAATGGCCCAAAAAAGTTTCTGTCCCATTGTCATGGACGAGACGCGCAGGAGCTTGACGGCCACTTCGTAACAAGGCAATATTTCGACCGGTATGTCGTTGTGGTTGTAAAAGAACATCTGCCCCATGATGGTTTCGAAGAGGCCTGCCAGAATGTCCAGAAGCTCGTCGGCCACTCCCAGCGGCAACGCCTCCTCCATCATCTTGGCAAGTGATTCAAAGTCCGGCGAAATGTCATAATCGTCCTCGTCGATCGAGTTCGGTCCGTTGGACAGCTCGCTGACTTTTTCACGAATATTACGCAGAAGAAGCGTTGCGTTGGTTTTCGCCGACTTGTCCCTTGCGGCCTTGTCCGGGATGAGTTCCGGGTGCCTTCGGTAAATGTCCAAAAGCAGGAAGGACAGCTGGCTGTAAGTTTGGTGTCCCAGCCAGTCCTCAAGATCACCTGGGAGCGCTGTGGCCTGGTTGCCAACCTCGCCTGGACTGGAGAACTCCCGCTTGTCTGTTTTCTTTGCCATAAGATGACCGCCATTGGTGTGGTTGAATCCTCAGGACTTGGTGGATGCCGTTTCGTGGGGGCATGACAGGCCCTGGTTTTGAGCGGATTCGGGATTAAAAAAAGAGGCAGCCGGATTGCGTCGCAAGCGGCAATATTCGGATGCCTTGCCATTTCCTGTCAGGCAGATCGAGGCCGTTGATCATCCAAAAGTAGAGGACCCAAGGGGCAATAGCGCAGGAAGCACCGGGGGCCTTGCGTGTGGCCCGGAGACATCGGCCAAGACTTCATTTTGCTCCTAATGATACTACGTTTTGGGCGCAGACAGCCGACTAGCCAATCAGCATTGTTTAGCTCAGCTGTAATTCTAGCATTTTGAGAAAAAATATGCGATATGCGAAGTATGCGAAGATTTAGCTTGACAGCAGATGGGCAAAATGGTAAAAAGCTCTTCGCTTGCTAATTTCTTGATTGCGACTGGCAGGCAGTCCCCATGCCGAAGTGGTGGAATTGGTAGACACGCTAGGTTCAGGGTCTAGTGGGGGTTCCCCCGTGGGAGTTCGAGTCTCCCCTTCGGCACCATATTTACTCAAATAGAAAGGTAAGTATTTTGAATACTTACCTTTTTTATCAAGAAGACTTCTTTGGAATTGCTGAAAAAGGACCGCCCTGGTTAGTGCACCGAAAAGGTGCAACGAAACCACGGCAAGGGCGAGGAACAGCAGCCATGAAGTCCACCTCAAAACCCAGGCCCAGGGTTCCATCCTACATCCTCAAGCGCAAGGATCTGTATTATTTCAGAATGACTCTGCCCAAACGATATTGGGACAGCGCCGGCCGCGAGATATTTCTAAGCCTGAAGACGCCATTTAAGAGGGAAGCC
>JAISEK010000046.1 GCA_031264145.1 Deltaproteobacteria bacterium
CCGGGCATGTCGTACAGATAGCCATGCAGCACGCTGTGGTAGTAAGACTCCTCGGGACGGTGGCGTATGGCCGGGATGGAGCCGAAGATGGAGTTGACCAGTGTTGACAGACCCTCGGCGTCGTTATCCTCGACGATGCCGTGGAAGTCTATTTTTTTCGAGTTGGGGGACGTCTTGAAGTATCTGTTCAGGCTGGCGGAGAATTTGGAATAGAACTTTGGGGTGACATCCCTGTTGGGCAATCTCAGGCTGAACAGCTTGGAGTGGTCAGGGCTATAGCTGATTCTGTCCAGCGTGAGGAAGCCGGTCTGGAAAAGGGCCGGGACGGGAGCCAGGGAACCCACCTCGGCCAGGCCAATCTGTCCGGTGGACAAGTCATTGAACCGGTCCCTCGTGATGGCCAGGGGATCCTTGGCCAGAATGCCGGAGAGCATCTTGGCCGAGGGATCCAGGTTCATCCAGAAAGGCTCAAAGCTGGTGCCCCGGAACAGGTTGATCAGCGCATAGGGGTTATATAGCCTGGTCTTGGCGTCCCAGCTGTAGCCATCGTACCAAAGGCCGATCTCCCTCCACATGTCTTCCAGGGTCGCCTCTTTGGGCATATTGCCGACGTCTTTCATGGCCCGCAGGAGAGCGGGCAGGCGGTCGGAAAAGCAGCTCTCTAGGTCCTGGCGGGTAAAACCGCAGATGTCCGCGTACTTGCTGTCAAGAGTAAGGTCAGTGAGGTGGTTGAGCCCGGCCGACAAGCCCATGAAGACGTATCTGGTCACGCCGGTCACGAAAACGAAGCGCAGGGATTTATCGGTATCCTTGAAGCCGGAGTAGAATCCCTTCAGTATGTCGCGATTTTTCAAGGCCACGTCCATGTCGTCGATGTTGTCGCTCACGGGGGCGTCGTATTCGTCAATGAGGACGACGACCTTTTTACCGTACTTCGCATGCAGGCCTTGAATGATTAGCATCAAGTCAGTTCCAGGGAGAGATATGCCAAGTCCTAAATCTTCAGAATCATTTATTTTTTTCAATTTTTTCAAAATCGACTGCCTGAGGTCGTCAGGAGAGGTCAGATCCGAGGCCATTGAAAGGGTAATGACAGGGTGCTTCTGGGTAAAGTCGTAATCCGACTCCCGGCCAATCCAAAGGTCGGCGAACAGCCCCTCCGGAGGCCCGTCAGGATCAGGGGGGCCGCTGAAAAGTGCCTCGAATGTGCTCAACAGGAGGGATTTGCCGAACCTCCTGGGCCTGGAAAGAAAACAGGCGCTCTCGTGCCGGACAAGATCATAGACATGTTTTGTCTTGTCGGCGTACACGTAGCCGCCCTCGACTAGCTTCTGGAATGTCTGGATTCCACTCGGCAGTTCTTTCATTTGGCCCCCCTCGTTTGGCCCTGGACATCTTTACTCAATGGAATCCCGCCGGTCAAGTCGATTATCGCATGTTTTTTGCCTCAAGGGCACTGAGTCCCGCCGCTTGCGTTTGCGTCAGGCCGCCAGGGCATCCCCGCGAGATCCTCGGGCGTTCGGCTGGCGGCAATCGGCGCAGGCTATATTCAAGCGATAGGTCTGAAAAAAAGCCAGCATGACAAGGCAAAACCATGGGTATTGGGAATACAATGATACCTGGCTTGCTGTCCTGGGGGAAGTAGAGCGAAAATAGCGCGAAATTTCGCTTGCCTCCCTGGCGCCCCCTGGTTTTTGGCAATAATCCGCCCAGCCCAGGCGGCGTACCGCCCAGGGGGAAACCAGGGATGCCGCCATGGAGCCGCCCCAAGAGGTACCTGCGCGGCCCAGGGCGTAAAGCCCAGAAGGCCGAAAGCCCCCTGTCTTGGGAGGGCTTTCGGCCTTCTGGGCTTGGCCGTCGGGATTGCCGGCTGGCGGCCCCCCGAGGGCTAGAACCTGAGCTTGGCCAGCCGGTCGGCGGCCTCCCTCAGGCGGGGGATCTCCTGGACCAGGGCCAGGCGGACGTAGCCCTCGCCCGAGGGGCCGAAGCCGTTGCCCGGGGTGGCCACTATCCCGGCCTGCTCCAGAAGGGCGGTGACGAAATCGGCCGTCCCGAGGCCCTTGGGCACGGTGGCCCAGACGTAGAAGGTGTAGTCGGTCTCGAGGACCTCGATGCCGGCCTTGGCCAGGCCCTCCACCAGGGTCCGGCGGCGCTCCCCGTAGAGCCGGCCCATCTCGGCCACGCACTCCTGGGGGCCCTCCAGGGCGGCCATGCCGGCCAGCTGGACGGCCTGGAAGACGCCGGAGTCGACGTTGCTCTTGACCAGGCCCAGGCCCTTGATGAGGGTGGCGTTGCCGGCCGCCCAGCCGATGCGCCAGCCGGTCATGTTGTAGGTCTTCGAGAGGCTGTGGAACTCGACGGCCACGTCCTTGGCCCCAGGGGTCTCCAGGATGCTGGGATGGGGCCGGTCCAGCCAGGTGACCTCGGAATAGGCGGCGTCGGAGACCACGATGAGGCCATGCCTCCTGGCCAGGTCCACCAGCTCCGCGTAGAACCCCGGGCTGGCGGGGGCCCCGGTGGGGTTGTTGGGGTAGTTGACGTAGATAATCTTGGCCTTCGCCAGTATCCCCGGGTCGATGGCCCCCAGGTCCGGCAAAAAGCCGTTCTTGGCCAGAAGGGGCATGTAGTGGCTGACGCCCCCGGCGAAGAGGGTCCCGCTGCGGTAGACGGGGTAGGAGGGCTCGGGGACCAGGGACGCGTCGCCGGGGTTCAGGAAGGCCAGGGGAAACTGGGCCAGGCCCTCCTTGGAGCCTATCAGGGAGCAGACCTCCGTCTCGGGAACCAGCTCCACCCCATGGCGGCGCCTGTACCAGCCGGCCACCACGTTGCGGAAGGAGTTCATGCCCGAGTAGACGGGGTACTGGTGGTTGGCCGGGTCCTCGGCCGCCTTCTGCAGGGCCTCGACAATGTGCCCCGGGGTCGGCCGGTCCGGATCGCCCACGCCAAGGTCGATGACGTCGACCCCCCTGGCCCTGACCTCATCGCGGATCCTGTCCAGCTCCTTGAAAAGGTAGGGGGGTAGGGCTTTTAGCCGCTCGGAGAATTCAAATGGCATTTTCCGCTCCTTGGGTGGCCCGGCCCTGGAGGGCGAGGGCCTGGCGCATGATCTTTCCGGAAGGGGCCAGGACGGCCCGCGGGGTTTTCTTGAGGATCCGGTTTTCCCGGTGCCCTTCCCGCGGCCGCCAGGGGCCGGCTGGGGGCCGGGCGGTCATTTCCTGGCCGTGGACCACAGCTCCGCGGCCATCTCCCTTAGCCTGAACTTCTGGATCTTGCCGCTGGCGGTCAGGGGGAAGGCCTCGACCAGCTTGACGAAGCGGGGAATCTTGTAGCCGGAGATGAGGGGCCTGAGGTAGGACTTGACGTGGCGGACGGTTATGTCCGCGCCCCTGGCGTCGGGGATGATGAAGGCCCCCAGCTCCTCGCCGTGGAGCTTGGAGGGCACGGCCACCACGGCCACGTCGCTCACGCCGGGCATGTGCCTGATGGCCTCCTCCACCTCGGTCGGGTAGATGTTCTCGCCCGCCCGGATGATCATGTCCTTCCAGCGGCCGGTGATGACCAGGTACTTGTCCTGGTCGAACTTGCCCAAATCGCCGGTGTGGATCCAGCCGTCCTGGTCGAGGATGTCCCTGGTGGCCTCGGGCAGGTTGTAGTAGCCCCGCATGTTGACGTAGCCCTTGACCGCGACCTCGCCGATCTGGCCGTCGGGCAGATCGGTCCCGGTCTCCGGATCGACGATCCTCAGCTCCACCCCGGGCATGGCCCGCCCGACCGTGCCGGTCCTCTTCTCCAGGCCGTCGCCCTGTGTCGTCTGGGAGACGACCGGGCTGGTTTCGGTCATGCCGTAGCAGATGGTGATGTCCCTCATGTGCATCCGCTCGATGGTCTCGCTCATGGTCTTGACGGGGCAGGGGGAGCCGGCCATGATGCCCGTCCTGAGGGTGGAGAGGTCGAACGTGTTGAAGCTCTTCTGCTCCAGGAGGGTGATGAACATTGTGGGGACGCCGTAAATGGCCGTGCACTTCTCCTTCTCGACGTTCACCAGGATGTCCAGGGCGCTGTAGATGTCCAGGACCACCATGGCCGAGGCGTGGTTCAGGGCGGCCATGGCCCCCAGGACCAGGCCGAAGCAGTGGAACAGGGGCACCGGCAGGCAGATGCGGTCCTTCTGGGAGAGGCCCTGGTTGCGGCCGATCCAGAACCCGTTGGTGACGATGTTCTGGTGGGTGAGCATGGCCCCCTTGGGAAAGCCCGTGGTGCCGCTGGTGTACTGCATGTTGATGATGTCGTCGACCGACAGGGAGCCGGAGACGGCCCTGAGGGCCTCAGGCGGGACCTCGTCGGCCCTGGCCAGGACCTCGTCGTAGGCCAGCATGCCCGGCGGGGGCGACTGGCCAAGATGGACGACCTTCCTGAGGAAGGGCAGGGCCTCGGAGCTTATGTCCCGGCCCTTGGGGGTGGAGGCGATCTCGGGGGCTATCTCGTTTAGGGCCCCCACGTAGCTGAAGCCCCTGAAGCTGTCCATCAGGAACAGATAGTTCGACTCCGACTGCCTCAGAAGGTACTCGATCTCGCTTTTGCGGTAGTGGGTGTTGACCGTGACCAGGATGGCCCCGATCTTGGCCGAGGCGTAAAGGGTGGTCAGCCACTGCGGGACGTTGGTGGCCCAGATGGCGATCCTCTCGTCCTTCTTGACCCCCAGGGCCATGAGGCCCCTGGCCAGGCGGTCAACCTCGTCGTTGAGGCTGGACCAGGTGTAGCGGCTCTCGCGGTTGGGGTATATCAGGGCCTCCTCTGAGGGATAGTTTTTGGCGTTGCGTTCCAGGACTTGCCCCATGGTCATGTTTACGAGATAGTCTTTGGTCATGAAGTGCCGAAAACTCCTATTGCGTCGCCTATCCGGGGGTTCCTCCCGACAGACGCCTGTAAGCCGGCCGGCGGCCGGGAATTCCCTTGGCCCGGGCCCGAGCCGTCCTAGGCGGTGGGTCCGCGGGGTTTATCCCCAGGGGAATCTTGAATTATAGTCGTTGGGGAAGGATATGGCAAGTACTGGAAAGGGACTGAAAATGAACAATAGTTTAAAAATAGCAGATTTAAAGAAATAAAATTAACTAAAATCTTTAAAAAGTATTTTATTTATATAGTGTATTAAAATTATTTTTTTATAATATATTAACATTTGAATTTAGTATATTTTAATAAAATAAATTATGTAAGTTTAGTAAATGATAATATATCACTACAATGTACAAGAATTTTATGGTTAAAAAAAGTTGAACTAGACTCCAGAAATCTACTATATGTAGAGAAAGCGGGCCTACGTGTCTTGAGGAAAAAAGTGAGGCGATTGAAGTCGGGGATATCAAGCGTTGACCGCCATGGCATCGCGATATTCCCTTCTATGCTTCTTGATCTCATATTGACAGTACGCTGGTGTTTGCTTATTCTTAAAACAGTGCCCCATGAGGAGGGAGATGTCCCTGGAGGGTTCTGAATGGTCCGTTGCTGCCGTAGAGATGCCTGCAAATATTCAGGAGATGACTATGGAAACTACCGTAAAGATGATGACCACTTGGATGGCGAAGTTAATTCTGATAGTTTCGATTTTCGTGAGCGTCACGGTCAACGTAAACATCGGAAAGACACTTATCATTCAAACTGGGCATGTCTACGGAGGGCCTCCCTCCTGATGGGGTGCGAGACAACTTCTATCTGTTGTACTTTTTAAAGCCAAGGCGCAAGTCCTGGCTTTTTAGATATATTCTGTACCTAAAATAGTGGTTGTTGTCTAGCTTGATTAACAAAATTCGAGCTTGAGACTTTTGTTAGGTATGCCAATATATCTATATAGTATATTATAGCCAATATAAATTTAAATAATTTTTCTTGCAGAATTAATAACTAAAAATTATATAATATATACCGTCTTAACAAGAAATATATTTGCGCTAAGTACAGAAAATTATAATATTATTCAGATGATAATATAATAAAACATTGTTAATTACAAGTAAAACTGCATATTTTTATTCTATTACGCTAATAAATATCAGTAATATCATCATATAGCAAATATATTGAAAATTAACTTATATATATTTTGCTATAATGTATGTCTTTTTGATCGTTTTCTTGATTGATGATGGCCCTCATGCCGTTGTTCTCGGCCAGCCTCAGCCGGTTGCCCCGGGGAAAGCCCCAGGGCCTGGGCGTCGTCGCCTATGTTCTTCCTCATGCCGCTAGACCGTGGCACAAGGCGCGCCTGGGAACGCCCATATCGAACTTTGTTGACATTCGCCGGCATTTTGTCCTAAATTCAGGCAGGCCCGCCAGGCCAGCCTCTCCGGCTGGGTGGCAACCGGCCCTGCGGGCGGCGTGGCGGGAACAGGCCCGGCCCAGAGGTCTCGCCGCCATCGGCGGACGCCCCCTAGGCCGGCGGTCGACACGACGCACGGCCAAGGAGGCTTTGGGACATGCTGGGGGCCATAATCGGGGATATCGTGGGCTCGCGTTTTGAGTGGCACAATATCAAGACCAAGGAATTCGATTTTTTCTCGCCCGAGTGCTTTTTCACCGACGACAGCGTCATGACCATCGCCCTGGCCGAGGCCATCCTGGCCTCCGGCGGACAATATGGGGACCTTGGCCGCCTGGCCGTCGGCTCCATGCGGGCCCTGGGCCTCAAGTACGGCGACCGCGGCTACGGCGGCATGTTCAAGGGGTGGCTGGCCTCCAGCGACCCCAAGCCCTACCACAGCTTCGGCAATGGCGCGGCCATGCGGGTCTCCCCCTGCGGCTTCGCCGCCAAGACCCTTGAGGAGGCGGTCCTCCTATCCCGCCTGGTTACCGAGGTCTCCCATGACCACCCAGAGGGCATAAAGGGGGCCGAGGCCACGGCCGTGGGCATATTCCTGGCCCGGACTGGCCACGGCCTGGCGGCCATAAGGGACCACCTCTCCAGGAACTACTATCCCCTTGACTTCACCCTGGACTCGATCCGGGCGGACTACGCCTTCAACGAGACCTGCCAGGAAACCGTTCCCCAGGCCATCGAGGCCTTCCTGGAGAGTTCTGGCTTCGAGGACGCCATCAGGGGGGCCATCTCCATCGGCGGGGACAGCGACACCCTGGCGGCCATCACCGGGGGCCTGGCCGAGGCCTTCTACGGCCTGCCCGACGAACTGGCCCGCCAGGGCCTGGGCTTTCTGGATCCTCCCCTGGCCAGGATAGTGGACGATTTCCGCGCGGCCTACCCGAGGGCGGCCCAGCGTCCCCCTGCCAGGGACTAGGGCCTCCCTGGCCACCAGGCCGGGCCCGATCGCTCGAGGCCCTCGCGCGGGGGGACGGGCTGTCAGATCGGGACAAAAAGGAAACCGGACACGGGGTGAGGGAATTGCTGGCCGGTATGGTCGCGAGCGCGGCCTGGGCTGGCTCCCCGGCGACATCGCCCACCCTACGGGGCAGACCTGGGCCTTGCCCGGCCCTGCCGGAAGAATGGCTGTCCTCCCTGACCGTGGCCGCCGCCAAGCCTGGCCTTCTGTGGGCCTGTCATCCGGGGTCGCTGGTATGATCCCCCTGGGCGTTGTGCCTCGTCGCTGGCATTGGTATCGGTCCTCCGGGGCGGCCTCGAGTCCCTGCCCTAGGACGAGACCCGGGCCAAGTTCCTGGTTTCCTTGCCCATGGGCAGGAGTTTACCCGGACCCAGGAGGAAGGCAGCGGGAAGAAGGATATCTTCGGGCCCGGAAAAACGGTGCCTTCGCCGGCCATGTCGGCCCGTAAGGGCATCCTCCCGGCCTTTGGCCTTCCTCCCCGCTGTAGGGCTTTGGCCGCGCCGGGCCCCCCAGACGCGGGGGGGGGGCGTCTTGCGGCTGGTGGCCAGGCCTTGCCGGGAAGCCGGGGGACGATCCAATGTTTTGGTTTCTTTTTTTGTTTGAAAACGATCAGATTCAAGATTGACCATAAAATATCTATAATAATATATTATAAAACAGCTAAAACGTATTTAATTGAAGTATTTTTATCTAAAATTATCCAAGGGCGCATGTTTTTCTCCTGGCCTGAATCCCGGTCCTGCGCGTCAGCCGCCAGGGCGGACACAACGACGACTGCCGAGATGCCGCCTGGGCAGGATCCTGGCCCCCCTTTGCGACCTGTTGGTGTGCGCCGCCCATGCGGGGGCGGGGAGCCCATTGTCGCTCCTCTCTGGGACGCGGATGGCCCCGCTCCCGATTGCCGCCCCAAGCCCTATGGCCTCTTGGATAAATTACCTCCATGGATGAAGATGGTCGGCGCCATGGCGTCCATGTCCCAGTAGACTGGCGCCGTCGGCGGCCAGCCCTCGGCCCTTCCCGGCGACCCCTCGCGACAATCCCCTTTGACGTCATTCGGACGGAGCCGTTGCCCTGACAGTCGTTTCCGGCTGTCCCAGGCCGTGCCAATCTCCAGCATACTCGACCAGACTATGTTTCCCGCGTTTCGGGGACCCCGGCCCCCATGCGGGGAAGCCGTTCCCGTCGCCGGGCCGATCTGGGCGTCCCCAATGGGGACCTCGGCTAGCGGCGGGCCAGCTCGGAGGCGTAGACCCTGCCCAGGTCGTCCCTCCGTCTTTCGGCCCAGGCGGTCAGCCGCGTGCGCCCGGGGGCCTCGTCCGTACCCTCGGGGGTATCCAGGAGCCCGGCCATCAGGCCCTTCACCTCGGGCCAGGTGATGAAGATGTCGCGATGCAGCCAGCCCACGGCCTTGCCCACGGCGTAGCCCAGGATGGCCGGGCAGGGCAGGATGAGACGCTTGAGGCCCAGGATGCGGGCCAAGGTCACGGCCAGCCCCCGGTAGGTGAAGCGCTCGGGCCCCACCGCGTTGAGCGTCGAGTCCGTGCGGCCCCTGCCCGCCTCAAGCATCAGGCAAGCCAGGTCCCGGACATGGATGGGCCTGATGCCGTAGTCGCCCCGGCCGAAGACCCCAAGGACCGGGAAGGTCCGCAGGGCCCAGGCGATGTTGTTGACCAGGATGTCCCGGCCGCCGAACAGGACGGCCGGGCGCAGGATGGCGTGGGACAGGCCGGTCCCGGCCAGGTCCCTCTCCAGCTCGGCCTTGCCCCTGAAATACTCGAACGGCGAGTCAAGGCTCGGGTTGGTGATGGAGACGTGCACTATCCTCCCGACCCCGGCCCTCCTGGCGGCCCCAAAGAGGAGACGGGTATTGCGGAGGGCCTCGCCGTGGGTGAAGCGGCGATGGTTGAAGCGTACCCAGTAGGTGTTGTAGAGGACGTCGGTGCCCTCCATGGCTTTTGCCAGGTCGTCCGGGCGGGAAAAGTCGAGCGGAAACGTCTTGACCGCCTCGAGTCCCGGCAGGCAGGGTCGGCCGTGGCCTGACAGACCGCGCACTTCCCCGGCCCCGGCTTCCAGGAGCAGACGGGCCAGATACGAGCCTGTGTAGCCGAAAGGGCCCGTGAGCACATGGCGCCCGCCAAGCCTGGGCCCCCCGTCTGTCTTGTGGTCGTCCATTTTCCCCACTATCCTCCCAGGGAGCGAAAACAGGCGGGCGATGACCTTCCCGTGGCCCAAAGGCCAAAGCACTCCGATCGTGCCGCCCCCCGATTTGACTATAATTTTACATAAACGGAATCCTTCCTTGTCGCCAACGGTCTATCATCGGTCCCAAAATGGGGCGTCGCCAGGAGGCCGGAATCTGGAACCCCCTCCGTTGTCCAGCGCTGTTCTGGAAAACCCAAAATTAGGAACTATTGAATTATTAATTACGAAAATAATATTTGATGTATGAAGTAGGTGTTTAACAATACCATGCAGTAACTAAATTTTTTTGCGGTTAATTTTTTAAGAGTTCCTTATCTGGAAGGATTACCCATGTTGACAAGAATCATTGCCGTTTTGTTTTTGCTTTTATCTGTCTGCGGGCCAGCCTGGGCCCAGGAAACCGCCATCTGCTACAACTGTCCTCCCGAGTGGGCGGGCTGGGGCAACCAGCTGGAGCTGATCAAAAAGGAGACGGGGATAACGGTGCCCCTGGACAACAAGAACTCCGGCCAATCGGTCTCGCAGCTGATTGCCGAGAGACAGAATCCCGTGGCCGACGTGAGCTATCTTGGGATTTCCTTTGCCATCAACGCCATGAACTCTGACGTCATCGAGCCCTACAAGGGCGCTGGCTGGCAGGCCGTGCCAGCCAATCTCAAGGATCCGGGCGGCAACTGGGTGACCATCCATTCGGGTTCCCTGGGCCTGATGGTTAACGTCGACGCCCTGGAGGGAAAGCCGATCCCCAAATCATGGAAGGATCTGCTGGATCCGCGATACAAGGGCATGGTTGGGTTCTTGGATCCGTCCTCGGCGTTCGTCGGCTACGTCGGGGCCGTGGCAATCAACCAGGCCCTGGGTGGCACCCTTGATGATTTTTCGCCAGCCATCGGTTTTTATAAGGAACTCCTGAAAAACGACCCCATAATCCCCAAACAGACGGCCTACGCCAGGGTCTTGTCCGGGGAGATCCCCATACTGCTCGACTATGATTTCAACGCCTATCGGGCCAGGCACACTGACAAGGCCAACGTGGAGTTTGTCATCCCCGCCGAGGGTTCCATAATGGTCCCCTACGTCATGACCTTGGTCAAGGGCGCGCCCCACCAAAAAAACGGACAGGCCGTGATTGATTTCGTCCTCAGCGACAAGGGGCAAAAGCTATGGGCCGAGAACTTTCTGCGCCCCGTCTTCCCCTCGGCCATGACCCCTGAAACCGAGGCCCTGTTTCTGCCCGATAGCGAGTACCAGAGGGTAGGGGCCGTTGACTACGGGAAAATGGCCGAGGTCCAGGAGGCCTTCGGGGCCAGGTACTTGGCCGAGGTCGAGTAGGCTGGCCGGGCGGAAGATAACCTGAGGATCAGCCGAGGGCCGACATTGAAATCCAAACAGCAGTAATTACCTTGATGACAAACAAAACGCTTACCGGCTTGCTATTTGTCCCGGCCCTGACCATCTTTTCCGCCTTTTTCCTGTTGCCGTTGGCCCGTCTGGCGGCGGAATCGGTGGATGGCCCGCGGGGAATGGCGATTTACGCCCAAATAATAACCAACCACCGTTACTTCAGGAGTCTCCAGGACACGGTTGTCATTTCCGTATTGGTCACCTTGGCATCCGTGGCGGTGGGTGGAGCGGCCGGTCTCTTTTTGGGGAGAAACGTCTTCAAGGGCCGGGATTTCCTGGTCGCCCTGCTGACCTTGCCCATCTCCTTTCCCGGGGTGGTGGTGGGCTTCATGATCATAGAGCTGGCGGGCAGGCAGGGCCTTATCGGTTCCCTGACGGACAACATACTCGGGACGAAGGTCGTTTTCGCCTACTCGGCCCTGGGGCTTTTCACGGGATATCTGTACTTCTCCGTTCCCAGGGTCGTGGCAACGGCCATGGCCACGGCCGGGAAACTTGATCAGTCCCTCGAGGAAGCTGCGCGGGTCTTGGGGGCGTCCCCCTGGCGGGTCCTGATTGACGTGACCATCCCCGGGCTTCTGCCCGCCCTGATCTCCACCGGGGCCATCTGCTTCGCCACCTCCATCGGGGCCTTCGGCACGGCCTTTACCCTGGCCACCGACATAAATGTCCTGCCCATAATAATCTACACCGAGTTCACCCTATCCGCCAACATTGTTTCCGCGGCCATGCTGTCGCTGGTTCTGGGGGTGGTGACCTGGCTGGCCCTGTTCTTGGCGCGGCTCGTCACGGGAACGGCCCTGACGGGAAGCTCGGCATGAAAAGGGGACCTCTTTTCTGGGCTCAATTGAGCGTCACCTTGCTGGCCTCACTGTTCCTGACCGTCCCAATCGCCTTGACGATTCTGACAGCCTTTGCGGCCAACGCCTTTCGGGGCCTCTCCTCTGGCCTGACCATGGACTGGATCGGCAAGGTCCTCAACGTCTACGGCGAGACAATCCTCCGCAGCTTCTACCTGGCCCTGGCGGCCTTGGCTGTCTGCATATTCTGCGGAGTCCCGGTGGCCTACGCCTTCGTTCGGTTCACCCGCTGCCGCCTGTCGGCCTTGCTGGAGGAATCCCTGGTCTTGCCTCTGTCCGTTCCGGGCATTGCCGTGGGCCTGGGCATACTCCTATTCTGGGGCACGGTCAATTGGTTCAGGCACAGCTGGCTCTTTATTTTGGCCGGGCATGTCATCTATTGCCTGCCGTTCATGGTCCGATCGGTCACGGCTGTCCTCAGGGTCGCCCCATTGGATGTCCAGGAAGAGGCCGCGCGGACCATGGGGGCATCCTTTTGGGGCCGCTTTTTCGGAATCGTGGTCCCCGCGGCCTCACCAGGGGTCATCGCCGGCTCGCTCCAGGTCCTGACCCTCTCAATGGGTGAGTTCAACATATCCTGGATGCTCCAGACTCCCTTCACCCGGACCCTGCCCGTGGGTCTGGCCGACAGCTACGCCTCCATGCGCCTGGAGATAGGGGCGGCCTACACGGTCGTCTTCTTTGCCCTGATCGTGCCGCTGTTGATCTTTACCCAGAAAATTCCGGCCCTGGTCGATCGTCTGAGGCATGGTCGAGACAGTGGCCGCGCCAAAATCAAAGGATAAGCCGATGAACCAGACAGATGTCCGGATTGCCGATGTCCCCGGGCCAAGGTGGCCCCCGCTGGCCGCCTTCTCCCCTGAACCGCTGGGTCAACCGACGAGCCAGCCCTCCCAAAATTTGAACCCGGCCGTGACCCTGGTCAACGTCTCAAAGAGTTTTGGCGGCCGAACGGTCCTGCAGCCAATCAATCTGACCATTCTGGAAGGACAGAAGGCGGTCTTGCTGGGGCCATCCGGCTGCGGCAAGACCACGACCCTCAGATTGATTGCCGGTCTGGAGACGGCCGAGCCTGGCGGGCGGATATTACTGGGACAAAGGGACGTGACCAGGGTGCCGGTGGAAAAACGCGAAATATCGATGATGTTCCAAAACTACGCCCTCTTTCCCAACCTAAACGTTTTCGACAATGTGGCATACGGCCTCAAAATCAGGAAAATTCCCAGGGCCGAGAGGGAGAGCCGGGTCCGGGAGCTGCTGGCCATGACCAGGCTGGCCAATTATGCCGACCGCGGCGTGTCCGCGCTCTCCGGGGGCCAGAAGCAGAGGGTCGCCCTGGCCAGGGCCCTGGCCACCAGGCCAAGGGTCTTGCTCCTTGACGAGCCATTGGGCGCCTTGGACGCCGCCCTGCGGGTCAGCGTCAGGGAGGAAATGGACGAGCTTCTGTCAGGCCTGGGCATGACCACGGTCATCGTCACCCATGACCAGGACGAGGCCATGAGCCTGGGCGATGTCATCGTGGTCATGCGCGAGGGCCGCCTTGAGCAGGTCGGCGGGCCCAGGGAGATCTTCCATGAACCGGCCTCGGCCTTCGTGGCCGGTTTCGTCGGAGGCTCGAACCGGCTCCTGGCCAGGGTGGCCGGGGACTACCTTTTGCTCCCAGGCGACATCGCCTTGCCCCTGTCGGCCATCAAAGGTGACGGGATTGAGGCCGGTATTATCGGTCCCAGGGCCTTTGCTTGCCCGGTCTCCGTGTATTTCCGTCCCGACAAGCCCAGACTGGCCGAAATCGCCCCCGGCAGGATGAGCGGGAAAGTCGTCTCGTCAAGGTTCGTCGGGGGAGTGACCAGGCTCGTGGTTGCCCTTGAGGGCGGGCAGCGCCTCAAGATGGAGCTGCCAGGATCGGCCCATGTCCCGTCCGGGTCCACGGTCGGGGTGGAGTTGCCGCTGGACGAGCTCAAGATTTTCCCCGAGACGGCGGCGCTGGCCTCATGACCCTGATCGGCCAGATTTCCGATCTCCACATTGCCCAGCCAGGGCGGCCCGCCTATGGGGAAATCGATACCGGCTATTACCTCCAGGCCACCGTGGACCATCTCTCCGGCCTGAATCCTCCCCTGGATGCCCTGGTCATAACCGGCGATTTGGCACATGACGGGGAACCAGAGGCCTATTCAAGCCTGGCCAGGATTTTGGGGAGACTCAAGGTCCCGATCTTCCTGGTTCCAGGAAACCACGACCGGCGATCGGCCATGGTCGCCGACCTTTCCCCGTATTATCCCCCTGGCTCCGGCCAAGAACAGGACCTGGCGCCCTATCTGTGCGGTGGGAGCACAGTAGGCTCGGCGAGGCTTATCTTCTTTGACGGGACCAGGGAAGGCTTCCATGGCGGCGGGCTCGCCCCCCAGGTGGCAGCCTGGCTAAAGGGTGCCTTATGCGCCCAGCCAGGGGTGCCCACCTTGGTCTTTACCCACCACCCCCCATTTTTGTCTGGTTTGGAGTTTATGGACGAGCCCTACCTGGATTCCGGCCTTCTGGCGGAGATTATGGGCGCGCACCAGAGCGCCCTTTTGTGCTGTGGTCACCTGCACAGAGGCCTGGCGACCGTTTGGGCGGGAGGGCCGGCCATGGTCTGCCCCTCCTTGGCCTTGAACATGGAGCTTGATTTTTTGCCCGGTGGGGGGAATGCCTTTACGGTGGGGGCCCCGGCCTACGTCCTGCACCATCTGATAGGGGATACCATTAACACCCATTTTTGCCAGGCCCCTGGAAGTTGGCCATTCGATGGACCTTTTGGTTTCTAGCTTTTTGTAATCCAGCGGAAGTGGGTTTGCATGACAAAATATTGGCAATAAATAGACAAACGAAGCAAAAATTTCATAATAACTTATAAAATTAAGTAATTATCATTGAAATGGCAGGATGATGGATAAATAATGCCTTGGTCAGTATTAAAGAAACATCTCATTTGGCAATAAAAAATTAGTACTAAAATATAAATAGTAATTAATATAAAACAATAATCGTCTTATAAATAAAAATTTATAAATATGATGATATCAAAATAATATTTTATTATGTAATAATATTAGTATTATATCTATGGGTAAGACTAAGTGGCTGATAAACAGGAGCATTATAACGCAATGTATATGCCATATCCCTATGAGGAGGTCGAATAAAATAACGCTTATACTCCCTATTAAACTGCGTAGTACTAGAATAGCCAACCTCTTTAGATGAATTTACAGCGTTCATACCATAAAAAAGCATTAATCTTCTAGCCTCTATGAGCCTGATTGTCTTGATATACTGGAGAGGGCTGAGGCCGGTGATCAATTTGAAGTTCCTGTGGAAGGAAGTCAAGGGCATGTCGGCTATATTGGCCAGATCCGGAACCGAGAAATCATGATTGAACCTGTCATTGAGCCACATAATTGATCTGTGGATATCCTTAAGTCCCAGGCCGCTCAGTCTCTTCAAGACAGAACCCTGGGGCGTCCCAAGGATGTACTGGTATAGATCCAGCAGAGACGGGGGACTGAGGTCAGTGTCGGGACAAGCGGCCTGCTCGACCAGGGAAAGCAAAATATCGATGAGGTGACCGTCCATCCGCCCTTTGGCCAGAAAGGGGTAATTGAGTGTCGCTTGGGTTTCGGATCTGGGCTGGAGGGCACTGATACCCTCGAGAAGTCGAACGTCAAGCATGAGCATCAGAAGCAGGAAAGATCTGCCCGGAAGAACGGTCACCTTGGCCAAGGTCGGCATTTGGGTGCCAAGGACGATAAAGACCCCCGGGTGGCCGGTAACCTTGGCTAGTCCCAAGTCGGACTCGCAAAAACCATCCAGAAAGAAGAGGAGGGACGGTTTTATGACAAAGCTCACACGATCCGAGCTGGCGTCCATTCGGCTGACATGGAGTCGGCTGACAGCGGTGTCAAACCTACCCGGCTGCGGGGCCAGAATATAACTCTTGCGGAGCAGCGAATTGTAACGGTCATTCGTAAAACCATTTGAGTAATAAAACTCTATCATAGAATAACATCGCTAATAATTGACAGTTCCTCCTTGCTGGCCATCGCCAATATCACTGAAAATCATTCCAGTGCAGGTGGCGCGAAGGAGGAGCTGGCCTAAGTGTTTCAAATGTCCAGGAAAGCATTCAGCCAACCGGTTTAGGGTTCGGGTAGAGTAAACTGCCGCCACGCGACTGTTTGGGCTTCCCAGTAGGTCACCTGTTAGTTGTCCCAAGGTCATTAAAAGCACCTTGGCTGTCGACTGTTCGTGACGGTTTCATGAAGGCACTGAGGGACATTTTTTCAATGATAAATCCGACCCTTTATTCCCACTGGCATGGGCTTGGTATCAATGTTCTCGGGTTCCCAACTGGAGGCGGCGAAGGGTACTGAGTTTGGATAATCACGTGACAATTGATAGAGGAAAGAAAGATCAAAAACGCAGCCGCCGAATTAACTATTCCGCCACCAACTGCCGGCCATTTTCCGACAGATAGCGGCTTTTGCTGATTAGTGCTGAAAAATGATTAGTCCATTGAAAATTCAAATAAAACTAAATATTGAGTCAGAAATCTGCCGAAACGAACTAATATATATAAAATAGATGAATTATATCTAAATAGCTAAAAATATATCAAAAGTTCTAGCCCTGACCTGATAGTCCAATGTCCCCTGTCTAAGCCCAAAATGTCTTGTTCAACGTGTTTGTCCGAAGTTCCGGATTACATGTTTAGTTCCAATTTTGCCAGTGTCCTTTAGGTGATTAGCGGGTGATTTCGTTCCAAATGGTGCCTTCAAATTGAGTAGCGGTTTCATGTAAGAAATCGATATGTTCCGAGCTTTGACCCCATTATAGATCAAATCCCGTGATTCTACAACGTCGCCAATCGGAAATCGGCCGTCAGCGCAGGGCTTAAAGGTTCCATTCGATATCGGTGCTCCCGAGTAATTCCTGGCCATGCGGTCTCGGTTTGCGCCTGTATGGATATCTAGAATGGATTATCAAGTCATCACAACATATAACCTCATATAATTATGCTAATTTAGATAAAGGCCTCAGAATCGTGCGGGGAAACGGCGCGATTGTGTCTGCCGGAACCTTGCACAAAAGCAGGCCATTGCTCTGGGTCAACCGGGCAATGTTGCTCCTACCTCCAGAGGCAAACTCTTGGCCACCCGTTCCACTGGGCCCAACCGGCCAATCATTGCCAGTTATTGCGGTATGAGCCGGCTTGTTCTCTGTCAGTTCCTTGGCCACAGACATCTAATACCTCCATCTGACACTGGGCCGACATATTGCGCATCATTCCGATGATTTCAAGCTCATGCCGGTACCGCCCTTGGTCCATGATTCCGTCACTCGCCCGTCGAAAAACCCAGGCTGCCAACGGTTTGTTGACGACTTTACGGGTTCTGGTGGACGGAGTGTTCAATGAAATATCATTAAACACGTCTAGTTTAAGGACTATATGGTTCCATCGGTTTGTTTCGCGTGGGGAGAGGTCCACCAAAATAAAGGAGAGGGGTTTTTGCAGTGCCGTCTAAATTTGGTCTGCCTGGGCTTTAGAATAATGAAGGTTTTTTTCTTCGAGTTGTGCTATTATTTTCATATCAACCATCGGAGGTTATTTTGGCAAATAAAAAAGATAAGCTAAAAAAGGAGCCGGCTTTGACGGAGGAGACCAGAGATCAGATTGAACGCGACCTCCTTTCGCCCCTGGCCGACCCGGTCGTGACGGAACTGTACAAGAATCTTGAGGTTGGCGGGAAAGCCGCCCAGGATTTCATTTCCGCCGTTCTCGGCGAGTGCGGGCTTGAATTCGGGAAAATAGTAAGGCTCAGTCCCCAGAGAAAACTGTCCCATGTCGACAGCCGCAGTTTCTATGTCGACGTATATGCCGAGAGCGATGCCGGGGTAACCGTCATCTATGAGGTCCAGCTGTATTTCGACAAGTCCTTCGTCGACCGCACGGTCCTGCAGACTTCCTATTTTTTTGCCGAGAAGATGGAACCTGGCATAAAGACCACGGAACTGTCGGACAAGGCACCGACAATCTACGTGATCAGCATCCTGGGCGACGAGAGGAATTGCCGGACATCGAACAAGGAGCTGCTCCAGCCCTATTACATCACAAGCCAAAAAAAGCCTCCCGAGCTGGCGACCAGACACTTTGGCCTGTTCTATGTCCAGCTGCCTTATCTGCCACTGGCCAAGGCAGACTACGCGAACAAGTTTTATTGCTGATGCAAGCTCATATACGAGCTTGACCGTAAAATCCCGCTACAGGAGATATACGACATGGATCCAGAGCTTGAAAGTTTCGTCAGGAACAATGAGGGCGCCGAGCAGTTCGTCAACCGTCTCAAAGATTTGGCATCCGACCCTGAAATCAGGATGGCCTATATGCACTGGAAGCTGGAACGTATGAGCAGGGCGACCGAAAAACGGGAAATCGAGGAGGAAATCCAGCAGAGGGAACAAAAGGCTGAACAAAAGGGTGAACAAAAGGGTGAACAAAAGGGTGAACAAAAGGCAAAACTGGCAGTCGCCAAGAACATGTTGGATAAAGGGCTTGACATTGACATGATTGCGGAAATAACCAACCTCACGAAAAAACAAATCAAAGCCCTGCGCTAAGGTTCCTCCTCCGTTTGTCGCTAGGAGTTTCCAAGTGCGCTTCAAGCCTTTTGGGAACTTCGTCAACTCAGTGTCAAAAAAACCCGGTCTCGGGAGAGGCTTCATGCAGGATTTGATGTGGATCGAGTCTATCCGCTGGACATCGGCATCGATCCCGAACGTGTCGATCGAACCTTTGGTGACCTCATCAAATATGACCCTGGCCAGATTCTTTTCCTCAATCAACCTGAGAAAGCCATAATATGTACGGATGCTTCTATGGTCATTGGCCAGCATAGTCAAACAGAAATGCTGAAGCTACCAGCTAAAGCTGGTGGTTTTACTCCACTAAAAAAGAGACAATAAAAAAACAGTTCCAATAAGAGCATTAGCTCTACTTTAAAGCGACTTTAAACCACGAATTTATGGGGAGGGTTTCTGCAGTGCCATCAATCATGGCCATTAACGGTTTCAGGGCCAGTGCCGTGGCCTCGGGCATGAGATACAAGGACCGCCTTGACCTGGGGCTCATCGTGGCCGATCGGGTCCAGGCCGCCGCCGGGGTCTTCACCCGCAACGTCTGCCAAGCCGCCCCGGTCATCTGGTCACGCCAGAGGCTCAGGGGGGCCAGGGCCATCCTGGCCAACTCCGGTCAGGCCAACGCCCAGTCCGGCCAGGAGGGCCTCGAGGACTGCCGCCTCTCGGCCCAGGCCCTGGCCGGGTTCCTCAAGGTGCCCGCGAACGGGATCCTCCTGGCCTCCACAGGGATTATCGGCCCGCGCCTGAACCTTCCGGCCATGACGGCGGCCATGCCGGGACTTGTCTCCTCCCTCTCGCCGGACGGCCTGGGCGACTTCGCCAGGGCCATCATGACCACCGACACCAGACCCAAGGAGGCCACGGCCCAGGCGGCCATCCCCGGGGGGCCGGATATCGGCATCTGGGGGGCGGCCAAGGGCTCGGGCATGATAGCCCCCAACATGGCCACCATGCTGGGCTTCGTCCTGACCGACGCGGCCATCGAGCAGGACCTCCTGGACGGGATTCTCCGGAGGGGGGCCGAGGCCTCCTTCAACCGGGTGACCGTGGACGGGGACACCTCGACCAACGACAGCCTGTTCCTCCTGGCCTCGGGCACCGCGGGCGGGCCCCCCATCTCAGGCGGCCCAGGGGCCAAAGCCATCGAGGAGGCCATTCTCGGCGTCCTCCTTTCCCTGGCCCGCCAGATAGCCAAGGACGGCGAGGGGGCCACCCGCCTGGTGGAGGTATCCGTCATCGGGGCCCTCGACGATCCGGACGCCAGGAAGGCCGCCCGGACGGTGGCCGAGTCGCCCCTGGTCAAGACGGCCTTCTTCGGGGCCGACGCCAACTGGGGCCGCATCATGGCCGCCCTTGGCCGCAGCGGGGCCTCCTTCGATCCCTACAAGGTCGATCTCGATCTCGACGACGTGCCCTGGGTCAGAAGCGGCCAAGACAATGGCCGGGACCAGGCAGCCTCCAGGGTCATGGGCAAGCCCGAATACCGCCTCCTCATCAACCTGAACGCCGGCCAGGCCAGCCACTCGGTGCTGACCTGCGATCTGTCCCACGACTACGTGAGCATAAACGGCTCCTACCGCTCCTGAACCAGTGGCCGGCCAGGACGGACGGAACGCCAGGAAAACCATGATGCGGGGCTTTTTCAAATAATTCCTACATGTGCAAGTGGTTGCCCCTAAGACCATTTAGCAGCTTTGGCCAAAACAAGAACCGGCTTAAATGGACTGACCTTACTCTGAGCCCATTCGTGGATTTCACCGTTGACATGGGCGCAGCAAATATGGGCAAGACCAACGGAACCTTCCTTGACCTGGCTAATCCCGTCGTGCGTTTGCCGCTTGGCCACGGCCAAATCATTGGACTTTTCTCCCTTATTGCTGGAATTGCGTGACCCAAGCTCCTTGTGCGTGGCGTGGCATGCATTTGCGGAAACGATTCGAGTAATCCGTCAAGTTTTTGAGATGACCAATTTTTGATTTTCCTGGTAGCCGTATCCGCCATCAGCCCAATGGCACCGTCTACCTGCTGCGATTAAGCGTGTAATTTACCTCAGTGCTCTGAATTTGCAGCACGATATTGCCAATACGTTTCTTTTTCTCCTCCTCGCCTGGCATTGGCCTGCCGGTCTCACGCTTTTACCAAGACTTCGTCGACCGACACGTTAACCGTCTGTCCGGGTGCTTCGAAATCACTGGCGTCGTACTCCTTGATGCCAAGTTTCTTTGCCGCCTTCGCAACTGAAAAAGAAAAAAGAGCATATTATGAAGTTCGAGTTTGACCAGGCCAACCCCCCACCTTTGACTGACAAGCAAATAGCTGCCTTGGAAGCTCTAACTAAAATGCCGGATTCCGAAATTAACTATTCGGACATCCCCGATGAACTTTTATATCGCCCAGCCAAAAAGATGACCACCGTACGTCTTGATGCCGATGTACTGGCCTGGCTTCGAACTCAGGGCAAAGGTTACCAGACCAGGATCAATGCCATTTTGCGCCGGGAGATGCTGTCATCCAACCAGCGTTGCAACCATAATAACGGCACGAAATGATTCCACCTGCGCAAATGGAAACAGCGGCTATGCTGCCTGAGCCAGGATCGGAATTGGCCTGAATTGGATTATGCATGTCTGGTCCACGATTCAATCTCACCATTAAGATAGGATGAGACGAAGGCTAGACCCATCGAACCTTCTTTTGACCAAGCCATTCCGTCATGTTTTGCCGTTTGTCCACCACCAAGGTCGTTTGCCTTTTCAGCATGACAAAAGCGTCAATTGTTTCCATAGAGTTTTATATCTATTTTTACACAGCTGTCCAAGAAAATCTGGGAACCCGGCTTAAACCAGAGAGAACAGTACCTATATAGGCCAAAAAAGTCGGTTTGACAATCCCAACCTACCTGGGCACCACCGATCGGATGCTGTCCAAGAACCATGGCCTCGCCAGGGCAACCAGATTTCAGGAAAGGGTGCCATTTACTGTCAATGGCCTTATATAGAGCCAGTTTCAGGCAATCATATAACTTAGTTCCCAATCATGTCCTGTCCTGGGATCCCCATATATGCTCCAACAAATTGGGCCTGCCCCAACACATGGCCTTGACGGCACCTGGAACGATGGCCGTCAAGTGTCCGGGCCTTGCCCCGGCTTGGCAAATCTGGGCTCCTCGGCGGGCTGCGAGGTTCAGCCAAAATCGGCACCCCTTTCCAAAAAGCCTTCCGAGACGAAGGGCCATTTCAGCCGAGATGCTTATCTTTCCAGCGATGATCTTGGTTATTCGGTTGTCGGCACGTTGATGGCCTTGGCCAGTCCGGCCGCGTTGTCTTTCAGGCTGTCGAGTTCGTCCTTCACTACCTCGCCTGGGTGGCCGGATAGCCGAGTGCCAGACCAGAGGAGTCCCTACGTCCCATGTCCTGGCCGGCAAGCCCAGCCGGACCCTGTCTGGAGTGGGCCAGGCTATGGCCGCCTCCTGGATCGGGGAGGCTTCGCTGGCGCAGGGGCTTGTTCCGCTCCTGGGACGCCGGCCATGGCGCGACGGATCACCTCGAGCGGGGCCCGTAGCCTGGCCGGATCCAGATGGGCGTAGCGCTGGGTCATCTGGGGGGAACGGTGGCGCATGAGGTGCTGGACCGTGTAGAGGTCCACCCCGCCCTGGACCAGCCAGGAGGCGAAGGTGTGCCTGAGGGTGTGGAACCAGACCCGCTGCCGCCGGTCGGTCACCCCCTCGTTCAGGCCCAGAAGCTCCACCGCCCTGGCGAACGGGACGCTCTTGTCGGGACGCTTCCCCGTGCCGGTCCTGAAGACCAGCTCGCCCGGGCCCCCGCCTCGCCCGGCGATGGCCCCGAGGGCCTCCTGGGTCAGGGCCACCGGCTCCCGGCGGCCGCCCTTCCCGCAGACGATGGCCGTCATGCTCCCGGCGTCCACGTCCCCCACCCGGAGCCTGTAGAGTTCCGTCAGCCTGAGGCCGGAATGGAGGCTCACGAGGGCCATGTCGTGCCACAGCGGCGACGAGGCCCTGAGGGCGGAGAGCAGCCGCTCGGCCTCCCCCGGCCGCAGCCAGCGCTCGCCCTTGTTGTCGGGCCTGGGCATCCTGAAGCCGGCCGCCCTGGAGACGGGATTGAACCCGGCCCAGAGGCCGTGCCTGATGGCGTGGTTGATGGCCGAGGCCAGGGCGACCAGGACATGGCGGGCCGTGCTTTCGGCCAGGCCCCTCTCCCCGAGGAGCTGCCGCTTGTAGTCGTCGAGCCGGCCGACCGTCAGATCCGCCAGCCTCGTGCCGCCGAGATCCCTGATGAGCGTTCTGGCGTGGCATCTCGAGCTCTTGTCGGGGGCTGCCCCGGCCAGCCAGGCCTGGACGACCCCGGCCACGGACAGATCCTGGCCGGCCCCCGCCAAGGCCCGGCCGGACAAGGCCTCCAGCCGGGCCTTGGCGGCGTCGGCGGCGGTGACGCCCCGGGAGAGCCGCCCCGCCGTCCTCCAGCGCTTCCGGCCCGCCTCCTGCCAGCAGAACTCGTAGGTCCGGTCCGGGCGCCCGTTGAAGAGCTCCTTGCGCTCGCGGAAGAACACGCCCTCATACTTCTTGACAGATACTCTCACGCCTCACCTCGCGGGTCGGTAGCGGTGGGGTAACCTTCTCGTCGCCCCCGGCCCCGCCCTTTGCCAAGCGTATCGGGATAAGACGGGGCTAACTTTAATAAAACGCCAGGAGGTGCCAGCCACAGCCGGCCCTGCTGTCCGACTACTGGTCCAACGGCAAGATCCAGCAGATCGGCCGGGGCGTCAAGGTGGCCTCGGTCCAGCAGATGTTCACCCAGGGCTCCTTCATGAACTCGGCCCAGGACACGGACATGGCCAT
>JAISEK010000060.1 GCA_031264145.1 Deltaproteobacteria bacterium
AACAGGTTCGCCTACCAGGAATGTGACGCCCAGTTCTCCCTCTTCGGGTACATGCGGGAAGCGTTCAACGGGACAGTGCGGCTGGTCAAGGAGTTCGCCTCCGGCACGGGTTTCGTGGACGTCTGCGCCATCCATGGGAGGCACCGCTATTCCATGGAGCTATGGAGCTAAGGATGAAATCCAAAGGCTATTCCAGGCCGGCAGGCATGAGACAGCTTCTGGCGTACATGGACAGGTGGCAGGCCAAGGATGGCTGGCTGGTGGTTTTTGACAGGGACTCAAAAAAACCATGGTCCAGGAAGATAACCTGGGAGACGGAGACTCTGCCGGATGATACAATAATCCATGTAGTCGGCTGTTAAAACAATATAACCATGAACAGCTTGACCTCTCGGGACGGAGAATGGGAAGCCAAAAGCGTACGCCCTCGCACACAGGCCTCAAATCCCGGCCAAGCCATGGCCCAGGCGAAGTGGCCGGACAGCCGATAGGCCTGGGGCCGGGGCCATGGTGGGCAGAGTCCCGGCGAGAGTATGGCGCTCGACAGTTAATGATGCGCCCCAGGCAACAGGCTGCGGTGGCAGGCCAGGGCGCAGCCTGACACGCCAGGCGGCGATGAGGGACTGAAGACGTCAGGCCAGGGGTCTTGGGAGGCATGGGCCTGGGCTTCCCCTGGGATAGACCTGAAGCCATGGCCACGAGGCCGCCCCTGCGTTTGGGGAACGTCCCCGACCAAGGAGCGGGGACATGATGCCAATGCCGCGTCATGAGGGGCCATTGGGTCCGTGAGCGGGTTTGTCCCCTGGGTGGGCATCACATTGAGGTTTGCGGAACCACACCTGCCCATGTGGGTGGCCTCTTTCCAGGGCATCGGGCCTGTCGCCGCGTGATGCCCGGAAGGGCCTTGCCAGCCGCGGACCAAGGAGGACCACATGACACGGTTATCCACAAAGTCGTTCAACGTCGCCGGTCCCTGTGTCCCTGGCGATCACTACATGTTGCCGGCCATCGAGAGAATCCCGGCGGACATTGGGAATTTGATAGCCACGAAAAGTTATTTCGTTTTGCATGCCCCCCGCCAGTCCGGCAAGACTACCGCCATAATGTCTCTGGTCGATAAAATAAATGAAGAAAATCAGTATTATGCGCTTTATTGTAGTCTTGAATCGCTGGAAAAAATACCAAATTCATTTTCTTCAGTGCCATTAGTTACTGAAATAATAACTCAAGCTATGATTAGATCTGGTGTAGAAACACTAATTAATGTTTGTAAAGGTATCTCGGTATTTAACCCTGAAAATCCCAGTGGTTTGGCGGGTAGTGGAAAGATTCCTGACGATGGTTATATCACGATCGCCAACTCAATATCGTTGCCTTTGCAGACCATCTGCCAAAAACTCGACAAGCCTCTTCTCATTTTTATGGACGAAATCGATACTCTCCCTGGTGACGTCCTGGTCTCCTGTCTCCGCCAGCTGAGGAACGGGTACGTCCTGAGATCCAAAATCCCATTTCCAAACTCAATCGTCATGGTCGGCATGCGCAACATCCGCGACTACAAGGCCCAGATCCGCCATGACTCCGAGTCCCTGGGGACCTCCAGTCCCTTCAATATCATTAAGAAAGCTTTTACCTTGGCCAATTTTTCCAGGGAGGACGTGAGGACCCTTTATGGCCAGCACACGGAGGAGACTGGCCAGGCATTCGAGGACGGGGCGGTCGAGCAGGCCATGTTCTGGGCCGATGGCCAGCCCTGGCTGGTCAACGCCCTGGCCGACGACGTCATTGAGCGGCAAATGGGAAGCGATTTTACTCGGCCCATCACGGGTGACCACATTGACCTGGCGGCCGACAGGCTGAAGATCGACATGAACGTGCATATCGACTCCCTGATGGCCCGTCTCCATGAGTCCAGGGTCAAGAGGGTCATGGTGCCGATATTGACCGGCGCTGGCCCTGACGGTCAGGCTTCTTCCCTTGAAGACAACCAGTATTGTCTTGACATAGGCCTGATCAAGAGACAGTCTGATGGGAGCCATGCCCCGGCCAACCGCATATATGGGGACGTCATCGTCCGATTGTTGACCTGGGAATTCCAGAATAGCCTGCCGATAGGGCTGGAAGGCCGTCATGTGGGGCCCAAGGGCACGGATATAAGCGGTCTTCTCAGGGACTTTCAAATCTTCTGGAGCGGCAACAGCGACAAGATGTCCAACAGGTTCGCCTACCAGGAATGTGACGCCCAGTTCTCCCTCTTCGGGTACATGCAGAAAGCGTTCAACGGGACCGTGCAGCTGGTCAAGGAGTTCGCCTCCGGCACGGGTTTCGTGGACGTCTGCGCCATCCATGGGAGGCAGCGCTACCCGATGGAGCTAAAGATGAAATCCCATAGCTATTCCAGACCGGCCAGCATGGAGCAGCTTCTGGCGTACATGGACAGGTGCCAGGCCAAGGAGGGCTGGCTGGTCGTGTTTGACAGGGACTCCCAAAAACCTTGGTCCAGGAAAATAACCTGGGAGACGGAGACTCTGCCGGATGATACCATAATCCATGTAGTCGGCTGTTAGGAAATATAACGATAAACTGCTAATATTGTTAAATATTATCATAAACCACTACGGCGTAAAATTTTATATCTACAAAAATTATACTGAGGCCACGTAACCAGATTCTGGTTGATTCATTTTTTATTTACTTAAATACATAAAAATAAGTAAAGATATTTATTGCATAATATATAATCTTTTCGATAACCATTTTGATAATTCTGCCGATTTGCCGCAACGTTAATATCGGAACATTTGACTGGTGGCAGCCATCCGTCTTCCGGCAAATACCCCGCTCATGTCCGGATGGCCATGGGTAGCCCATCGTTTCCTGGCAAATCATTTGGCCCTGCCCAGACAATCGTCCGATATGAACCGGGAACCTACCCTTGCCGACTGTGAGAAAAACGGAGAACAAAATCGACCATGACCTGCCGATGCCAACCTTTTCCGAATCTCCCCCAAAAGAGCCAGTCCGAGATTCGACCGGCGTTCCTCGATGCGTCGCCCGACTGACAGCGCCTGGGCGACAGTTCCCTTGATTTTCCAGGCGGGGTGTCCTCGGGGGCTTCGCCATCCGCGTTCCTGGCCCTGCCGGAGACCTTTTTTCCTGCATAAGGCCAGACATCCGGTTTCGCGGTGCCCGCCAATCGCGCCTCCCGGCCCCCTATCGGCTTGTCCTTTCCGACGATTGGCCCCCTTGGGATGGCCGAAGGGCTGGCCGGGATGGGGCCGCCGGCCTGGGCGGCGCGGCCGCCAGGCTCAGCCAAGCGTGATCAGGGGGGCGTCGAAGCGGAGGGCCCTGGGCGTGCGCAGGCGCTCGAACTGGACCTGGTAGGTGCCTCCCTGCTCGTCCAGGGAGACGATCCGGCCCGGCCCCCAGCTGGGGTGGGCGATCATCTGGCCCACGGCCAGCCTCCTGGGGGAAGCGGCGAGGGCCATGGGACGGTATTCCCTTGGCGGGCGGCCAGGGGGGACGACGAGGTCGAGGTTGTCCTGCCCCATCTCGTAGACGAAGCGGGAGGTGTGGCTGTAGTGGCCCTCCCTGTCCTGGTCGGTCGAGTTGGAGAGGAACAGCCTGTCCCTGGCCCTGGTCATGGCCACGTAGCACAGGCGCCGCTCCTCGGCCAGTTCCTCGGGGGTGAGGGCCCTGTTGCTCGGGAGGTTGCCCTCGGACAGGCCGACGAGGAAGACGGCCTCGAACTCCAGGCCCTTGGCCGCGTGGATGCTCATGAGCTTGACCGTGCGCTCCGGGGAGTCCCGGTCGATGTTGGCGAAGAGGGCCGCCTGGGCCAGGAAGTCGTCGATGGTGGCCTCGTCGTCCTGGCCGTACTCCAGCAGGGCCCTCTTGAGCTCGGCGGCGTTGTCGAGGCGGTCCTGGTCGCCCAGGAGCCGCAGGTAGGCCTCGTAGCCGGTCAGGTCAAGGAGCCTCTGGAAAAGCTCGCCCAGCGGCAGCCGCCCGACCTGGGCCTTGGCCAGCTCTATGGCCCGGACGTACGAGGAGGCCCTGGTGCCCTGGAAGCGGTCATGGTCGTGGCAGCGGGAGAGGGCCTGGAAGAGGGTCCAGCCGTTCTCGCCGGCCACCTCGGAGAGCCAGGCCAGGCGCTTGCGGCCGACGTGGCGGCTGGGCACGTTCACGGTCCTGAGGAAGGCCAGGTCGTCGGCCACCGTCAGCATCCTCAGGTAGGAGATCATGTCCCTTATCTCCTGCCGATCGTAGAAGGCCGTCCCGCTGAAGAGCCGGTAGGGCACGGCCCCCTTGACCAGGGCCTCCTCGATGGGCCGGCTCAGGTGGTGGGCCCTGTAGATGACCGCCACCTCGCCCAGGTCCTGCCCGGCCCCCCACAGCTCCAGGATCCTGTCCCTGACCCACTTGGCCTCCTCGGCGGCGGACTTGGCCCGGAAGTAGACGGGCCTGTGGCCGGGGGGCCTGACCCCCTCCTGCCGGTACGGCACACGGCCGGGGTTGTGGTCGATGAGGGTCCCGGAGGCGGCGATTATCTCGGGGCTGGAGCGGTAGTTGGCCGTCAGGCTGATGCTCATGGCCGGGTGGTGGATGGCGGTGAAGTCTTTGAAGAGCCCGACGTGGGAGCCGCGCCAGGAGTAGATCGTCTGGTCCGGGTCGCCCACGATGAAGAGGTTGTCGTGGAAGTCGGCCAGGAGGGCCGCCAGGGAGTACTGTCGCCTGCTCACGTCCTGGAACTCGTCGACCATCACGTACTGCAGCCGCCTCTGCCACTTGTCCCTGACGTCGGGGAAGTTGTCGAGGATGTACATGGCGAAGTTTATGAGGTCGTTGAAGTCCACCCCGAAGGCCATCTTCTGCTTGTACAGGTACCTCAGGAATATCCCGTCGGACACGTCCCTGGCCCTCAGGTACTTCGCCCGCAGCTCCTCGTTGTCCATCAGGTGGATGTGCTCTATGTAGGAGTTGGCCGTCAGCTTCCTGGCCTCCAGGATCTCGTCCAGGGCCCTCTTGAAGGTGAGGTCGGGCATGCGCAGGTCCATGTCGGCGAAGATCTGCCGGATGAGGTCGGTCTGGTCCCTGACGTCCAGGACGACGAAGTTCCTGGGGTAGCCCAGCGAGCTGATGTCCTCCTTGAGGAGTTTGAGGCAGAAGGCGTGGATGGTCGAGATGTAGCCCAGGTCCAGGTCGCCCAGGCGCTCGCGGATCCTCATCTTCATCTCGTTGGCCGCCCTGTTGGTGAAGGTGGCGCACAGGATGTTGGCCGGGCTGACCCCCAGCGTGTCCACCAGGTGGCAGTAGCGCCTGGTGAGGGTCCTGGTCTTGCCCGTGCCCGGGCCGGCTATTACCCTCACCGCCCCCTCGGTCGAGGTCACGGCCTCGATCTGCTCCGGGTTTAGGTCCTCGAGGTGGTCCATTTCCCTGCGCCCCCCCTATCGCGGGCTGCTCTTGTCCTGGACGTATTCCCGCCCCTGGCCCAGGCAGCGCCAGGCCCGCTCCAGCTGTCCCCCCAGGTACAGGGCGTGGCCCGGGTCGGAGAAGGCCTTGGCCTTGACCAGCTGCCAGCCGACCTCCGAGGGGGTCCGGCCCCTAAACTCGGCCAGCGGCTCGCCGTCCTGGGCATGGTGGCTGACCACGATGGCCTTGTCGGGGAGGTCGACCGAGATCCTGAAGAACCCGTTGGGGTCGGCCTCCATCCTGTGGGCCCGCCCCTCCCTCTCCTCTATGAGGCCCTGGACCTGGGGCAGGTCGGCCGGATCCAGGGAGATGGACATGGAGGTGACCGTCAGGCGCCCCGGCCTGAGATCCAGCGGCTCGGAGCGGCCAGGGTCCATGTTGGCCTCCCGGCAGACGAACTCCATCAGGCCGTGAAGGCCCACGCAGTTGACCGGCCAGGCCCGGGCCCCGTTGTGCGACCGGAAGACCGCCGACAGGTGGACCAGCTCCCCGTCCTTGCGGAAAAAGACGGAGACCAGGCAGGGCGAGTCCCCGCCCCCGGGGTCGATGCCGTTGTCCCACAGCGAGACGAAGGCGCGCCTGGAGTCGCCGGCCTTGGCCAGGTCGGCCGCCGCGCGGGCCAGGTGGTCGGACCCGAAATGCCGCCTCAGCCTGTGCCCGTAGGTGTACGGCAGCCCGTGGTCCAGATCCGGGCTCAGGAGCTGGGCCCCATAGTCCTCCAGCTGGCCGGGGGAGAGGTTCAGGAGGCTTTGGTCCCTGGGGGAGAGGAGACCGGGCTCGGCCACGACCGCCTTGAGGTTCATCAGCTCCAGGCGCTCCTTGCCGTTCCGGAAGCGGACGGGGCGGCCGAAGCGGTGGAGCCTGGAGAGGATCTCGGACCAGGCCTCGAAGATGGTCCCGGCCGTGACCACGTGGCCGAAGGGGTCGGAGGGGAAATGCCGGACCCTTGGCCGGGGCAGGGGCACGGCCGCCGGCCTGGCCGGGGGCGATCCCAGGGGCCGGTAGGACCCAAGGAAGCCGAAAAGGCTGTCCAGGACCTGCCCTGTCACCGGCCCGGCCAGGTCCAGGACCCTTGGGACCCTGGCGAACATGTCCGGCCTCAGGAGGCTGTCCATGCTGTAGGAGGCCCCAGTCCCCTGGACGACCATCTTCTCCAGCTCCTCGACGTGGCCGTCGTCGAAGACGTAGGCCTGCCTGAGGCCGGGAAAGGACACCTCGCCGGCCAGGAACAGCCTCAGGTGCTCGGCGGCCCCCGAGAAGTCCTTGCCGAGAAGGACCAGGCTGTCAATCTGGGGGTTGTGGAACAGGTTCCTGAGCATGATGCTCAGGCCCCCGCCGTAGAGCCCCCCGATGAGGGCCAGGGGGCCGCCGGGCTGGGCCAGGAGATCCGGCCTGGCTTCCTGGATGCGCCTCTCCAGATAGCCAACCGGGGTCCACAGCGAGCACAGGGCGACGGTGCCCGAGGGGTTTAGTATTTTTATGTTTTTGGCCTCTATGGCCAGGGACAGGAGCATACGGGCCTCTGACTGGGAGCCGCCCGGCCTCCGGTGGGCGGCTCCGGCGTCTCGTTCGCGAATCCGCGGGCTGGCCGACCGCCGGGCCTGGACCGCCCCTCCGGCCGGGCTTGGAAAAGGCGGCCGGCCCCGGGACCTGCCCGCCTGGCGGGGGGATGGGGGATTCGCCGCCTTGGAGTCCGGCGCCCCCGCGCCGCCGCCAGTCCAGGAGCATCCAGGGCCGCGGTATTGCGCCGCCCCAACGGGCCGTCGGGGCATGGGCCTTCCCTGGGCTCAAATGGCCGGTGGATGTCCGTTTACGGGCGTCAATGTTGGTTTTTTATCGTATCGTCCTGACAATGACAGCTCATTGGTTATATTTTTTATTATATTTGGTTAAGAGATTTAGATAGCGGCACGTTGGATTTTATTTCTTGTCCGATAGTGTACGGGATGCCGGGCCATCTTTCAAGCCCCCGAGCCGGCCGCCGAACCGACGCCGGTGGCCCGAAAGGCTTGCCCGCTCGGGCCACCGGCATATTCCGGCCCCACCAGGGGCAGCCAAGCGCGACGCCTTTTGGGTCATTGGGCCTGGCCGCAGGGGAGTGGACGGCGGTGCCCTGGCCGCCGACCTTCTGGCCGCCAGGGGTCTTGGCCGACCTCCAGGGAACCATTTCGTCTTCCAAGAGGATTTGACGCCAAGGGCGGCCCACGGGCCGGCCGGGCGCCGGCGCCCGTCCCGGCCGACAGGCGGTCGGTGGCGTCGTCTGGTCATGGGGAGGAAAACAGGGGCAAGACCGTCCATGGCCTGAAAGCCTGGTGGCGCCCAGGCCGATATCTTCCGGCAGTCTCTTTCGGCTTCAGGAACCCCCGCGAAATGACTTGGCCATCTTTGGGGATTGAACTGTTCCGCCGCCGCGGCAGGCAAGCAATTCGGCAATGACCGTGCCATTCAAAGAATATTCTCAAATATTTCTATTCCTCCCATGCGCATAATTGATGGCGGCCATGACAATCTGCCGCCCTTGGGACAGCCAATCATAACCACTCTATTGATTTTTTGAGACTGTCTTTTGGGATCTGGGGATGATGGGCCAGCGTTTTGCCCATGGCATGGTCGGCTCTCCCTGACACCTTGCGGATTCCTCTCCGGGGCTATTCCGCCGGCCGACGGGCCAGTTTTACCCCGCATACTCCGCCCGGATTGGCCTGGACGCCTCGAGTGCAAAAGTGCAGAATTCGTTGTTGAATAAATGGCTTTGCTGTGATTAATATTTTATATAATTATGCATTCATGTGGTATAGCAAGGAGGGTAGAAGCCTGTGAGGAAGCAAAAAATATATTTGGAAAGACCATGTTCAACCATTACTTTGACGAGGATAGGGGGCTAGCTCATACAAGCACTATCGCTCTGTTCAAAGAAATAGCGGCGGGTAAGTATGAAGCGTTTGCATCGGGTGCTGTTATTGAGGAACTTGAAAAAGCGGCAACCGGAAAATATGAGAATATGTTTGCGCTTATCGGTGAATACGACATAGCGGTTTTAACCGTCAGCGAAGAAGCGGAAAAATTAGCGGATATTTATGTTTCGGAAAGCGTAATCCCCGAAAAATACCGCACCGATGGAGTACACATCGCCGTTGCCACCGTGAGCAATATGGACATGATAATCAGCATGAATTTTCAGCACATTGTCAAGCGCAAAACGAAAATCGTCACAGGGAACATTAACGTATTGAACGGCTACCGCACCGTGGAAATTTTTAATCCGATGGAGGTTGTAGAAAATGATGGCGATAAGTAAAATCGAGCAAGAGGTCAATCATATCCGACTTCAAATATACGAGGAAACAAAAGGGTTGACCCCTGCCCAACGTGCGGAGCGAACAAACAAAATCGCAGAAGCCGCTGCGAAAAAATACGGCTTCAAAATTGTCGAGAATGCAAAAGAGAGAACGACTTAGTAAAAAGTTAGATTATTTAGAACTTTCTCAACCAGTTGGACTATACATCGGTTTTCCGAGGCCTTCCTCTTTTTTGTTTGGGCAGTTCGTCCGATTTTGGCATGATACCCAAATCTTTCAACATCTCTTCGTGAGATGGATTGATTTTAATGAGATTACAGTTATCCCCGTCAAGCCTCACTTTTTTTGCCCTTGCCAGTACGGACATGACTTTCTTATATATGTGTATTTCTCAAGAATTTTGACCTCGTCAAACCGTCTGATCAGCCTAAAAGTCAACACAGTCGAGAGGAAATCACAAAATTCACTGCCCATCACGGAATAATCGTCATGGATCCGTGTCTCGTCGAACTCAAGAACTCAAGGGATGACTTGTAATAATCACGATCTCGATTTCCCACCGATTCCCATATATCATGAGACGATTCCCGCCGGCAGGCCAAGGTCACACTCCAGCACCACTGTCCCGAATGCCAGCTGTTTGCCCCGCGGCTCGACCAAATCGTAGTTCCCTTTGTTTTTGGCGCGCCGCAGCCAGTCCTGCTCTTCCTTGGCGGCCCTGTGGGCGTCACGGTATGAATACAGCCATTTTCCATGTCCAGCGTGCTCTTTTGGTGTAGGTGACGCCATCGTGCCCATCTAGGGTATCGGTGAAATCCAAAATCCGTAAATCGCCTGTCACCCTTGCGTTTCTATTGATCGGGTTAAGGCAGTGTAAATCCGGGTGATTTCGAAAATATTCGCCTGACGCGGAAGCCGGGAATCCTTTATAAACGCCTCAGACGTTGGCCGGCGTCGCCATCCTTTGGCACCTTGAGGCGTGGGTGGCCCTGATACCGCCATGGCCGCGGCATCGTGGCCGGCCCGCCGGCCTGGTCCGCCGGGCGCGCCCGGGCCCTCAGCCGGAGGGCAGCAGGCGCACCGAGGTGACGCCCAGGAGGGCCCCGGCGATCTTCCTGGCATCCTGGCCAGGCATGGGAAGGTGCTCGTAGACCTCGAAGGCCTCCCTGGCCGCCCTGGACCACTCCTCGTCCCTCCCGGCGTCGACCGACTGGTACGGCAGCTCGTAGAAGACCCTGGCCACGCCGTTCTCCCTGAGCCTCTTTATGCACCTGATGCAGGGCGAGAGGGTGGAGTAGAGGGTCGAGCCCGGCAGGTGGCTGGCCAGGCCGAAACTGTGGGCCAGGCCGATGGCGTTCTCCTCGGCGTGGAGGCTGCGGCAGCCCTCCTGGAGCTTCAGGCTGTCCGGGACGTTCTGGGCCCGGCGGGCGCAGTAGATCTGGCCGTCCTGGCCCAGGTCGGTGCAGTGGACCTCGCCCGGGGGGGCCCCGTTGTAGCCGGTGGCCAGGATGCGGTTGCCCACGGCGATGACGCAGCCCACTGGCCTTGAGGAGCAGGTCGAGCGGGTGCTGACGACCTTGGCTATGGCCATGAAGTACTGGTCCCAGCCGGGGCGGGCGATGAGGCGTCCCTCCAGGAGGCTGGGGATGGGAAAGCCGTCCATGCCGCCGCCCCTCAGCCCTGCCCCCGTGGGCCGCCGACGTTCTGGAAGGCGGAGTTGAAGTCCCTGTACAGCCTCTTGTTGTCCATGGTCCGGTGCCACTTCTTGATGTGGCCGGCCGGGACCCGGTCCCCCTCCAGGATGGCCACCTGGTCCCAGGGGTGGCGGCCGGGGATGGGGAAGGCGTAGTAGGGGAACTGGGGCGGCAGGCCCTCGGCCAGGACCACGGTCGGGATCCTCCACTCCAGGCGGCCGGCGAAGAGCCTGTGCATGCCGTCGTTGATGACGTTGACGGTCGAGCCGTCGGCCTCCGGGATGGCCTCGACCACCGGCGGCAGGAGATCGACCGGCTCAGGTCCCCGGTCGGTCCAGATGGAGAGGAAGCCCTCCAGGGCCAGCGGGTGGTGGCCGTGGGCGGCCAGCTCCCAGGCCAGGTGCTGGACCTTGAGGAGGTTGTCCGCCAGGACGTAGCGCTGGGCGGGCCTGAAGAGGTCGAAGGCCAGGGGCCTCAGCTCCAGCCTGGCCTGGGCGTAGGGCCGGGCCTCGGGGTCCTTGAGCATGGCCACCCGCCTGAGGCGGGAAATGAGCTCGTCGGGGCCGTGGGCCTCGACCCTGGTGACTTTGAAGGGGGAGAAGGTCATCTTCTTTCGTTCTTTCCGCGCCTGGGGGCGGACGTTGGGCGCCCGGCCGGCGGGGAAGGGGCGGGGCGGCGTGTGGCCGCCGACCTGGGGGCCGGCGGGATGGGCCCTGCCTGGTCGGGGGCTGGGCAGCGGCCATTATACCCCAAGGCCTGGCCCTTGGACAGGATCCTGCGCCCTGGGCACGAAAGCACGAAGCACGAAAATTGTCATTTGACAACCGGCCTCGCTTGCGTTAGCTTAAAAAAGCCGAGGGAAGCGTGAACTAGCCCTCGGCGGGGACAACCCTCCTTTCTTTTAGAAGATCAGAATTCGCCCCCACAGGGATTATCGGTCCCTGCGGGGGCTTTCAATTATCCGCGCTTGAAATGTACGCTTAAAGGAATGGGGGGAATTTATGCTATGGGAGGCTGGAAAGACAATGGGACAAGAACGTCTGCTATGAGTGAGGTTACGGCTCAATAAAGCATGTTCCTAATACTGCAACGTTCATATTACTACGCACAATTTATTAATCCGTATCTCTAGGCTAATCTTCACACTATATATATCACTACAGCGAACTGAAAAAATACGCAATAATCGTGCCATGGCATAAAAATGTTAACATATCAATATCACAAAGGAAATTTTGGACGAAAAAAACACTGGACAACCAGAAAAAACAATGGTAACTTCTCTCTCAAAGGGAGCCATCGCATAATGGCCGCAAACCTCGCATGCCGCATCGCGCCTGGCTGTCCATGCGCCCGCGAGA
>JAISEK010000003.1 GCA_031264145.1 Deltaproteobacteria bacterium
TAGTTCTGCCCAGGCCCGCCGCCGCTGGCACCGTCCTGGCCGGAAGTGACGCCGCTGGCGTCGGTAAGGCTGGAACCGATATAAATGCCGCCGCCGCCGCCACCAAAGGAGCCGTTGCCGTCGCCGCCTTTGGGGCCACTGGCGATGCCGCCGTTCTGCCCTCCGGAAGAGCCATTGGCGAAAGAACCGCCGCCGCCGCCGTAGAGGTATAAATCATCGGCCAGCGTGGTTTGCGGTGCCACCATAAAAACCAGCAGGCCAAGCCCAGCCAGTCGCAGCGTATTGATTATTGCCTCGAATATTCTCATCATTGTCCGATCTCCTTAAAATGTCCCAGGCCGGCTTTAGAAGCTGTACTTAACGGTGGCGTACCAGGTGCGTCCCTGCTGCGGGTAATCGACCAGGTTCGGCCAGCCGACCCCTCCGTTGGCGGGACGATCGGTCACGCTCATTTGTCGGCCGCCGATATAGGCCACATAACCCTGTTCCGGACCCTTGTTGAAGACGTCGTTGACCCCGAGGGTGAGATCCAGGCCATCGGTGGCCTGCCATTTCAGGCCCATGTTTGTCAGGGCCAGTTCATCCTCATAAACTATCCGCGACTCTCCGGCAACGTTGTACTCGGAATAGACATTAAAAGGAATTTTGTCTAGATACTTATATTCAGCGAAAAGTTTGACCCTTTCATCAAACCATGGCAAAGCCAGATCGCCCCTCGCAAAATATTCCCATTCCGGCTGGTTGATCATCGGCCCGGACTGGCTGCCGATGAAGCCGTGGAAGCGGCTGTCGACCTCGGTTATTTTGGCGTCCAGGTAGGTGGCCGACATATATAGGCCGAACAAAGGCCAGGACATGTTGGCTTCAAATTCAAAGCCCTTGGCTTCACCTTTGCCCACATTCTGATAGATTACCCAGTAACGCGGAGTGGTGACGAAGCTGATGAGATCGTCCATTTCGCGTTTAAAATAAGTTGCCGCCAGATAATGGTTGGCCCCAAGAAAATCTCCCCGCCAGCTCAGGCCAGCGTCCCATTGTTTGCCGTGTTCCCAGCTTGGCCGTTCCAGCCCCCTGTAGATGGCGTTGGAATACCCTGCCCCAGGACGGACAAAAACGCCGTCTCCATATATCTCGTAAAAACTTGGATAGCGATAAAAGGTGCCGTAAGTGGTCTGAGCAGTAAGGCCAATAGATTTGAACTCTTTTTTTAAAGATGCGCCCCAGGAATATTTCCACTGGTCGTCTTCCCAGGCTGAGTAATCGTTTGTCCTCCCCCCGCGATCCGAACCTTCGACTTTCTGGGACCGGCCGATCATGGTCAGCCAGAAACTGTCGTTCCGATCAAGGGTGACAGTGTCCTGCAATTGCAGATGCCAAGTCTTCTGTTCGTAGCCGGGCTTCAATTCCCAGGAACGAGCACTGTTGTGTTCAAGCCAGTTGTTGCCGACCACGTCAAATGTTTCATCCGAGTAATCACCGTGAAACTCCAGAAGATTCCAGTCGGTTACTTTCAAACTGGCGTCCATGACCGGGCTCCATCGCTTGGTCCTGTAATCGGCCCACAGTTGGCCAGGGAAGATATTGACCGGTACCGTCGACCTTGGGGACCTGTTTTCATAGACTCGGTCGTTATCCAGGTAATCAAAGCGCACGGAGACGTTCAGCCGATCCCAGAAAGTGTCGTTCCAACCGACCGAGACATCCTTCTGAATCACCTTTTGCCACCGGAGGGCGTTATTGCTGCACATGCCGTGGGGCGGACAGGTCGGGTCATACAAATCGGCCATCGTTTCGCCGGCAGGTGCCGGGAAATACCGATCCGTCTCTTTCCAGGAACCGCGAATCAGCCAATTGTCGTTCTGCCATTTCAGAAGCAGATCGGTGGAGGAATAACTGTTGCTCCGGCGCCAGCGATTACCCTCGGGATTGTCGGCCGGATTGATCTGATAACCGGGATGATGATATTTAAAATCGCCGTCGGACTCGTCATAACCAGCGCCCACCAGCAAAGAACCGTTAAATAAAGGGGCGGTGACGCTTAAACTGCCGCTGTAGCCACCAAAAGAGCGCATGCCCACTTCGGCTTTGCCGCCCAAACCTTCCGGCCTTTTTGTGACTATGTTGATGACCCCGCCCATTGGGGCACCGGAAAAACGGTTGGGCACATAGCCGCGATAGACCTCTATGCGGACCACATCGTGAACCGGAATGAGGGATAGGTCAACGGTCTGGCTGCCGCCGGTGTTCTGTGGCACACCGTCGACGTAAACCGACACCTGGGAGCCGGTCGATCCACGAATGGTGGCATAGGCATACTGACCCGTTCCCTGGCGGCGAATCATGACCCCCGGGACCCGTTCCAGGAGACTGGGCAAGTCTTTCTGTTCGCCCGCCATTTTATCCGGCTCAATCCAGGAAACCGTGCCGGGCGAGAGAATTTTCTCGTATTCGGGTCGGTCTGCGGTGACTGTGACCGACTCCAAGGTCACTGTCCCGGCGGGTTCTGATACAGCTTCACCTTCCGCTGAATCCGATTCCTTGCCGGAATAATACTGCCCAAACGCCTCTTCTCCGTTAATGACTAAGGTTAATGCCAGTCCGACAAGGCAAACAAGGCAACAATAGCCATGAATCCGGTTCTTTTTTTTTGACAACGTAATTTTGCTGACAATTAAACTAAATAAAAAAAAAATCTTTCAAAAGGCCAATACAAACGCAATAAACTAACCAAAATAATCTGGTTTCTAGCTAACTCTTGACATAAAATTAGGAGATTCCAGACATGCCCAATGCCAACCTTGAGGTATCCCACCCCCAGATATGAAAAAACGGTATTCGTTCACGGCCCACTATCTGTGGAACAAGACGTTTGATTTTTGTACTAGTACCTTGTTTTTCTTGGAATGTCGGATAAAAACGGCTCAATTTCCTCAGTATTGACGTAGGCCTGGTCAGATTAATCCGAGGCATCTACAACCCGTCAAATCAAGAAAAACAAGGTACTAGGAACCGAGACAGGGTGCCGTGATTGCCAGATTGCGCCAAGTTGTTGACATTGGCTAGACGCTCATTCAAGGACCAGAACCAACACAAAAAAAAAGGCCTAACACCAAGGCGTGTATTCCTTGGTGTTAGGCCATGCAGTTTTCCCGTAGTCCGTTATGGACACGAGAATAATGTGACTATAATCTACACAACATCCGAGAGAGAGAGAGAGAGAGAGAGAGCATTTTTTCTAAATCCTCCAGAAAATATTTTTCTTCAATCATAATAATTATTTCATCATTATATTAATTTATAAAAGAAGCTAATACTTAAATTTATCCCGTTAACTATCAACATTAACAACGAAATGTAAAATGGGCACCTGAATCATCTTGCGATGATCCAGGTGCCCATTTTCCCTGAAGTCATGTCTGTCCTTGGTTAGATCCCCAGGACAGCGTTCGTGGTCGGTCTTCTGGCTCGCCCCTCCGTTTCTGCCGCCTTCCCAGGTTTCCCCAGTGGCAAATATTGGCCGAAACGGTTTGAGAATTTCTTCCCAACGGAGATTACAGCAGTGGGCCTGCTCCCGGATTTCACGGGATTCCCTGACTCCTCATTGTGCCGGAGTCACCACGTTTTTTGGTATTTCCCAATACCAAGCTTATCTTTTTGTCGTTCTCCTCATCCAGGCCAGGTGCCCTTAGAAAAGTTTGGTGTCAAATATGAGCAGTAACCTGGCCATTGGCCAAATCATTCCTTTTTCTTAAGATAATTTGTTAGCCCAAGGACGAAGTATTACAAACTAAAACAACCGACTGATCAGAGCTAAACGATAACTCACTCTTCAGGAGCTGTCCGATGTTCTCACTGGACTGGCTGGCGATTACCAGAATTACTGAGGAAGCCCATCAGAAAATGATGAATCAAAATCCTGGATTCTTATTAATCCATTGATTTGCTGCCCTATTTCCCGAAATTGGTTTTGGACTATCTCCCGAAATTCGTTGAAAGCTTAACATCGATTTTTCATCGCGTCAAGAGAAAAATCGAAAATAAAATAATAATTATTACGCCAAACATTACCAGCATTTTTGTATGACATGAGCTTGACTTTATCGAAGTAATTTTTTACTTCAAAATTTTTTATATATATTTTTTTATACTATTATTTATAAAATAATAGTATAAAATACAAATATCTATTTATATATTATTTGTTTATATATAATAAAATTATATTATTAGTTTTATATTTTTATAAATAATAGTCAATAAATATTATCCTTGTACTGATTATTATCTATATTTAGATAAATAAAGCTATTGAATGTCTTATATTTTCTGACAACAAACAGACAGGGCGGGCGGGATATTTTAAATGGACAACGTGACCTTTCACCATCCTAACTGTCGGAGGACGGGCTAGGACGAAGGCTCTCTCGCTGCTCCTGATGTTGGCCTTCATAACCTGGAGGTGATCGGCCCCTGGCTCGGCATTCCCTCCGCCAAGGTCGAAGATGAGGGCGATCTTGCTCCCAAGACAGTCACAGGCGACCGCCTTTCCCATGTCGGCCAGGGAATCGGCCCTGACCAGGGTCTGGGCGTAGCTGGCCGTGACGCAAACGGAGATCCACAAGAGGCAGAAGAGAGTGGCCTTGGCCATGCCCTGGACGGAGGCCGGGCCCTTCTGGCCCGGCAGTCCGAGCAGGACTGCCCGTTAGGGAGGCATTTGTCCTGAAACAGGAAGCGGCGGACGCCGGCCAGGAGCGACAGGAACCCTTCGGCCTGGATGACGGGCCCACAGCCGACCTCCTCGGGGCCGTGGCCCCCAATCGACCGTGTGGACCGGTGGCCTTGACGGACAACCGGAACAACGATGGTCAGGCCAGTGGCGCCGTACCCGACAGTCTGCCGAGAGAGGACTGGGGCGGCGAAGCTGGTGCCCACGTCATGAATCTGCCGGCCGCAGTCGCGGCGTCCAAGATCATGAACGGGTGTCCCTGGCATCCACCGGAGGACACGAGGTCTGGCTTGACCACGTTGTGGCCGCGGCCGGAGCCGAGGAAACTGTAAGCTTGTGCACCTCCGCCAACCCGGCCTCCTGGAGTCGGCCGCCCCGCACCCAGGCGACAATGGCGTCAGCGGACATCTGCCGGGAACTGTAGCCTTGGTTTCCCAACGTCGCCATCGTCTCCGACCGCCACAGCCAGGAGCAGGCCGTGCCCGTAGGCCAGCTCGTCCAGCGTGGCCACCCAGACGTGGGCCCGCCCGCCCCCGACTTGGATCCAGCACGAAGCCCCGGCTGCGTTCCAAGGCCCGTGGTCCTCAGTGCCTCCTTCATCCGGACAAGGACAGGTGGCATGGCCAGCCCGTAGCCATAGTCATCGACGGAGGTGGAGAACACGGCGAGGGATGGGGAGCTGTGGTTGGAGCAGAGTAGTCTGGCCGCCATGATCCTGGTAGGAGTCGGGGGTGCGCCCACCTGGCCCTCGGTCAGGGGCAGAAAAGAAAGGCCGAGGCCACGGCCAGACCATGCCCTGGCCACCCGGACATCCCCGCCTGCTGGTTGGCCAGCCCGTACGCCTTGAGCCAGGGGCCAATTGGGTGACGATCGTGAAGGCCGATGTCCATGACGGGCCCACCGATATCCGGCAGTTCCGGCGTGGCCTGGGCATGGTCAGAGGCACTGGCCGTCTGCGAAGGCCTCCCCCGGCACCGGGAGCCCGTCTCCTGGGAAGCGTCCCCCATGCCCCCGCTGGACGCCCTGGGGCGTCCAGCGGCCCTGCCGGCGTGGCCTGACCTTACCAGTGGGCCGCCGGGAGGGAACTGACCGGTGGCCGTCCACCGCCGTCCCTGCGCAGCGGCCGCCCAGGTGTCGCCCTTGGGTGACCACTCCCGGCCTTCCAGCCAGCGGCGGGGGCGGAGGAGCGACGATGATGCGCCGGCACCCGCCACCCAGCCCCCAGGCCGTCCAAGGCAACAGAGGCCTGAATGACCGCGCATGTGGAATCTCCCCGCCCTGTCACACGAAAGAGAACTCGGCCAGCCTACTGGTCCTTGACGGACACTATGAAGAGCCTGCGACTCTCAAACAGGCGCTCCTCGATGGCCAGAAATCCCCGGTCGGCGGCGAAGGATCTGGAAAGGCCTTGAGGCCAGGCAGGGCCGCGCGATGGGTCTGCCGCCTGGGCCGGTGACGCCGCCGTCGGCCCTCCGCCAGCCTGGAGCCTGGGAGTCTCTCGCCCTGCCCCCAGGCGGTCCAGGGTGTCGGCCGGTATCAGGAGCCTTGCTTTCCCGCCACCACCGCCCCCCGTCAGGACAGGCTCGAAGGCCGGCGAGTCCTGGGTGGCCGCCCAGACGCGGATCCGCCCGCCCGACATGGACAGATCCGATCCGAAGCCCAGGTTGGCGTACCATGGCCTGTCGGCCTCACCCACCAGGGCCAGGACATGGGGCATGGCCAACTCGCCGTCGCCACGGGCGGCAGGGAAAGGGAGGCGACGGAGGAGGAGCCGAGAAGCCTGTACAGGGTGATCCTGGGAGTTGGCCGCGGCATGCTCCCCTGCCCCTTTGGCAGCGCCCCGGAAAGAAAAGCCGAGACAACGGCCGACCATGACCAGGGGGCCAATGCGGCCGTCCCCGCCCGCGGGTTGCCCAGCCATTGATTCTCGAGCCAGGAGCCAATGGGTGACGATCCGAAAGGCCCACGTCCATGACGCCCCCCCTGGATCCGGCATGTCCCGTGCTGCCTGGGAGATGGACAGGGCCACCTGGTCGTCCCCGGGGACTTCCACCGGCGTAACGCCTGGCGCCGCCAGGCCAGGGAAACATACCCTGGCCCCTGGCGTCCAGGTGTGTCCAGCGGCACCGGCGACAGGGTCTGCCTTTCCCCCTTGATGCCGCCAGAGGGGGCGGCCACGGGCCGCGGGGCTGTCCGTCATCTGGGTTTCTCTGGGCCGTCCATGGGGAGCCGTGCAGGCCTCCTCCCCCGTTGGCGGGGTGGGCCCGGAGGCAGGAACACAAGGGCCTGAAGGACCGCATCCGTGGAATATCCACGACGACATGGCGCATATAATTCCAATTTGCATTCAAGATAAGACTAATTTATAATGTGCCATGGCGGAGGTGTGACCATGGCGAGGCCAACTACAATTGATGATACCACCAAGCGATATGCTCAAAAGATCTGCACTATTCCGAGTTCTATAGGTCAGATGAAAAAAGCACTCTGTGTTACTTTATCCACTACATTTTGTGCGGATACTGAAACTATCGCAAATCTGCTTGGAATTGACAGAAGCACGGTCTTTCGATACCGTGATGAGTTAAAAAAAGAAGCAAATGGATTTCCAGAACCCATTATTCAGTGGGGTGGCCGGAGAAATAGCTTGATGGCTGAAGATGACGAAGCGGC
>JAISEK010000037.1 GCA_031264145.1 Deltaproteobacteria bacterium
CTGGCCTTATCGTTCTGGGGCCGGCTTGGTCTCAGATTGATCGGGGTAAAGGGCCGATACCAATATGGCGATCTTTTGCCGGTGGTGGCCGGCTGGGGTATCCTGATTTACCTGGCCCACGCCGTCACGCCTTTGGTCGATACCTATAGGTTGTTCCTGACAGTTTTTTTTCTTATCGGCATTCTTGGTTTTATTTTAGAAATATACATATTTAACATAAAACCGATACTAAAAAAAACAGATACAAGAATAATTATACTAAACTCTCTTAAAAATCAACACGCCTTGGCGGCCTCGCTGGCCCTGGGTGCCGCCCTGTCCTTTTTTTACAGTGCCATCTGGCCTTCAGGGCGCATGGAACCATGGATGAACAACGGGGCCGATTTCTATTCCTGGCTTTTTGTCTCCGACTACCTCATGTCTGGCCTGAGCCGGGAGGCCTTCGAGGTGTTGCCCAAATTCGAGATGACGTCCCGCGATGCCTTCGGGACCTACATGATCCTTGATTTAATCTCCGTCTCCAGGGGCGGCCAGGAGCTTTTGGCGGCCGCCCCGGCCTGCGCCGTGACTTTTCTGGTCTGGATTTCGATGGCCGCCCAAACGCTTCTCAGGAGGGGCTTTGGCCTTGGAGCCAAGACGGCCACGCTTTTGGCCCTGAGCCTGAGCCTGGTCCCTTTGATGAACTACGTGGCCATGGTTGGCATGTTTGGCCAATTGGTGGCCATGGTTCTTCTATTGGTGTCCTTGGCCGAATTGGCTCCTGGTCCTAATCTGGATAATACGAAATATGGCTTGGCCAAGCGACTCTTTTTTCCCCTTTTTGGCCTTTTTCTCTCCTACCAGGCCGGCTTTCCCCTCTTCGCCGTCATGGTCGCCTCGATAGGCTTCCTCTCGGCCTTCCTGTCCTCAAGGGAGGCGGCCTTCACGGCCAGGGTGCTGTTCTCGGCCAAGAGGAGCCTTTGGCCTGCCTTGGCCGCTACCATGGTCTCTTTCGTCCTCATGCCCGGGGTGGCCTATCATCTGGTGCATCGCCTCAAGGAAGTCTACCTGCAAAAGGTCGGCTGGTCCCTGGGGTTCTTCAGCCCATGGCAGTTCAGCGGGCTGCCCCGCTACGCTCCCCACGCCTTCACAGCCGTCCCGGAGTCGGATGGCTTGGTCGGGTCCGCCCTCGCCTATCTTCCTCTTTTGGCTCTCGTCATTTTTCTATTGATTGCGCTGATTAAAATATCAAAACTAAACCGAAACAATACATGTCTTCAATTATATGCAGAGAAAAAAGATTTGAATTGTTTTATCGTATCTACCAGCATAGCCTTTTTGGTCGGTTTGGCTCTCTACTTGATCGCCTTCCTATTGTTTGGCCATATCTACAAAACCTGGAAATGGGGCACCTATACGGCCTTGCCCCTGTCTTTCGTGCCCCTGGCCTTGTCGGTCCTGGTCCTACGGGAACTCCAGGGCCTCTACAAAAAGCTAAAGAAACTCCCTTATGTTATTTTATTGGCTATAATATGTATTTTGGGATTCAATTTCATGGCCATGCCGTCATTGCCGGCCTTTCCTCCATCCTACTTTGAGGTCTATTCGGCCCGGCCATTTCTGGATCAGCTGAGGCGAGTCAAAGACCTGGCGCCCTCGGGGACGACCATCGTCGTTGACATGAATGAAGAGAGTCGCATGTTCTTGCCGGCTTTTGTTTTTAAAGAAACCAATAAATTTAAAATAAAATATATTTATGGTCTTTATTATTTCGTATCATACCAAGATTTCTTCCCTTTAGTAAGTAAAAACTCATTATTTATATCTGATATAGAATATAAAAATATTTTTAGAGGCGAAAAATTAAAAAATTCTCCTACATCATTGTTTTTGTATTCGCATGACAGGCTGAACGAGATCGGTTACGCCACGGCTAAATCCCGCGCCTCTTATTTTGACTGGCAATCCGAGGCAAACTACCTGTTTGCCAAAATCAAAATCCCTGACTCGATGGTTGGGAATGAACTCAGGTTCACCGTCAGGCTGACACCCAAGGAGCCACTGAGGACAGATTGCCAGAACGCCCGGCTGGGCTGGCTGACGGAAGGAGGGGAAACCATCTGGAGCGTCCATGACCAAAGCCGAATCTCAACCCTCCTGCCGCCTGAGGAAACCCAGGGCGGACTGCTGCAGACCGTGGTCATCACCGGCGACGGCCCTGGCAATCCGGCCGCCGAGACCTGCAATTATACCGTCAAAGGCCTGTATTTGGCGGAAACCAAAGACTCTTCGAGGTAAGGACCATCGGATAACATCTGTGGGCAGACAATCGGGCCTGGCCCTCGGGCCCGATTGTCCAGACGAGACCCCTGGCCGGGCTAGGCGGCGGCCTGGCCCAGCTTGGCCGGGGCCGGGCCCTTTCGGCCATCGGAGGGCGACTCGAGCCTGCGACGCCGGATCTGGCTCACGACCACAACGGCCAGGAAAAAGAGGCCCGGGATGCTGAAGAGCCACTTGGGCGGCCGGTCGAGGTTGGCCACCTCGACCCCCAGGACCTCGGTGGGGTCGTTCATGTTCACGCCCAGCTTCTCGAGACGGCTGTTGTAGGCCACGTTGACGATCATGAGCCTCCCTTCCTCCCAGCCGACGAAGACCCCGGCCTGGGCCAGCCGTTCCTCGGCCGAGGAGCCCTGGTTCGGCAGCACCACGACCTGGTCGACCACACGGCCGTCCCGGAAGCTGGTCACCAGGCGGAGGCGGATGGAGTCGTCAGGGGAAAGGTCCCCGACCGTCTCCAGAACCCGTCCCGGCGGCAGCTCGTGGAAGGCCGGGAAGACTCGGTTCTGGGGAATGTCGGGCCTGAAGAGGAAGATCATGGCCACCAGGAGGAAGATGACCTCCCACCAGCGGGTCTTGACGAGCATGAAGCGCTGGGTCGCGCTGGCGAAGGCCAGGCAGGCCAGGATGGAGGTGACGAGGACCCAGACGAAGTGGAAGGCGTTCTGGATGTTCAGGAGCAGGATCTCCTGGTTGTAGAGGAAGACGAACGGGAGGACCGCCGTCCTGAGCTCGTATATGAAGCCCTGGACCCCGGTCTTGAAGGGATCGCCCCCCGAGATCCCGGAGGCGGCGAAGGCGGCCAGGGCCACCGGCGGGGTGGCGTCGGCCATGACCCCGAAGTAGAGGCAGAAAAGGTGGACGGCCAGATAGGGGATGCCCAGGCCGTGGGCGGCCGAGAGGTTGTAGATGACCGGGGCCAGGAGGGTCGAGACGATGATGTAGTTGGCCGTCGTCGGGAGCCCCATGCCCAGGACGATGGAGAGCATGGCCGTCATGACCAGGACCACCGGGAGGTAGCCGCCGGAGATGATCTCGACCATGGAAGCCAGGACCTGGCCCACGCCGGTCAGGCTCACGCTCCCGACCACGATGCCGGCGCTGGCCGTGGCCAGGCCGATGCCGACCATGTTCTTGGCCCCGCCGACCATGCTGGAGAGGAACCTGGAGACGCCGAACTTTATGGCCGGCCCGATGGGCTGGCGGCGGCGCCAGGCCACGAAGGGCCTCTGGGTCAGGAGGATGAAGATCATCAGGAGGCAGGCGTAATAGGCCGCGAGCCCAGGGGACATCTCCATGACCATCAGGCCCCAGACCAGGGTGGCCGTGGGCATCAGGAAGTAGAGGCCCGAGAAGATGATCGGGATGGCCGACTCGACCTGGGTCAGGGAGTCGTAGTCGCTCTCCGGGAGCTCGGGGAACCGCAGGGAGGCCCACAGGAGGGCGATGTAGCCGGCGATCAGGAAAAGGGCGAAGACGGCCCAGGAATAGCCATGGAAAACCGAGGGGACCCAGGCCAGGAAGTAGTAGACCAGACAGACCAGGACCGCGGATGAGGAAAGGCCCAGGCCGTAGCCCAGGACGCGGCTGAGGATGGGCCTGGGCGGCCTGGGCGCAGCCTCCATGCCCAGCTTGCAGGCCTCTATGTGGACGATGTAGAGGAGCGACAGGTAGGCCAGGATGGCCGGGATGAAGGCATGCTTGATGAGCTGCGAGTACGGCATGTTGATGTACTCGGCCATCAGGAAGGCCGCCGCCCCCATGACCGGGGGCATGATCTGGCCGTTGGACCCGGCGGCGACCTCCACCGCCCCGGCCTTCTCGGCCGAGAAGCCCACCTTCTTCATCAGCATGATGGTGACCGGGCCGCAGGTCAGAACGTTGGCTATGGAGGAGCCGGATATGAGCCCGTGGAGCCCGGAGGCCACCACGGCCGCCTTGGCCGGCCCGCCCCTGAGCTGGCCCAGGAGGGCGAAGGAGAGCGCCGTCAGGTAGTTGCCCGCCCCGGCCCCCTCCAGCATGGCCCCGAAAAGGACGTAGAGGAAGACGAAGCTGGCCGAGACCCCCAGGGGCACCCCGAAGACGCCCTCCTGGGTCAGCCAGAACTGCGAGGCGGCCCGCGAGAGGGAGGCCCCGCGGTGGGCGATGAGATCCGGGGCGTGTGGGCCGCCGAAGACGTAGATCAGGAAGATTATGGCCACCAGGGTCATCGGCAGGCCCATGACCCTCCGGGTGGCCTCCAGGAGAAGGACCACCCCGACGCAGGCAACGGCGATGTCCAGCGTCGTGGGGATGCCCGGCCGCCTGGCCAGCTGGTCCTGGAAGATGTACAGGTAGCAGGAGCAGAAGGAGGCCACCAGGGCGAAGAGCCAGTCCTGGAAGGGAACCCGGTCGTGGGGGCTGGACTTGAACATGGGAAAGCCGGTGAAGGCCAGGAAGATGGCGAACCCCAGGTGGAGGGACCTCGCGGCCGTGTCGTTCAGGATCCCGACGCCCAGCCGGTAGGGGATGGGGGAGGTAATCCACAGCTGGAAAAGCGACCAGATTATGGGAATGATTATCAGGATGGCGTGGGGGAAGCCGGAGGGCCTTCGCCGCCCGGTCTCCTTCTCCAGCATCTCCTTGATGACGTCCGATTTGTCGACCCTGCTCATTAAAGTCATGACAAGCCCCAAAAGAAAAAGCTGAAACTATCAGGAAAGCAAAACCCTATCGCCCAGGATAGCTTTGGTCTATGTATCTCAGGCAACACTACTACAACTAATAAAAGGATGTTTGCCGGGGGAACAAGGCATCAAATATCATGCCTGGCAAGAACCAGATGATATCCAGGTTTGTCCAAGGCAAACGGCATATTACCGTTCCCGATGCGGATGACCTGGCCAGACGCTGCCGGACGCCAAAACGGAGGAAAGGCCGCCGCCCGGGGCCGCCTTTCCTCCGCGATCTTGGAGGCCGGAGCCTGCGTCAGGTCTTCCCGCCGGAAACCTACTCCACGGCCAGGCCGGCTTCCGCGAAATACCTGAGGGCCCCCGGATGGAAGGGGACGGAGTTGCCCTCCAGCATGTTCTCCGGCGTCAGGGCCGACAGGGCCGGGTGGAGGTTCTTGAACTCGTCGAGGTTGGAGAAGACGGCCTTGGTGATCTCGTAGGCCAGATCCTCGGGGAGCTCGGCGTGGGCCATCAGGGTGGCCCGTGGCCCGAAGGTCTGGACGTCCTGGTCGGTCCCCTTGTAGGTCTCCTTGGGGATCACGGCCAAGGGGTAGAAGGGGTACTTGGCCATGAAGGCCTCCACCTTGGGGCCGGTCACCGGGACCACGTGGGACTCGCAGGTATTGAGGGCCTCGGTGATGGAGCCGTTGGGATGGCCTATCACGTAGACGTAGGCGTCAATCTTGTTGTCGCACAGGGCCCCGGCCATCTCGGCGGGCTTTAGGTCGGTGGCCAGCTTGAAGGTCTGCGGGGTCCACTCGTACTCCTTCATCAGGAGCTCGAGGGTGTTGCGGTTGCCGGAGCCCGGATCGCCCAGGTTCATGCGTTTGCCGGGCAGATCGTCGAAGGAGTTGATGTCGGCGTCCTTGCGGGCCACCAGGGTGAAGGCCTCGGACTGGAGGCTGAAAAGGACCCTCAGGTTGGGATCCGGGCCCGCCTCGGCGAACTGCTCCGTGCCGTTGTAGGCCTGGTACTGGACGTCGGACTGGACTATGCCCAGGAACAGGTGGTCCGGGTCGGAACGGATGGTGTTGACGTTGAAGACCGAGGCCCCGGTGGACTCGACCGTGCAGCGGACGTTGTGGGTCCCGGCCTGCCGGCCCTTGTCCACCAGGCGGCAGACGGCCCCGCCGGCCGGATAGTAGACCCCGGTTATGCCGCCGGTGCCTATGGTCACGAACTGCCTGTCCCCCTGGGCCGGGGCCGCGGCCGGCAGCGCCAGGGCCGCCAGTGCCAGGCCAAAGGCGCAGGCCAGGACTTTGAAGACCAATTTGTCGAACATGCCAAAACTCCTATGTCGCATTGGCACCGGGGAAACTGGTTCGTCCCCGGTGCCTGGGGATGGCCGCGCCGCCTTGGCGGAAATCGGACCTTGACGCTCATCTGTCCAGCCGGAAGGCTTCCTAGGGCCGGCCACATGGCCACCCGCCCCGCCCATGGCCCCCGGGTGGACTGGCCGGAAGGCTCTGGGGAATGTCGGATATGCCGGAACCCTTGGGAACGGTTCCCGATGATACCAAAGATCCGTCCAGAATCCAACCCAAATCATTTTTTCCCTCGCGCCAACGCGATGGCCAATTTCCAACGGATCAGGCCATCAAGCCATGAAAGATTGACAATCTACATATCCTGCCCCCGCTAGTCCTTGCCTTTGGCCAAAGCCGTGGCCCAAAAGACAAAAAGCCAGGGCCGCCGAATCCGAGGGCGGATCCGGCGGCCCTGGCTGGAAGGCCAGGCCCTGGGGGGCCGTCGGGGCCTATCTGGCCGTCTTCCAGTATTCCCGGATGTCGTCCTTGAGGGACGACGGCAGCGGCACGTACTGGAGGCCGGTGGCCTGGGCGTCCCCGTTCTGGAAGCACCAGTCGAAGAAGGAGGTCACCAGGCCGATGGCCTCCGGGTTGTCCCTGCGCACGAGGATGAAGGTGGCCGCCGCTATGGGCCAGGACCCTTCCCCGGCCTCATCGACCAGCCACAGGAAGTAGTCCCGGCCCCTGTCCCAGGCGGCGTTGGCCGCCGCCGCCCCGAAGCTGGCCACCGAGGGGGACACGGTCCGGCCGGCCTTGTTGATGAGGGAGGCCCAGACAATCTTGTTCTCGTGGGCATAGGCGTACTCGACGTAGCCTATGCTGTTCTTGACCCGCTTGACGCCGCCGGCCACGCCGTCGTTGCCCTTCTGGCCCACGCCCACCGGCCAGTTGACGGACTTTCCGGCCCCCACGGCCGACTTCCACTCGGGCGACATCAGCGACAGGTAGTTGGTGAAGATGGCCGAGGTCCCGGAGCTGTCGGAGCGGTAGACCACGTTGATGGCCTCCTGGGGGAACCTTTTCCCTGGGTTCAGGGCGGCCAGGGCCGGATCGTCCCATCTGGAGATGATGCCCTGGAAGATGTCGGCCAGGACCTTCCCCGACAGGACCAGGTCGTCGTTCCCGAACCCCTCCAGGTTGACTATGGCCACCACGCCGCCCAGGACGGCCGGGAACTGGACCAGGCCGGCCTTGGCCAGGTCCTCGCTGGTCTGGGGATCGTCGGAGGCCCCGAAGTCGACCGTCCCCTCGGTCACCTGCTTGATGCCCCCGCCAGAGCCGATGGACTGGTAGTTGACCTTGGTGCCGGTGGCCTTCTCGTAGTCGAAGGCCCAGGCCGAGTAGATGGGGTAGGGAAAGGAGGCCCCGGCCCCAGTCAGGTCCCTGGCCGCGGCCAGCGAGGGCCACAGGGCCAGGAGGGAGGCCAGAACGGCCATAAGGAATTTTCTCATCGCGTACCTCTTGGGGAAATGTTGGTGGGCCAAGGACCCTCGTCGGGCCGGCCCGGGAGGGGCCGGATCGTCTTGCCCGTCACGGGGAATCTTAGTCCCCCCAGGTGAAGGGCCTGATAAGGGGAGGTAAAATAGTTGTAAAATCTGGGGCCCTGGCTCCGGGAGGGACGGCCAGGGCCCAGGGCCGGGCCTTGGCCGGACCCTGGGCCCTGGCGGGACAAAAGGGTGAGATTTCAGGCGGATTTGGTGGGGGGGAAGCGATGGGCGGAGGGAATCGGGAGGAAGAAGGCAGGCCAGCGGGCCTCAGGCCCTCTCGGTGAGACTGACCACGAAGGTGTTGCCCCCGCGATCGTTGTCCACGATCCGGGCCTGGCCCCCGTAGAGCCTGGCGATGTGCTTGACGATCGAGAGGCCCAGGCCCGAGCCGGAGTTCTCGCGGCTGCGGGAGGCCGAAAGGGAGTAGAACCGCTCGAAGATCCTCTCCCGCTCGCCCAGGGGGATGGCCGGGCCCCCGTCGGCCACGGAGATCGTCAGCCCGTCGTCCCCGCGGGAGACCGAGACGTCGATCTCCGGGCCGGAGGAGTATTTGAGGGCATTGGTGACGAGGTTCGTCAGGATGCTGGCGATGTGGCCGGGATGGACGCCGACGGTCCCGGAATCGCACCGCCAGTTGAGCCTCTTCCCGTCGGGCTCCACCAGATCCGCGACCTCGGAGACCACCTCGCCCAGATCGCTCCTGGCCGCCGAGGGCCCGCCGGTCTCCAGGCGATGGAGGAAGATGAGATCGTCTAGGATGCCGTTCAGGCGCCTGGCGTTGCCGAGGACGGCCTGGAGGAACCTCTCCAGCCTCTCGCGGGGCATGCCCGGATCCCCGGCGATGACCTCGCTGGAGGCCATTATCAGTGACAGGGGCGTCTTGAGCTCGTGCGAGATGTTGGCCACCAGCTCGGACTTGTAGCCGCTGTACCTCAGCCTGTCGGAGATGTCGTGCAGGATGACCAGCGTGGCGGGGCCGTCCGAGCGCCGGCTGACCGTGACGGTCCGCCCGCCGATGGAGATCTCCGGGACCGGCTCCCCGCCGGCCAGGCTCCCGACCAGGCTGATGAGGTCGGCCTGGCAGATCTCCGAGAGCCTCCCCGGGAGCCTGTGGCCCAGGATGGCCGAGGCCCTCTCGTTCGAGTAGACGATGTCGTCCTCCTGCAGGAGGATGACACCTTCCTGGACGTTGGCCAGTATATACTGGAGGCGGGCGGAGAGCTCGGCGTTCCGCCGGCCATGCTCCTTGAGCTCCCTGGTGACCGCGGAGAGCGAGTAGAGGGCCGAGTCCAGGGACTCGTTCCGGAAGGAAGGCAGGTCATCGCTGCCGTTCTTGGCCCCGTCCACGGCCCGGGCCAGTTCCCTGAGCGTCCGGCTGGTGCTGCGGGAGACGATGAGGGCGAAGACGGCCACGGCGGCGAAGAGGGCCATGAGCCCGGAGAAGGTCTGGGCCAGGAGGGCCCCGGCCAGGCCCTGGTAGTACTCGGCCGGGTAGGCCACCCGGAGGACCAGATCGGGGCCCAGGCGGTCGGCGTAGTAGATGGTGTACAGGCCGGTGGTGGCGCTCCGCCTGGTGGCCATGGCCGGGACGCCCAGAAAGGCGCTCCTTATCTCCTCGCGCTGGCTGTGGTCCTCCAGGATCTCCTCCCTGCTCCCGGAGTCGAAGACGACCCTGCCGGCGCGATCGACGAGCGTCACCCGGAGGCCCAGGCTCCGCCCGGCCTCCTTGAAGGCCTCGGTGTCCAGGGAGGAGGCCTGGATGATGGAGACCAGCCTCCACTGGTTCCTCAGCTGGTCCCCGAACTGGGCGGCGCTCAGATCCTTGTTCTTCTGCTGGACCAGGGCCAGGCCGAAGACCAGGGCCAGGGAGGCCGGCAGGAATATCAGGGCGAATATCCTGTAGTTGCCGATCATTTGGCGCCCGCCGGCCCGGCCTCCCAGAGATAGCCTATCTTGGGGAGGGTCTTGATGTATCGGCCCCTGTCGGCCAGCTTCTTGCGCAGCATGGCCATGTGGACGTCCACGGTCCGGCTGTTGACGTCGGTCTCGTAGCCCCAGATGACGTTCAGGAGCTGGTTCCTGGTGAAGACCTTGCCTGGCTTGCGGACGAAGAGGGCCAGGAGGTCGAACTCCTTCTGGGTCAGCTGGAGCTCCGAGTCGCCGCAGACGGCCCTGTGGGAGTCCAGGTCCAGGCTCACCCCCCCGCTGGAGAAGCGGCTGGAGCCGGGGGCCTGCTCGCCCGACAGGCGCCTCAGGGCCACCTTGACCTTGGTCTCCAGGAGCTTGAGGCTGAAGGGCTTGGGCAGGTAGTCGTCCGCCCCCCGCTCCAGGGCCCTTATGACGTCCTCCTCGGAGGTCCGGGCGGAGATGATGATGACCGGGGTCCTCTGGTCCCGCTGCCTCAGGATGTCCAGGAACTGGAGTCCCTGGAGGCCGGGCAGCATCAGGTCCAGGAGGATGAGGTCCGGCGGGCAGTCCTCGACGGCGATGAGGGCGTCGTTGGCGTTCTCGAAGGCCGCCACCTGGAAGCCCTCGCGGCTGAGGTTGTACTCGACCACCTCCCGCAGGGCGGCCTCGTCCTCAATCATCATTATCAGCATCTGGGCCGGCCTCCGGGTTGTGGCGCAGAAGAATCCCCTTGGTCACGTATGGTACCATAACCGAGATGTTCTTGGCGTGGTCGGCCACCCTCTCCATCCTTCTGGTGAGGTTTATCAGGGAGACTATGTCCAGGGCCCTGTCCGGGTCCCTGGCCACCTGGGCGGCCAGGCCCTCGTTGAGCCCCCTATGGAGCTCGCCGACCCTCCTGTCCCTGGCGACGATGTCGGCGTGGATCCGGTCGTCGCCGGCCAGGAAGCTGTCGATGGCCTGCCCGACCATGCCGTGGGCGATGGAGGCCATCTCCCCGAAGCCGCGGTCCCTGGCCCAGATGGGCGCCAGATGCCTGGCCAGGCCCTCCCTGGCCATGACCGTGGCGTGGTCGGCCACGCGCTCTATGTCGGTGGTCAGCCTGGTGACGGCCACGGCGTACCGGAGCTCCAGGGCCTTGGGGGCCTTGAGGGCCAGGAACCTGAGGCACAGGCCCTCGATCTCGTTCTCCAGGGCGTCGACCTGGGCGTCGTGGCCGATTACCGTCCTGGCCAGCCGCCCGTCGGCCCTCTCCAGGGCCTCTACGGCCCCGGAGAACATGCCCGCGGAAAGCTGGCCCATCACCGCCAGCCTGGATCTGATGGCCAAAAGGTCTTTGTCTTGGATCGCCATAGGTGGGTCTTCCTTCGGGTTCGCCGGGGATCCGTCAGCCGAAGCGCCCGGTCACGTACTCCTCGGTCAGCTTGTTCCTGGGCTTGGTGAAGATGGTGGCCGTCTCGTCATACTCCACCAGGCTGCCCAGGTACATCAGGGCCGTGAAGTCGGATATCCTGGCGGCCTGCTGCATGTTGTGGGTGACGGCGATGATGGTCACCTCCTTCTTGAGCTCGGTCATCAGCTCCTCGATCTTCTTGCTGGAGATTGGGTCCAGGGCGCTGGTCGACTCGTCGAACAGGATGACCTGCGGATCCACGGCCAGGGTCCTGGCTATGACCAGCCTCTGCTGCTGGCCGCCTGAGAGGCCCTGGGCGTTCTGGCCCAGGCGGTCCTTGACCTCGTCCCAGACGGCCGCCTGCCGCAGGGCCTTCTCGACCCTTTCCCGGAGGACGCCAGCGTTGCGGACCCTCTTGAGCCTCAGGCCGTAGGCCACGTTGTCGAAGACGCTCATCGGGAAGGGGGTGGGCTTCTGGAAGACCATGCCCATGGAGTTCCTGAGCCCTATGACGTCGACCGCCGGCCCCAGGATATCGCGGCCGTCCATGAGTATCTCCCCCCGGTAGCGGTTGTTGGGGTAGAGGTCGTGCATGCGGTTGAAGCACCTCAGGAGGGTCGTCTTCCCGCAGCCGGACGGCCCGATCAGGGAGGTGATGCGGTTCCTCCTGATGGGGAGGGTCACCGCCCTCAGGGCGTGGGTCTGGCCGTAGAAGAAATCCAGGCCATTTACGAGCAGATGGTCTCCCATTGGCGCGCCTCTAGCCCCTCTTCCGTAGCCTGATGACCACCCGGCCCAGGATGTTGAGCATGAGCACCAGGACGGTCACCACGAAGGCCGCCGCCCAGGCCAGGCCGACCCAGCCCTCGTAGGGGGAGGCGGCGTACTGGTAGATGCTGACCGTGAGCGAGGGCACCGCCTGGGACATGTCGAGCCGGAAAAAGTTGCTGTTGAAGGAGGTGAAGAGCAGCGGGGCCGTCTCCCCGGCCACCCTGGCCATGGCCAGGAGGATGCCCGTGAAGATGCCGCTCATGGCCGAGCGCCAGACTATGCTGGTTATAACCTTGCAGTATGGAGCCCCCAGGGCGAAGGCCGCCTCCCGCAGGGCCCAGGGGACCATGGTCATCATCTCCTCCGTCGTCCTGACGATGATCGGCAGTATGATGATGGCCAGGGCCACCGCGCCGGCCCAGCCGTTGAAGCCGCCCATCGGCTTGACCAGGATGGCGTAGGCGAAGGTGCCGATGACTATCGAGGGGATGGAGACGGCCATGTCGGAGAGGGTGCTTATCAGGCGGCAGATCCTGCTGTCGCGGCCATACTCGGCCAGGTAGGTGCCGCCCAGGACCCCTATGGGGACGCCCATGGCCGAGGCGGCCAGGGTCAGGAGGCCCTGGCCCAGGAAGGCGCTCCTGAGCCCCCCGGCCCCGGCCATGTTCGGCGGGGCCGGATCCTGGGTGAACAGCCGGAGCCGCAGGGATCCCAGGCCCTCGGCCAGGACGTCGCGGAGAATGGTGGCCAGGAGAAGCAGCCCCGCCAGGGCGCAGAGGCTGGCCAGGGCCATGGCCGCCAGGTTCCAGGCCTTGCGGGCCGCCAGGCCGCTCATCTCCTGCCCCCCAGGAGGCGCTTGGCCAGGCTCAGGGCCATGAAGTTGGCCAGAAAGAGGATGAGGGCCAGCGAGAAGAGGGCCGAGAGCTGCAGGCCACCGGCCTCGTTGAACTCGTTGGCCATGACCGAGGTGATGGTCACGTAGGGGGAGAAGATGGAGTCCAGGGCCGCATGGCGGTTCCCGATGACGTAGGCCACGGCCATGGTCTCGCCCAGGGCCCGGCCCATGGCCAGGATGACGCCGCCGGCCAGGGCCATCTTGGAGAAGGGGATGACCACCCACCGGATGGTCTCCCAGCGGGTGGCCCCCAGCCCGTAGGATGACTCCCGGAGCATGGCCGGTACCTGGGACATGGCCTCCCTGGCGATGCTGGAGATGAAGGGCACTATCATCACGGCCAGGATCATGGAGGCCGTGAAGAGGTTGACCCCGCCGGCCAGCCGGGCCCGGAAGAACGGGCCGGCGACCGGGAGCTGGCCCAGGGTCCCCGACACCAGGGGCTGGAAGTGGGCCTCGAGGAAGGGGGCCAGGACGAAGAGGCCCCACATGCCGTAGATGATGCTGGGGATGGCCGCCAGGAGCTCCAGGGCGGCGGCGATGGCCGCCCGCAGCCGGTGGGGGCACAGCTCGGTCAGGAACACGGCCATGCCCAGGGCCACCGGGACGGCCACGGACAGGGCCAGGGCCGTGGAGAGGAAGGTGCCGGCGAGGGGCCGGAGGGCCCCGAAGGTCCCCGTGGAGTAGTTCCAGTCGGAGGAGGACAGGAAGCGCAGGACCCCGAAGTGCCTCAGGGCCGGGAAGGACTCCCAGGCCAGGGTCGCCAGCATGGCCGCCACGACCACCAGGACGCTGGCCGAGGAGAGGCCGGTCAGGCACCTGAAGGCCAGGTTTTTGGAGATTCCGCCTTTCATGGCCTCTGTTATAGACCGTGAAGGGCAAGAACCTGTTTGGGGGATGTAAAAATATTGTAAAACCAGGCCCCTGGCGGCGGCCTAGGCCAGGGGGCCCAGGGCCCGGAGGCCGGCCAGGAGGCGCAGGGCCAGGCGCAGGGCCCTGAACGCCGCCCCCGGGGGCCGACGGGACGGGCGGGGGAAGGAGCGGAGGAGGGAGGAGAGGACGAAGAGCCCGGAAACCAGGATGAGGCCCTGGCCGGCCAGCAGGCCGGCGGCCAGGCCGGCCAGGAGGAAGCCCAGGAAGACGAACCCGCCCCGGGAGAGGTCCAGGGCCCCGGAGGCCAGGACGCCGCCGCGCCTCGCCGGGTCCCGCCTGTCGGCCTCCAGATTCAAGAGATCGTCCATGGCATGGCCGGCCGAGGACAGGCAGCAGAGGCCCAGCAGGGCCAGAAGGGCCCTGGGGGCCTGGCCCGGCGCCCCAGCCCCCAGGGCGTGGGCCAGGGCCAGGGGCAGGAGGACAGGGAGGTTGGCGGGCCACCGGGCCAGGCGGCCGATCAAAAGGACCATGCCCAGGGAAGGCCTCTTGGAGCCGACGGGGCGGACCGTCCGGACCTCCCCGCCCAGGGGCCTGGCCAGCCGGGCCAGGGAGGGCGGGCCCACCACCACGGCCCCATGGGCCTCGCGCCAGACCGCCAGGTCGGCCCTGGAGTCGCCGGCGTAGACGAAGCCGCCCCGGCCGTAGCGGCCCGAGAGCTCGCGGGCCTTGGCGGCCCCCTTCAGGTTGACCTCGAGGTCGCTGGCCAGGTGGCCCGAGAGGAAGCCGAAGCGCGCCGAGACCCTCTCGGCCATGGCCAGGTTAGCGGCCGTGGCCAGGATGACCTCGCCCCCGCCGGCCCGGTGGGCGAGGGCCAGGTCGATGACCTCCCGGTTCCAGGGCAGGAGGTCCAGATCGAGCTCCACGGTCCGGGCCAGGTTCCTCTTGAACCTGAGCCGGCCGCAGAGGAGCCAGCCCAGCGGGGCCAGGCGTCCCTGGGAGAGGCCCTTGAAGAAGAGTTCCCACAGCGAGTCGGTCCCCAGGAGCGTGCCGTCCAGGTCGAGAGCCAGCGCCCTCGGCCTGTCGCCAACTGGCGGCCCCATCCCGGTCAGGCCCTGGTCCCGGCCAGGATGGCGCAGCCGCGGGGCAGGCTGGCCGGGACGCGCCGCACGCCGGCCAGGCCGGCCCCCTCCATGAACCCGGTGACCTGGGCGAAGGAATAGGACTGCCCGTCCCTGGTGTTGACCAGCATGTTCAGGGAAAAGAGGGCCGAGGAGGCCGGGCCGGACAGATCGTCCTCCAGGAAGAACTCCTGGACCGCCAGGAGGCCCCCCGGCTCCAGGGCCCCGGCCGCCTTGGCCACCAGGGCCGCCGCCCCGTCCGGCCCCTCCTGGTGGAGGACCTGGGAGATGAGGACCGCCCCGAAGGGCCCGGGCAGGGGATCGGAGAGGAAGTCGCCGCCGACGAAGGAGACCCTGTCCCCCAGCCCCAGGCCGGAGATGACCTTCCCGGCCACGGGGGCCGTGCCGGGCAGATCGAAGACGACCGCCGAGAGATCGGGATGGCGGGCGCAGAGGCTGGCGGCGTAGGTGCCCGGGCCGCCACCCAGATCCAGGAGCGTCCGCCGGCCGGAGAGATCCAGGGCCTCGGCCACGGCCTCGGCCTGGCGCCGGGCGTTCTCGTGCATGGCCATCAGGAAGGCCTCCCTCCGCCCGGGGTCCCCCGACTCGGCCGCCGTGGCCGGGGCCACCCTCCGGCCGGTCCTCACGGCCGTGGCCAGCTGGGCCCAGGCGGGCATTATGTGGGACTGGTGGATCAGCATGTGCCCGTAGTAGTCCCCGGATCTGGCCGACAGGAAGCGCCGGGAGTCGCCCGTGAGGGAAAGGACCTCGCCCTCCCGCTCCAGGAGACCCAGGCCGGCCAGGGCGGTGGCCAGCATGCCCATGGCCCGGGCGTCGGCGCCCGTCCTTTCGGCCAGCCGCCCGAGCGGGAGCCTCCCGCCGGCCTCGTCCAGGGCGGTGAACAGATCCAGGGCGACCCCGGCCTGGATGGCGCAGAGGGTCCAGAAATTCCTGGTCAGCTCCAGAAGACTCGCCGGGTTCCAGCCCTGCCCCGTCATGGTCCCTCTCCCTAGTCCCGGCCCCAGCGCCCGGCCGGGGGAAAACGCCGCCGGCCAGGGGGCGCGGACCTCCCCGGGAAGGCCCCCGGGAAAGCCTGGCCCAGTGCCGCCATGGCAGCCGCTCGGGGACATCCTACCACAGAAAAGACCCCGCCCCCAATGCCTGGCCGGCACCCTTTTTCCCCTTGAAAGAGCACACTACATCTGGTAGATTAATCCCACGCACGGGGGTCGATGGGCCATATCTGGCCCCGTCGACGCCCGTTTGCGCCATCATGGCCCCCTCCTCCCAGGAAAAGTTCCCCGAATATGCCCCCTGACCGTCTGGCCGCCCTCGACCTGGGCTCCAACACCTTCCGGCTTATCCTGGCCTCCCCGGTCGACGGCGGGCCCGGCGGCCGCCGGGTCTGGCAGGAGATTCCCCGCCTCTCGGAGGGCCTCTCACCTGGAGGGTGCCTGGCCGAGGAGCCCAAGATGAGGGCCATGGAGGCCCTGGAGGGCTTCGCCGCCGTCATCGGGGCCGAGGCCCCCCTCAGGGTCCTGGCCGGGGGGACCATGGTCTTCCGGGAGGCCCTGGACGGCCAGGACTTCATGGCGGCCATCGGCCGGCGCTTCGGCTGGGAGACCCTGGTCCTCTCGGGCGACCAGGAGGCCTTCCTCTCGGCCCGGGGCGTCCTCTCCGGCCTCGGCCCCGTCCCCCCGGAATCCCTCATCTTCGACGTCGGCGGCCGCTCGACCGAGTTCATCGTCGCCAGGGGCAGGGACATAGCCGGGGTCCAGAGCCTTCCCCTCGGCGTGGTCGGCCTGACCGAGGCCCACGCGGCGGCCGACCCTCCCCTGCCGGGCGAGCTTCTGGCCATGGAGGCCGCCATCCTGGAAACGCTGGCCCGGGGCGACTGGGGCCTCCTGGGCCCAGGGGCCACGCTGGTCGGGACCGCCGGCACGGTCACGACCATCGCCGCCATGCTCATGGGGCTCGGGTCCTACGACCCCGGGCGGGTGAACAACGCCATCGTGGGCCAGGAGGGCGTCATGGATCTCCTCGGGAGGCTGGCCCGCCTGTCCACCGGGGAGCGGCGGTCCCTCCCCGGCCTCCACCCCCGCCGGGCCGACGTGATCGTGGCCGGCCTGGTCCTGGTCCTTTCCATCATGGATTATTTTTCCAAGGCCAAGATGATAGTCAGCGACAACAGCCTCCTCGAGGGCCTCTGGCTGGCCGCCGCGGGCCTGGCCCCCATAACCCCCAAAATACCCGAGGAAAACCCATGAACGACCGCCACATTTTCCAGGAAGGCCTGACCTTCGACGACCTCCTGCTGGTCCCGGCCTTCTCGGAGATCCAGCCCAGGGACACCTCCCTCTCGACCAGGCTGACCGAACGGATTACCCTGAACGCCCCCCTGGTCAGCGCGGCCATGGACACGGTGACCGAGTCGGCCACGGCCATAACCATGGCCCGCCAGGGCGGGCTGGGCATCATCCACCGCAACATGCCCATCAGGGAGCAGGCCTTCGAGGTCGAGAAGGTCAAGAAGAGCGAGAGCGGCATGATCCTGGACCCGGTGACCGTGCCGCCCTCGACCCCGGTCAGCAAGGTCAAGAGGCTGATGGAGCAGTACCACATCTCCGGGGTCCCCGTGGTCGCCAACGACCGCGAGCTCAAGGGCATCGTCACCAACAGGGACCTGCGTTTCGAGAGCAACTTCGAGCGGCCGGTCGACGAGGTCATGACCAGGGATTCCCTGGTCACGGCCCGGGAGGGCATCACGCTGGAGGAGGCCAAGGCCCGGCTCCACGAGAACCGCATCGAGAAGCTCCTGGTCGTGGACGGGCAGGGCCTCCTGGTCGGCCTCATAACCATCAAGGACATCGAGAAGGTCAGGCAGTTCCCCAACGCCTGCAAGGACGCCCAGGGGCGCCTCAGGGTCGGGGCGGCCGTGGGCGGCCAGGACACCATGGAGCGGGCCGGGGCCCTGGTCCAGGCCAAGGTCGACGTCCTGGTGGTCGATTCGGCCCACGGGCACACCAAGGGCAACGTCGCCATCGTCAGGGAACTTAGGGGGGCCTTCCCCGAGGTCGAGGTGATCGCCGGCAACGTGGCCACCGCCGAGGGCGTCAAGGCCCTGGTCGAGGCCGGCGCCGCGGCGGTCAAGGTGGGCGTGGGGCCGGGCTCCATATGCACCACCCGCATCATCGCCGGCGTCGGCGTGCCCCAGATGACGGCCATATTCGAGTGCGCGGCCGAGGCCAGGCGCCTGGGCTCCACCATCCTGGCCGACGGCGGCATAAAGTTCTCCGGCGACATCGTCAAGGCCCTGGCCGGCGGGGCCTCGGCCGTCATGCTGGGCTCCCTCCTGGCCGGGACCGAGGAGAGCCCGGGCGAGAAGATACTCTTCCAGGGCCGCTCCTACAAGTCGTACCGGGGCATGGGCTCGCTGGAGGCCATGAGGGAGGGCTCGGCCGACCGCTATGGCCAGAGGACCTCGGACAACAGCTCCAAGCTGGTCCCTGAGGGCATCGTCGGCCGGGTGCCCTACCGGGGCCTCCTCTCGGAGACCATCTACCAGCTCCTGGGGGGCCTAAGGGCCGGCATGGGCTACCTGGGGGCCGCGGATCTCACGGCCCTGCGGGACAAGGCCAGGTTCGTCCGCATCACCTCGGCCGGGCTCAAGGAAAGCCACGTCCACGACGTCATAATAACCACCGAGGCCCCCAACTACAGGCTGGAGTCCAACTAGCCCGCCCAGCGCCCGCCGGCGGGGCGCGCTCAACCGGGCCAGCTTCCCGCCTGGGGAAGATGGCCATCCCTCCCCGGGCCGAGGCCCTGGGTTTCCTGGCTGGGAGACAATGAGCTTCGTCCACCTCCACGTCCACTCCTGCTACAGCCTCCTCGACGGGGCCATCAGGATCGGCGATCTGGTCAACACCGCCAAGGAAATGGGCATGCCCGCCGTGGCCCTGACCGACCATGGGCAGATGTTCGGCCTGTGGTCCTTCTACCTGGCCGCCGTCGAGGCCGGGATAAAGCCCATCCTTGGGGTCGAGACCTACGTGTCCAGCCTGGGGCGGCGCTCCCGCGACAAGGCCGAGAGCCGCTTCCACCTGACCCTCCTGGCCCAGAACCTCGAGGGCTACCACAACCTCTGCCGGATGATCTCGCTGGCCAACATAGAGGGCTTCTACTACAAGCCCAGGGTGGACCACGAGCTCCTGGCCAGACACTCCGGGGGCGTCATCGCCCTCTCGGGCTGCCTCCAGGGCGAGGTCCCCAAGGCCCTGGTGGTCGGCGACCAGGCCGCGGGGAGGGCCGCCGCCGAGAGGCTCTCGGGCATATTCCCGGGCCGCTTCTACCTCGAGCTCCAGGAGAACGGCATACCCAACCAGGCCATCGCCAACAAGGCCCTGGCCGAGCTGGCCTGGGCGATGGGCCTCCCGCTGGTGGCCACCAACGACTGCCACTATCTGAAGAAGGAGCACCACGAGGCCCACGACGTCCTCCTGTGCATCCAGACCGGCAAGAAGCTGGACGAGCCGGCCAGGATGCGCATGGACAACAACGAGTACTTCTTCAAGAGCCCTGAGGAGATGGCCCGGGACTTCGCCTGGTGCCCCGAGGCCCTGGCCAACACCCTGGCCATCGCCGACAGATGCTCGGTCGAGTTCTCCAACGCCGACCCCAAGCGGAGGGTCTACTATTTCCCCCGCCTCCCCGATCTGCCCGAGGGCGGGTCCCCGGACGCCATCATGGCCGGGAAGGCCCAAGCCGGCCTCGAGGGCCGCCTGCGCCAGATGGAGGCGGCCGGGCGGTCCTTATCCGGGGACGAAAGGAATCGCTATCTGGACCGCCTTTCCGAGGAAATCGGCGTCATCAACAGGATGAACTTCCCCGGCTACTTCCTGATCGTGGCCGACTTCATCAACTGGGCCAAGGACCGGGGCATCCCGGTCGGGCCAGGCCGCGGCTCGGCCGCTGGCAGCCTGGTGGCCTTCAGCCTGGGCATCACCGACGTCGATCCCCTGCGCTTCGACCTCCTGTTCGAGCGCTTCCTGAACCCGGAGCGCAAGAGCATGCCCGACATCGACGTCGATTTCTGCGCCGAGTGCCGCGAGGAGGTCATCCGCTACGTGACCGAGACCTACGGCGGAGGCGAGTACGTGGCCCAGATCCTGACCCTGGGCCAGATGAAGGCCAGGGCGGTCATACGTGACGTGGGCCGGGTATTGGGCATGTCCTTCCCGGAGGTCTCGGCCATAGCCAAGATTGTCCCCGAGAAGCCAGGCGTGGCCCTGGCCGACGTCGCCAGCCTCCCGGAGCTCAAGGCGGCCATGGAGGCCGACGACCAGGTCAGGAAGCTCATCAGCATGGCCCTCCTCCTGGAGAACCTGCCGCACCACTCCTCCACCCACGCCTCCGGGGTGGTCATAGGCGACCGCCCGCTGATGGAGCACATGCCGGTCTTTTGCGACCCCAAGTCGCCCGAGGCGGATGGCCGACGCACCCAGGTCATCACCCAGTACAACCTCGACGGCGTGGAGCAGAACGGCCTGGTGAAGTTCGACCTGCTGGGCCTCAAGACCCTGACCCTCATCAAGCACTGCCTGGCCCTTCTGAGGGAGAAGGGCACCGAGCTCGACCTGGCCGGTATAGACTACGCCGACCAGAAGACGTTCGCCCTCCTGTGCAGCGGCGACGTCAGCGGGTTGTTCCAGATAGAGAACCAGGGCATAAGGGACGTCCTGGTCAGGCTCAAGCCCAACCGCCTCGAGGACATAGTGGCCCTGGTGGCCCTCTACCGGCCCGGGCCCCTCAAGAGCGGCATGGTCGACACCTACATCAGGGTCAAGAACGGCCAGGCCGAGGCCAAGTACGATCTGGACGTCCTCAGGCCCATCCTCGAGGAGACCTTCGGCGTCATCGTCTACCAGGAGCAGGTCATGCGCATCGCCCAGGTCCTGGCCGGCTACACCCTGGGCAAGGCCGACGAGCTGAGGAAGGCCATGGGCAAGAAAAGGCCCGAGGAGATGGCCAGGCACCGGGCCATCTTCATGGAGGGGACGGCCGCGAACGGCATCCCCGAGCACAAGGCCAGCCAGATATTCGACCTGATGGAGAAGTTCGCCGAGTACGGGTTCAACAAGTCCCACAGCGTGGCCTACGCCTACATCACCTTCCAGACGGCCTTCCTCAAGGCCTACCACCCGGTCGAGTTCATGGCCTCGCTCATTTCCTCCGAGGCCGACAACCAGGAGAAAATCAGCCGCCTCATCTCCGAGTGCCGCCAGGCCGGCATCGAGGTCAGGCCCCCGGACGTCGGGGCCTCGCACTTCCGGACATCTGTGGAGGACGGCGCGATAGTCTTCGGCCTGGGGGCCATCAAGGGCCTCGGCCAGGGGGCCATCGAGGCCATCATCGAGGCCAGGGCCGAGGGGCCCTTCAAGGATCTTTTCGACTTCTGCGCCCGGATAAACGGCAAGAAGGTGACCCGACGGGTGGTCGAGGCCCTCATCAAGTGCGGGGCCTTCGACAAGTGCGGGGGGGCCCCCAGGGAGGTCCTCCTGACGGCCCTCCCGGAGGCCATGGACGTGACCAAGTCCCGGCAGAAAAGGGGGCCGGCCGGCGGGGCCTCCCTGTTCGCCTCGCTCGCCCCCCCGCCGGAAAAGAAGCGCGTCTGGCCCAAGGCCCCGCCCATGTCCGAGAGCGAGCGGCTGGAGCAGGAAAAGGAGCTTCTGGGCTTTTACGTCTCGGGCCACCCGCTGGCCAGGTTCCTGCCGGCCATCGAGGCCATCAGGACCGACAGCATCCCGGCGGCCAAGACCTCCCGCGACCGGGGCAAGGTCAGGCTCTGCGGCCAGCTCTCCGGCTTCGCCCTCAAGATATCCAAGAAGGGAAACAGCTACGCCTCGCCGCTCCTGAGCGACCACGAGGACTCCATAGAGGTCATGGTCTTCGACAAGCTCATAAAGAGACGGAAGGACATCCTGGCCGACGGGAGGCTGGTCATCGTCACGGGCAAGATAGAGGGGACGGGCCCGGAGGACTCCGGCCGGCCGAAAATCATGGCCGACGACATAGCGGACCTGGAGGAGAGCCTGGCCCGGATGTTTCCCTCGCTCATAGTCCACACCTCGGTGAACGATCTCGAGCCGGTCGTCTCCTTCCTGGGCGGCAAGACCAGGCAGCCCGTCCCCAAGGGCGGGCCAGCCACGTCCGTCTTCCTTTCCATCAGGGACGCCCAGGGACGGGCCATCTACCGCCTTGACCGAAAGCTGGACATCTCGGTGGACTTCTTCGCCGAGGCCAGCCGGAGCCTGGGCCGCTACAACACCCTGGCCTGCTCCGAGCTGGCCACCCCCTTCTCCCAGTACGACGACGCCTGAGGCCCTGGCCCCGAGAAGGGCGGCCCGGGACGCGGAGGGAACGCCCATGGCCCCCAATGTCCTCGAGACCCTCGCCAAAATCGCCTCGGCCAGGGTCCTGTGCCTGGGCGATCTGATGCTGGACCGCTACATCTACGGCCAGGCCTCGCGCCTCTCGCCCGAGGCCCCGGTCCCGGTCGTGGCCGTCAGGCGCAAGACCCTCATGCCGGGCGGGCTGGGGAACGTGGCCATGAACCTCCACTCCCTCGGGGCCAGGGCCCTGGCCGTTGGCCTGGTGGGCAGCGACCAGTGGGCCCCGGTCCTGTCCGGCCTCATGTCCGTGGCCCTGGATCCCGGATCGCCGCCCCTGATCGAGGAACCCTCCCGCCCCACGACCGTCAAGACCCGCGTCATCGCCGGAATCCAGCAGGTCGTCCGCTTCGACGAGGAGTCCGACAGCCCCCTCCCGGAGGAGACGGCCCTGCGCTACCGGGAGGCCGTCGAGGCCCTCCTCCCCCTCTGCGGGGCCGTGGCCGCCTCCGACTACGGCAAGGGGGTGCTCTCGCCCCCCTTCCTCTCCTGGCTCATGGAAAGGGCCGGGCGCCTGGGTCTCCCGGTCGTGGTCGACCCCAAGGGGGCCGACTACGGCCGCTACCGGGGGGCCACCCTGGTCACCCCCAACCGCCAGGAGCTGGCCCTGGCCACCGGAGAGGATCTGGGGCGGGCCGACGGCGAGGGGCTTGCCTCGGCCGGCCGCAGGCTCATGGAGGCCAGAGGCCTCAAGAACCTCCTCATAACCCGCAGCGAGGACGGCATGACCCTTCTCGCCACAGGGGGCGCCACCATGCATTTCCCGGCCAGGGCCAGGGAGGTCTTCGACGTCAGCGGGGCCGGGGACACGGTCGTGGCCGCCCTGGCCGCCGCCCTGGCCGCCGGCCTGGGCCTCGCGGCCGGGGCCGAGCTGGCCACCCTGGCCGCCGCCGTGGTCGTGGGCAAGGTGGGCACGGCCACGGCCACCCCGGCCGAGATAAGGGCCTCCCTTTAACCCGCTGGACCAGATCCCCCCGCCTTGGGGCCTTTGGCAGAAACAGGTCCTCGCAAGTTGGATAAGCAAAAACCCAGTTTGTATCAAGGCTCCCCCGGCATAAACCAGCAGGATATTTCGCGCTCTTGCGGAAGGTTTTGATTTCGCAAAAAGGTCAATCAGTGCCTTGTAGGGCATCGACTCCCCCCGTAGGCGAGGTGCCCTCGGAAAAATTCCGTACTTCAACCCCAACCCCAGCAGAACACATCAGGGTAAGTTCCCACTTGGCTTGAATGTTTCCTTGTCCAGCGGCCAGACGGTACCATTTCGCTGCCTCAGTATAGTCTTGGGGCACTCCTTCGCCATGGTAATACGAATTGCCAAGAGATAGCTGTGCGCCAGAGTGGCCTTGTTCGGCGGCCAGACGACGCCATTTAGCGGCCTCGGCAGAGTCTTGTGGAACCCCATAGCCGTTACGATACATCATCCAAAGACTAGACTGAGCCCCGCTGTTTCCTTGTTCAGCGGCCAAACGGTACCATTTTGCGGCCTCAGCATAATCTCGAGGTATTGGGACTTCCAGATCGCCATGGTGATACAAAAAGCCAAGTCTAAGCTGGGCTTCTAGTTGGCCTTGTTCAGCGGCCAGACGATCCCTTTCAACCCTTTCAATGATTTCAGTCTTGAACTGGGTCACGTCAATGCCGTCAAGTCTGTTCTGGGCCAGAGCATCGCCTAGGGCTGCGGCCAGACGGTACCATTTTGCGGCCTCGACCAGGTCTTGTGGGACTCCTTCGCCGTTATAATGCATATCGCCAAGTGCGGTCTGAGCTGGTGGATACCATTTAGCCGCCAAACTATGCCATTTGGCAGCTTTTGCATAATCTTGCAGCACTCCTTCGCCATTATGATACATTAAACCAAGAGTATATTGCGCTTCACCATAATTATGATATTCAGCAGCCTCGTGAAGCCACTTGAATGCTTCAGCATAATCTTGAGATACTCCTTTGCCTTCATAGTACATCAGGCCAAGATCTAGCTTGCCCTGAGGGTCTCCTCGTTCAGCAGCCAAACGATACCATTTAGCAGCCTCAGCATAATCATGTGGTATTTCTTCTCCATTATAATATATCATTCCAATATCGTGTGTAACAGAAATATGTCCTCTTTCATAGGCTAAACATAACCACTTAATAGCTTCATTGAAGTTTTTTATTACACCTTGTCCTTCTTTGTACATCAAACCAATCCGTCTCATGGCAGAAGTATTGTCTTGCTCCGCTGCTCGTTGATACCATTTGGCCGCCTCGACCAAGTTTTGAATTTGTCTATCATCATTTTCATAGAAATATCCAAGAAAATACTGGGCATCAGCGTCTCCTTTTTCGGCAATAGGACGGAGCAATTTAATAGCTTTGTCTTTATCTTGTGGTATACATTCACCATCATAATACTTTGACGCAAGCAAAATCTGAGCTTTAGGATTTTTTTGATCAGTAGCTAGGCTATAAAATATAGCAGTTTCATCATCACATACTTTATTATCATTTTGATATCTCAAATCTAGATTATATCGAGTCTCAACTTCTTGTTTTTTTAATGTTTCAGGTTAACATATGTTTATACTATATCTTTTTGCTAAATCAAATACCAATAGCATAGTAAAAAGAAATATAACTGATAATAATAATTTATTTTTCATGAATATATAGCCTTTACTATTTTTTTATCTTTATGGTGTCAGCAAACAATAGAAATGACCGCATAGATTGCCGTTATATTTGGCCTATCCAATTTGATATACTCATATGCTCACAGGAAAAGGGCTTTTCATGCAAGACGCAATTCGGTGGCCAATCGGCTTTAAACCCACTTATGCCATTCCTTCAGACCTACCGCTGACAAATTTGGCAGATCATTATGTTCGCCAGCACAGCCATTGTCTCAATATCATCAAAAATACAGTCGAGGTCTCCCATATTTTTGACCGAATCCTGGCAGATTCGCCCAATACTTACCCCTCGCTTTCCATCAAGGCCAGACACTGGCCACGCCAGGAGACGCCAAGGCCTATCTTGACCAGCTCCTTGGCTTCGGCCTGGAATGGCCTCCAGTAGTCCTTCCCATCTATGGCTGACAAAGCCGTCTTGGCCAGCCTGGCCACGAGCCTAGTCTGCAGCGGGATTGACTTGCCGACATCGAATTTGAGTTCCATCACCGCATACAGGCCATCCGGGAAAATGACCAGCAGATCCGAGTTGCCGACGGCGCCCTTGCGCTCCGGCGTCACGATGCGGCCAAACTTGTGGCAGTATCCGTACAGAACCTTGTGGTAGCACGACTCGTTGTCGGCGTGGTGCTCGGCCGAAAGCCCGGCGAAGACGGAATCGATGATCCGCGTGAGCTTCCCGGCGTCCCTGTCCCGAATCGCCCCGTGAAAGATGTCCATTTCGATGGCCGGATCCTTGCCCAGGAAGCCGTAGACGTTGTCCTGGAACCATTTGATATTTGGTCCTTTGACCTCCAGATTTGGGATTTTCAAGGTGAAGGCCCTGCCAACGTCCTTGATGTTCACGACTTTATCTATCGTCAGATACCCCGTCTGGAACAAGGCCGGAACAGGCCCAAGACCGCCGACCTCGGCCAGGCCGAGGGTTCCCTGGGAAATCTCGCCAGACTCGTCTCCCAGGAGAGCAAGAGGGTTCTCCCTGGCCACTTTTGACAAAAAAGCAACGGACGGGTTCGACTGTATCCAGTAGTCAGAAAAAGCCGATAGTTCAAGAAATTTCAATATGGACAGGGGGTTCAGGACCATGGTCTTTCCATCCCAGCTATATCCGTCGTACCAGTCATTGACGATGTCCATCAGATCGGCGACGGTGGCATCCGCTGGCACTGGATCCTGACCCCTCATATCTCCAAGGACAACCGGCAGATGCTCCCGGAAACAGCCATCAAACTCCTCCTGGGTAAAGCCGCAGATGCCGGCGTATTTTGGGGTCAAAGTGATGTCGTTAAGATGGTTGAGACCGGCCGAGAGGCCCATGAAGGCATAGCGGGTCACCCCTGTCACGAAGACGAAACGCAGGTACTTGTCGGTGTCCTTGAAGCCGGAGTAAAAATCCCTCAGTATTTCGCTGTTTTTCAAGGCCAATTCCCTATTGTCGATGTTGTTGCTGACTGGGGCATCGTACTCGTCAATTAGGACGACCACTTTTTTATCGTATTTTTCATTCAGGCCTTGTATGACAAAGAACAAATCGGTTCCAGGAAGAGTAATGTCAAGTCCCAATTTTTCTGAATGATTAATTCTTTTCAGCTTCTTCAGGATGGATTCCTTGAGATCTTCCGGGGAATTGGTGGACGAGGACATTGATAAGTTTATGATAGGGTAGGTCTGTTTAAAATCATAATCCGACTCTCGGCCAATCCAGAGGTCGGCGAAGAGCCCCTTGGGTTTCCCGTCGGGATCTGGTGGCCCGCTAAACAGCGACTCAAAGGTGCTCAAAAGAAGTGATTTTCCAAACCTCCTGGGCCTTGAAAGGAAGTAGGCCTTGCCACTGCGGACCATGTCGTAGACGTACCTCGTCTTGTCGGCGTAAACATAGCCACCTTCAATGAGATCCTTGAATGTCTGCATGCCGATCGGCAGTTCTTCCATGTCTGTTCCCCACGCCTAGCCCTGGCATTGATGTTCAAAGGGTTCCCTCAGGTCAAGCCAATTATCGCACGTTTTTTCCTCAACTGGAAATGACCCCACGTTCAACCAGCGTTGGCAACAACGAGAAAATCCTGGATAAAGATTTTCGTCTTACCCCTCTTGTACCCCTTCCATATACCCAATCATAACTCAAGCAGCACTCCTTTTTGGGTAATTCTCCCGCTTGTTCCTTCCGTTTAGTTTTTGTCAGTCAGGTCAAGAGTTTGCCTGCGGCATCGTTCAAATCCAGTGCCAAGCTAGGCTGATTTATTGACTTTTTAACTCTTGCCGTCCCTCCGGGCTTTCAGGGCCGTCCTCCAACGCCTTCTTCCCAGGCTCCCCTCCGGCCTCATTCCCCGTCTCCTCCTTTGGGGGCTTGGGTCTGACGTTGGCCTTCCTCTGGCAGGCGGCCATGCCCTTGAAGGTCCAGAGGACAGCGGCCTGGGCGGCCAGGAGCAGGGCCGGGTCGATGATCTCGCCCTCGGAGGCCGTGAAGGACGAAAGGACGTAGGGGGCGTAGTCCCCGCCGAATGCACCCTTGGGGGGGCGGCCGATGCCGACCCTGAGGCGGTCGAACTCGGGGCCGATCTCGCCCTGGATGGAAATGACGCCGTTGTGGCCGCCGCAGCCCCCGCCGGAGGAGGCCTTGAGCCTCCCCAGGGCCACGTCCATGTCGTCGTGGATGACCAAAAGGCTCGATGTCGGCAGCTTGTAGAAGCCCAGGAGTTCCCCCACCGCCTGGCCCGAGTTGTTCATGAAGGTCTGGGGCCAGGCCAGGAGGACCTTCCGGCCCTCGATGCGCCCATTGGTCACCAGGCTGCGTCCACGGCGGGAGGGATCGTCGAGGTCCCTCAGCCTGGCCATGGCGGCCAGGGCCATGTAGCCGGCGTTGTGCCTGGTGTTCTGGTACTGCTTGCCGGGATTCCCCAGGCCGACTATGATTCTCAGGCCCTCGCCCAAAACGCACCTCCCCTGGGCCGTCTTGCCCCGCTGGGCCCGGCCGGGACACCCTCAGACTGGGAAGAATTTTACTTTAATTCCCTCCCTCTTTCAAAGCCCGGCCCTCCCAGCGCCGGACCAGGTTTATGGTTTTGTCAGGATATTATACTGCCAATTCCGGGACGGCCGCCCGGCCCAATAGCGGCCTGGCCTAGGGCCGTTGGCCACCAATTGGCCTTTTTTGGACGGTTGCTTTATGTCACTTTCTGGTTTAAAATTTCCCAAGGCCTTACCACTGGCTGGGGTTTATCCCACCAGTCAAGAATTGGGTTTTGGCTGGGCTGGCCCTCCCCCGGGCGGCCGTAGGTCGCCCCGTGTTCTTGACCGGCTGGGCCATCTCTAGCCATGGCCCGAGCCAACGGTCGGCCGCTCAGCCGAGAGGCCGGGCCCAAGAGGACCCTTTTCCAACCATTTTTGGAGTTGACCGATGAAAAAGCACGTCTGCATAGTCTGTGGCTACGTCTACGACCCGGCCGTCGGGGATCCCGACAACAACGTGGCCCCTGGCACCGATTTCAGCCAGGTGCCCCACGATTGGACCTGCCCCGTCTGCGGGGCCGGAAAGGATCAGTTCGACGCCCAGGGTTGAGCCGTTCGGCCCGGGACAGGCCTCCGGCCGGCCACGGGCAACACCTATCATGCGGTTCTGGCCACAGTGGGTGGCCAGAACCGGCCCTGTGGGAGGACCGATGATTTACCCATTCAACGCTTGGGATGCCTTCAAAATCGCCCTCACCATCGAGGAAAACGGCCTTAGGTTCTACAGGGAGGCGGCCAGGAAATTCTCCGGCCCCATAGCCGATCTCTTCACCTCCCTGGCCCAGGAGGAGGAAATCCACAAGGCCATATTCGCCAAGTACTTGGGCTCCCTGCCCAAGGAGCAGCCCACGATCTACGATCCGGACAACGAGACCGACGACTACCTCAAGATGATGGCCGGCCTGAACGTCTTCAAGAGCGGCGCCGCCCAGGCGGACTCCCTGCTCGCCGGGATCTCCACGGTCAGGGAGGCCCTAGCGCTGGCCATGGGCTTCGAGAAGGACTCGATAGTCTTCTTCGTCCAGCTAAAGAACGCCTCCGACACCCTGGGCGACGAGATGTCGGTGGACCGGCTGATCATGGAGGAGGCCAAGCACCTCAGAAAACTGGCCAGGATCTACAACCGGGCCGACGTCTGACCATCCCAGCATGGCCCTTCGGGGCCATGCTTTTTTCCGAGGCTCTTTTTCGTCAAACCGAGATGCAGGCTACCACGGCACCCCGACGCGGCGGCCAGTTTGTTTTTCCTAGTACTACCTTATTATTATTCACACATCAAATCAGATCGCCTTTTATGGAGCGCTTCCATGGAACCAATTAAAATATCTGATAATATATTCTGGGTTGGTGCCGTTGACTATGATATTCGTGATTTTCATGGATATTTGACGCCGAGAGGCAGCACCTACAATGCCTACCTAATTGTCAAGGACAATAAAATAACGCTCATCGATACAGTCAAACACGGCTTCGAGGACGAGCTCCTGAGCCGGGTCTCCAAGATCGTCGATCCCAAAAGAATCGACCAGGTCGTCTCCAACCACGCCGAGATGGACCATTCGGGCGGCCTTCCTGGCATCCTCAGGCACATCGGGATCGAGAAGCCGGTCCTGGCCAGCACCATGGGGGTCAAAAACCTGGCCGGCCAGTTCCCGTCGGCCGGCCTGAACCTCCAGGCCGTCGGGCCCAAGCTCGACGTCGGGGGCGAGGATCTGGTCTTCATGGAGACCAGGATGATCCACTGGCCCGACAGCATGTTCAGCTTCCTACCCTCCCAGGGCCTCCTGTTTTCCCAGGACGGCTTCGGCATGCACCTGGCCTGCCCGGAACGCTTCGACGACGAGATCCCCGAGGACGTCTGGGGCCCCCTGGCCCTAAACTACTTCGCCAACATCCTGACGCCCTACACCGTCCAGATCGGCAAGCTGCTGGAGAAGGTCGCCGCCGACGGCCTGGCCGCCCAGATCAGGACCATCTGCCCCGACCATGGCTTCGTCTGGCGCAGGAACCCGGGCCGGATAATCGAGATCTACGCCAAGTGGGTCCAGCAGAAGCCCAGGCGCAAGGCCGTGGTCGTCTTCGACACCATGTGGCACTCCACCGAGTACATGGCCAGGGAACTGACGGACTTCCTGGCCGGCCAGGACATAGAGGCCAGCTACCACTGCCTCAAGAACAGGCACCGCTCGGAGGTGGCCACCGAGTGCTTCGAGGCGGCGGCCATCATCATCGGCACGCCGACCATCAACAACCAGCTGTTCCCGTCGGTCGCCGACTTCATCGCCTACGTCAAGAGCCTCAAGTTCAAGAACAAGATCGGCGGTGCCTTCGGCTCCCACGGCTGGAGCGGCGAGGGGGCCAAGCTGGTCCAGGCCGAGCTGAGGAACATGGGCTACAGCGTCCCGGCCGACGAGGTCCGGGTCCAGTGGGTGCCGCAGGAGAAGGACCTGGGCCCGCTCAAGGCCCTGGGCCAGTCCATAGCCGACGAAATCAAGAGGCTGTAGGCTTGGCCCACCCCAGGCCACCCGCCAAGACCAACGCCGCGAGAATCCTCGACGATCTGGGGGTGGCCTACGACATGGCCACCTGCCGGGTCGACGAGGACGACCTCTCGGCCGAGACCGCTGCGGCCCTCCTGGGCCTGCCCCCAGCGATGGTCTACAAGACCATCCTCCTCCATGGCGCGCCGCTGGGCCATCTTGAGGCCTGCCTGCCAGCCGACCTCGAGCTGGACCTGAAGTCCCTGGCCAAGGCCGCATCGCTGCGCTCTGTCTCCCTGGTCCCCCTCAGGGACCTCTTCCCCCTGACCGGCTACCGCCGGGGCGGCTGCTCGCCCCTGGGCGGCCGACGCCACTTTCCCCTGTTCCTCCACTCGGGCGCCCTGGGCCTGGAAAAGGTGGCCGTCAACGCCGGGGCCAGGGGGGTCATGCTCCTTTTGGCCCCCCTGGACCTCGTCCGGGCCACCGGGGCCACGCCGGCCGACATCGCCAGGCCCAAGCCCCATGCCGCCTGGCCCCCGGGCCCGGAAACCACGGGAATCTAAACTACACCACAAAAACCAAAAAATCATCGTAATTTGCCATATTTAATACCCTGTTTCTTGCCAAACCAATCCTCTCCGCATTTGACTATCCCGCGGCCATGGTGTATCTTAGCTCGTCCAGTCCCCGCCAGGCGGGGCCGGAGGGGGCCAGTCCCGTTTTGCGGCCCGCCCCCCGGCTAACGCTGGTTAGCCGCCGATTACAGGCGAAACGTCTCCCCATGGCGGCCGCGAGGCCAGGCCGGCCCGGCACCGGGGCTGTGGGAGGGGGCCGCCAGCCACCCGATGGCCTCCCCCTCCACCAGCCGCCAGGCCAAGTCCGTCCCGCCCCCAGTCCGTCCCAACCAGCCCCCGGCCCCGGCCCGAGGGATCCCAAAAGCGGCCAAGATGAAACAAGATCCTGCCCGGGATTACTATTTCTCGGAGGACAAGGACGGCCAAAAGCTCTGGACCAAGGGCTTTCGGGCCTTCATATTCCTGAACGTCTTCATTTTTCTGGGCTTTGACGTCCTGTTGCCGACGTTGACCGTGTATCTGGAGGGACACGGCCACTCCAGGGACGCCATAGGCCGGATTTTCAGCCTGTTCACCGTGGCCGCCATCATCATGCGCATGCTGGCCCCGCGGCTGGTCCTGGCCATCAGGCCCTTCGTCCTGGTCCGGCTGGGCCTCCTTCTGGCCGGCCTGGCCGCCCTGAGCTACTTTTTCGCCCACTCGGCCCCAGCGGCCAGCCTGGCCCGCTTTCTGCATGGCCTGGGCTTCGGCCTCACCTCCACCGTCCTCACGGCCATGGCCGCCCAGACGGTACCGGGCAACAAGATGGCCCAGGGCATGGGCTTCCTGGGCCTGGGGACCATCCTGACCCTGGCCGTGGGCCCCTCGCTAGGGATCTGGCTGAGGGACGGCTTCGGATACCTGGTCCTGTTCCTGACGGTGTCCGGCTTCTACGTCGGTGGCCTCCTGTGGACCCTCCGCATGCCTGACTTGGCCCTCCCCGGCCCGCCGCCTGACAAGCCCAGGCCCAAGCTTGTCTTCCTGAGCCGGCAGGCCTTCGCCCCGTCGGCGATGATGTTCATGACCGGGATATCCATCAGCGCCGTGGCCATCTACCTGGCCCTCTTCTTCAAGGAGACCGGCCTGGGCTACAGCGGCCACTTCTTCGGCTTCGCCACCATAGGCATCCTCGTCTCTCGGGTCTTCGCCGGCCAGATCCAGGACCGTTTCGGCCACCGCATGGTCATCAGCCCGGCCATAGCCTCCATGACCGCGGCCATCATCCTGATTCCCAGCATAAGGGACACCGGGCTGCTCTTCCTGGCCGCCGTGTTGTGGGGGCTCTCGACCGGGACCATCTTCCCCAGCGTCCAGGCCCTGGCCTTCAACAGCGTCAAGCCCCACCAGAGAACATCGGTGGCCTCCTCGCTCTTCAACGCCTTCGACCTCGGCATCGGCTTCGGCTCGATCCTTCTTGGCCTCCTGAGCGAGCATTTCGAGACCTACCGGGCCGCCTTCAGGGGGGCCATGGCCAACTGCCTCGTCTTTCTGGGCTTCTACCTCATCTACTACTTCGTCCTCCACCCGCCCTCGGCCAGAACCAGGCCCAGGGCCGCCCTGCCCCAGGGCAAGATCCTCCCCAAGCCTGGCCCAGGTCCGGCCCGGGGCCAGACGCCCTAGGGCCTCGCATTTCTTTGATGTGACGGTCGAGGATACCCCTGGTTCCCATCGCCGGCCCGCCCTGGAACCGGACCTTCCCCTGGCCCAACCGACAGCTCGAGAGAGCCTTTGGCCTTGGATGTCCCCCGAGCAAGCAAAAACATCTCGGCCGTATGTCGGGCCTTTGGCGGCCAGAGACGCCGGCCAGCCAGTTCTCTGGCCGCCACGACAGGACGGATCCGGCCCTCTCTCGATGTCCGCCCCGATCCACACCGCCCTTCTTGCGAGTCCAGCCCAAAACCGGCATAACCCAATGGCCTGGCTTTCTCTTGGCCCGACGACGGGACGCTCCCGACCCTGGCCTCCGGCCCCAGGCGATTGGTGGCCGGGGAGGCCCTTGTCCCTGTCTCCACACCAAGCTTCCCGAAACTGGTCCCGCTGGCCGGTCGAGGCCAATCTCCCCTCTGCCTGGAGAGCTGGCCCCCAGTCAGGCAAAAATGGCGGCCACAGCAAGATGGCCCGGTGGCGTCCTGGAGACGCTCCTGGGACGGCCAGCCCAGGCAGCCCTTCCTCATGGACAGGCTGGGCAGGGTACTTGGCTGAGGAAGTGGTTGGATGGCTGCGGCGTCCGGCTCTGTTGGCCTCATCCGTGCCATTGGCCAGAAGTCGCTGAAATACATCGGAAATGATTGCCACCTGTAGCGTGGGTGTGGGATAATGCCGCAGAAGGGCTAAAGGCTCCCAGGACTGTTTCCCACCTGGACCCTTGAAGACTCCGGGACAAGGACTTGACCATGAAGAATTTACCAGTGTCTGACTCGTCCTTTGCGGAAATAATTTCCCAAGATCTGCTCTACGCCGACAAGACCGCCTATATCTTCGAGATGATCAAGCCATCGACAAAATGCTGTTTCCTCTCCAGGCCAAGGCGTTT